>CAYORO010000391.1:0-3173 GCA_964406355.1 uncultured Limibaculum sp.
GGACGAAGGCGTGAAAGAAAAAGAGAGGCAAGTCGGTGTCTTGAGGCGCCCCTCAAAGAAAGAGCCCACATTACTTTCGAGATGGCGTGCGACGCTGTGAGGCGCCGCCATGCCTGATCCCTTCGAGCTCGAGCGCATCGCCGTGGAGATCCTAAAGCTCGATCCTGAGGTTCGCGCGCGGTTTCGCCGGCTGATCGACGCCGTGGCCGTCCAGCGTCAGATCGAGGCCGCCCTCACCTACGAGGTGATGATACGCGATATCGGCAGGCCGCCAGACCCCGCAGTGCGGGCCAGACTGTGCCCCCGCTATCCCGTTTGGCCCGTGGCGCCCAACTCGCCATACCCCAACCCCATTTGGGGTTCCGGGGTGGGTGCGGAAGGCCATCGCTCCCATGCAAGCCTCTCCGGCCAAGTGGGAGCGCAGGCGCCAAGCCGGCCTTCCGCGGATGGCGGCTGTGTGTACCCCATCACGGTGAAGATTTCTTCACGATCGACGCGAGCACAGCCACAAAGACCACGGAACCCCCGATCAGCGTCGCAATTGGCGGTGTTTCGGACAGGACCAAGAAGGCCAGGAGCGGTGCCAGCGGCGTCTCGAGTGCGCCGATCAGCGCGGTTTGTCCGGACGGCACGCGCTTTGCCCCCTCGGCCATTGTCACCGACGCGATGGCAAAGAGAATACCGAAGCTGGCAAGGAAAGCGATCTCGGCAGGATGTGTGGCGAGCGGAGCGCCGAAGACAAGCGCGAGTGGCAGCAGTAATACGGACTGTAAAACCGACGGTCCGGCGCTCGGTGTCTCCGGTCGTGCGCGATAGATAACCATGATTATTGCCATCACAACCGTCATCGCCAAGGCGAGGACGTCTCCCCAAAGGTTCAAACGGCCCACGGACCCCCAAACGACCATCCCGACGCCGCAGAACGCGCCGGCGGCGCCGAGGGCTGTCCGACGCCCAACGCGCTCCCCGATGACGGCCCATGCCAGAAGCGCCGCCATGATCGGCGCGACTGCGTAGATAAGTGCGACATTCGCGATGGATGTCAGCTTGAAGGCCGAGATGAAGGCGACTTGCCCGGCGGCCCCGACCACCGCCACGACCAGCCCCGCGGCCCCCATGCCGAAGAACTCCCGCCTGAGCGACCTCCGTGCCGCCGCCCAGGCCGTCGTCGACAGCGCGGCGAAGATGCCCCGCCAGAAGATCACCGACCACGCACCGGCTTCGACTCCTTTCGTGAAGAGCCCTGCCGCGCTGTAGGTCACAGCCGACGTGACCAGGAGAGCGACGCCAATGACGTACCCGGATCGCAGTCGATGAAGGGATGACCCGTCCATTGTGACACCACAATTTTACTCATCATTTGCGGGACGAGAGAAACCGAACCGCGAGCTGAGAATCAGATATCTTGGGAAGAACCCTGCGACAAAGCAGATGATTTCGTGATGCAGGTGAGATTTCTTAAGGTATCGGATGCGCCGCGCCTTGCCACCCCTTCGCGCCTTGCGGGCATTCGAGGCGGCCGCCCGCCACCTGAGCTTTGCTCGGGCCGCAGAGGAACTGGATGTCACACCGGGCGCGATCAGCCATCAGATCAAGACCCTTGAGGACTGGGTTGGCGCACCGCTCTTTCACCGCCTCACCCGCGCGCTTCGTCTGACGGAGGCCGGCACATCGGCGCTTCCGCACCTGACGGAGGGTTTCGACAAGCTTGCAACCGGATCGGCATATATGCGGGCCAAGCGGGACGATGGCACGCTGACGATCAGCGTCAGCCCTGGCTTCGGCTCGCTGTGGCTTGTCCCTCGGCTCAACAGTTTTCGCCGGCGCCACCCCGACATCGAGTTGCGGATTGACGGCACCGACCGTCTCGTGAACCTTGCCCGAGGCGAAGCGGATGTCGCCATCCGCTATGGTCCTGGCGGCTATGACGACGTGCGGTGCGATCGCCTCTTCGCGATGCGGGCGACGCCGGTGTGCAGTCCGGACCTTCTGCGCGGCCACCGAGCCTTGAAGAGCCCGCAGGACCTGAAGCACCACACGCTCCTGCACATTGAGTGGAAGGAGGACGAAGGCAGTTGGCGCACATGGCTGCTGGCCGCCGGGGCCCACGACGTCGATCCCTTTCAGGGGCCGCGTTTCACGAAGGAGGAGATGGCAATTCGGGCCGCGCTCGACGGTGAAGGGATCGCGCTCATCGGGGACCGTATGGCGGCGGACCACTTTGTGTCCGGCCGCCTCATTCGACCATTCGATGCCAGCCTCAGCACGCCTTTGGTATTTGCATACTACCTGCTTCGGCCAAAGGGCGGAGAAGATGAGCCGAAGGTCGCGCGGTTCCGAACCTGGCTCTTAGAAGAGGCCGTCAGAGAAGGAGCCGCGGCCCCGCCTCACGCAACAGATTAGCCCTGGCTGCGCCACGCTACGGCGATTGCAATCAAGAGGGGTGGGATCAATCGCCATGGATGCGAATAGCCAAGCCACCAGACTTGCCAGATATGCAAGTTCAGCGAATTCCCATGGCTGCTTGCCAATGACACATCCCGAGCGGGAGCGGGTTTCAGCTCGCTAACGGCGACTGGGCCGGACGGGCGGCTCTGCCGCGCCGGAGGGCATTCGGCAGACGCGCCTTGTCCGGCCCGCGCACGCGGTCGGGGTGGCGTGCGGCTCGGAAGGTTGCGGGCGGGGAGGCCCGCCCCGCTCACATCAGGACGTCGGGTTCGTCGGTCACCTGCGTGCCCGTCTCGGTGCCAAAGCGCGCTTCGATCGCCTCGATGAGCGCCTCGCGTCGCTCGGTGATCGCGGAGGTCACGTCATCAGGCAGCGCACTTGCCTCGAGCCGATCCATGGCGTCGTCGGACTCAAGCCGCTGGAGGAGCCTCGAGCCATCCGGCTCAAAGTCAAAAACATCTGCATCGAAGGCCGGCAGCTCGCCAGCTTCAAGAGTCTCGGCGCGCCGGTCTGCGATGCGGGCCTCGATCTCGTCCCGATCGATGTCCTCCAGTTCCGCTCGCTTTTCCTCGATCCGGGTTTCGATCTCGGCGCGCTTCTCCTCGAGGCGGGCTTCAATCTCCTCTTGGTCGAGGTCCTCGAGCTCGGCCCGCTTCTCTTCGATCCGGGTTTCGATCTCGGCGCGCTTTTCGGCGATGCGAGCCTCGATTTCCTCAGGACCGAGC
>CAYORO010000392.1:0-3169 GCA_964406355.1 uncultured Limibaculum sp.
CTTCACCGGGCTCGGCGCGCCCTATTGGGAGGCGGAGGCCCGCGGCACGATCTTCGGGCTGACGCGCGCAACGGGGGCACCCGAGCTGGCGCGCGCCGCGCTCGAAAGCGTCGGCTACCAGACGCGCGACCTCCTCGAGGCGATGCGCGCCGACTGGGACGCGGCACGCGACACCGTGCTGCGGGTCGACGGCGGGATGACAGCCTCGGACTGGACGATGCAGTTCCTCGCCGACATCCTCGGCAGTCCGGTCGACCGCGCCGCGATCCCGGAGACAACGGCGCTCGGCGCGGCCTGGCTTGCGGGAATGCGGGCGGGGATCTGCCCCGACATGGCAGGCTTTGCCGAGGCCTGGGCGCTCGAGCGGCGCTTCGAGCCCGCGATGGCCGAGGACGACCGCGCAAAACGCTATGCGGGCTGGCAGGACGCGGTGCGGCGCACGATCGGATGATGAACCAGACAGCGACGCGTGCGGCACCGATGTGACGGTTGTCTCGTTGCAGGTGACCAACCGGACAGCTATCTTCAGTCAGATGTAACTGCTAATCAAAGGAGTTTTCGATGGGTTTCAAACCGCTCGCTATTGGCAAGAAAGATAACGACGAGGCCGCGCTGGCAAAGCTCTACGCGGACATGAAGAAGGCAGGCCACCCGGTCAGTGTAAAAGACAAGACCGTGTTCTCGAAAGACCTCGAGAAGGCGCTTAAAGCCTTTCAAAAGAAGGTAAGCATCAAGGATACCGGCAAATACGATGCCGAGACGGACAAAAAGCTTCAGGAAGCTCTGAAGGGCGCGACCGGCTGGCCGTATGGCAAGGTCGCGGTCAACATGAAGACAAATCAGAAGATCCGGGCGGAGAATCGCAAAGCCGAAGTCGAGATCCTGTCCAAAGCAAAGGAAACTGGCGCAAGCGCAACGGAGCTGGTGCAAAAACTCAAGGCAAATTATCAAGAGGCTGAAGACAAGTACCAAGAGTGGCTTGCGATCGCGAAGCCTCTGGCCGAACTTGAGAAGAAATACTTAGACACTTACAAGCTGAATCCGACCGCAGCGAACGAAACGATCCAGGAAGGCAAGGTCCTGGACGACCAGTACACCAAGTCGCGCAAGGCATGGCAGGCGGTCATCGATGCCGGCCGGCCGCTGACACAAAAGGTCTATCAGAACCTGATCCTCGTCAAAAACCTCAAATGGGAGTATGAAGACCCTGAGTTCAAACTGAAAGATTTCGAGCGCAAACGGAAGAATGAGAAAAAGGAGCTTGTAGACCGACTAAAGATCTTGAAATTCAAAAAGGGCGATCATTTTGCCGAGATCGCCAAGAACCTTGCCGAAATCGACGAAGACATTCAAAACGAGTTCAAAAAGACAGTGCAGCCGCTAAAAGATATGGTGGAATTGCAAAAGAAATTTGACGCGGCCGTGAAGGAATCCGATTTCGACACAGCCTGCAGCGCTCGAGACGATGCGACCGATAAGAAGATCACGATCGGACGTGCCGAGAAGCAGTGGGCAAAGCTCGAGAAGGCGCGGGACGAAGTCCATGGAACCATGGACGCCATGACCAACGCCTGACGCAACCGCCTCAGGCGCCCGCCGACACCGCCAGCGGCCGACCCATCTCGGCCGCGATCTGCCCGAAGTACGCGATCACCGCCGCCCGGGTCCGCTCCGGGCGGTACGGCTCGGCCGCCGCCTGCGCGCGCATCACCGCCTCCGCATAGGCCGCCTCCTCGTCCCAGAGCCGCACCAGCGCATCCCACCACGGCGCGACCGCTCCGGCATCGGGGAACTGCAGATGGTTCTCGCAGCACGCCTCCGGCACCGGCAGCGGCGCAACACCGCCGAGCGCCTCGCCGAGACCACCCCGGTCGCTCGCCAGCACCGGGATCCCGGAGAGATGCGCCTCCACGACGCTCCGCCCAAACCCCTCGCGCCAGAAGGACGGCACCAGCAGCACCGAGGTCCGCGCATAGATCGGCGCCATCCGCCGCTGCTCGGGCAGGAACCACACATTCGGCCAGGCTGCGAGGTCGAGTTTCAGGTCCTTGAGCCGCTCCCGCGGCATCCGCCCCTCCAGCACGAGAAACCGCATCTCCGGGCGCTCGCGATGAGCGCGCTCGGCGAGCCGCGCAAACAGGGTCAGCCCCTTATGCGGGATCGGGTTGATGAAGGTGACGAAGCCGAAGCGCCGCAGCGCCGGATGCAGGGCGATCCCGCCCTCCTCGGGCAGAAACCGCGCGGGCTCGATTACCGGGTTGAGCACCGCGGACTCGATGCCGAAGCGCTCGGCATAGTGGCGCGCCAGATAGGCCGAGCAGCAGACCGCCCGGTCCCCCGGCTCGAACAGCCCCTCGCCCTCGGTCTCCGCGTTGCCGAGATAGAACACCACCCGACAGCCCGCCTCGCGCGCCATCTGGCGCAGCCGCCGCGCCAGCCCGCTCGCGCCGAAGGAGACGACGATGTCGGGCCGCGCCTCGGTCGCGAGGAACCGCGCCCAGTGCTGCAGCATCCGCTTCTGCTCGTCATTGCTCATATTGCGGCCGCGGCTGCTGGCGGTGCGGTAGACGTAGTGGTCGACGCCGGCCTGGCGCAGCAACACCATCTGCCCGACGGCCTCGGGCGCCGCGGCCTTCTCGCCCAACATCGCGGCCATGGCGACCTCGGCGTTCGAATCGAACAGCGAGGCGGTGAACGAGCAGGCCCGCGCGCCCGACGCGCCGAGGGTCTCCAGGATGGTGCGGATCGAGTGCGCGGCGCCACTCACCGGGTCGACGAGGCACATGGCGGCCAGGAAGCACAGCACCGGCTGCTCGGCGCCCGGGGCCGTCGCCGCCGGAGGCGCCACGGGGGTTTCGCTGAGGGTCGCAGCCGGGGCCTCTGCCGGGGCCGGGGCCTCTGCCGGAGCCTCGGGGAGGGCCGCACCGGGATCCGCACCGGCGGCCTCCGCCGGGGTCTCGGCCGGGGTCTCGGCGGAAGCCGGTTGGGCAGGCACATCGCCCGCGCGGAAGAGCGTGCTTTTCATGAAGCGGACCATGCCCCGCCCGCGGGGCCGACCGCAAGGGGCGCGCTCAGAAGGAACGGCAGCGGATACCCCGCCCGCCGGGACCGACTTGAACGCGCACCCGCAGCGGGCGCTCGCGGTCCGCGGCGATGCGGTCCACCGGGC
>CAYORO010000393.1:0-3148 GCA_964406355.1 uncultured Limibaculum sp.
AGTGGTGGTACTGGGGCGGCGAGGCCTCGCTCCGGGTGAACGGCACCAAGCTCCAGCTCACCTCGATCCCCGACGCCGAGTGGGCCAAGGTCGAGGAAGCCGCGGTCGCCTTCTGGGACGAGATCGCCGCGGAGTCCGAGGTGAAGGCGAAGGTCGTCGAGATCTTCCGCCGCTACAATGCCGACATGCAGAAGGCCGGACGGCCCTATCGCTACGGCTGACATCACACACCCCGCCCCTGACCGGGGGGCGGGGCCTCTCCAACAGAGGGACCAGAGATGCAGGGATTGCTGACGCTCGAGGACCTGCGGGTGGCCGTGGATGTGGGCGAGATCGACACCGTGATCATGGCCCAGATCGACATGCAGGGCCGGCTGATGGGCAAGCGCTTCCACGCGCGCCATTTCCTCGACGCCGGCGTGCACGAGACCCATTCCTGCAACTACCTTCTGACCGTCGATCAGGAGATGGAGCCGGTGCCGGGCTACAGGTCCGCGAGCTGGGAGCAGGGCTACGGCGACTATATGATGAAGCCCGACCTCGCGACGCTCCGGCGGATCCCGTGGGCCGAAGGCGCGGCGCTGGTGATCTGCGACATCCTCGACCATCACGGGCACCACGAGATCGCGGTCTCCCCCCGCGCGATCCTGAAAGCGCAGCAGGCGCGGCTGGCCGAGCGGGGCATGACGGCCATGATGGCCTCGGAGCTGGAATTCTATCTGTTCCGCGAGAGCTACGAGGCGGTGCGCGATGCGGGCTATCGGGGCATGACGCCTGTGAGCCCCTACAACGAGGACTACCACATCTTCACCACCGCCCGGGCCGAGGGGGTGATGCGTGCGCTCCGAAACGCGCTCTTTGGCGCCGGGATCGGGGTAGAGAACTCCAAGGGCGAGGCCTGGGCCGGCCAGCACGAGATCAACGTGAAGTACGGCACCGCGCTCGTGGCGGCCGACACCCATGTGCTGGTCAAGGAGGCGACCAAGGAGATCGCGCTGGCCATGGGTCACGCCGCGACCTTCATGGCGAAGTATGCCGACGCGCCGGCCGGCTCGAGCTGCCACATCCACCAGTCGCTCTGGTCCTCGGAGGGTGCGCCGCTCTTCCTCGACGAGGGCGCTGCGCATGGCATGTCCGCGACGATGCAGAGCTATGTCGCGGGGCTCCTGACCTATGCCAGCGACGTGACACTCTTCCTCGCGCCCAACATCAACAGCTACAAGCGCTATGTGGCGGCGACCTTCGCGCCGACCAAGGCGGTCTGGAGCCGGGACAACCGGACGGCCGGCTACCGGCTGGTCGGCGAGGGGAGCAAGGCGATCCGCATGGAGAATCGCGTGGGCGGGGCCGATCTCAACCCCTATCTCGCCTTCGCCGCCCAGATCGCGGCGGGGCTTGCCGGGATCGAGGAGGGGCTGACGCTCGAGCCCGAATTCACCGGCGACGCCTATGCCGATGAGAGCATCCGGCGCATTCCGGCGACGCTGCGCGATGCCGCCGATGCGGCCGAGGGCTCGGCCATGCTGAGGGCTGCGATGGGGGACGACGTGGTGGATCATTACGTCCATGCGGCGCGCTGGGAGGTTGCCGAGCACGACCGCCGCGTGACCGACTGGGAAATCGAGCGGGGGTTTGAGCGGTCATGAGCCCGGTTGCCAACTTCTCCTATCCGACGGCCATCCGCTTCGGCGCGGGCCGGATCATCGAGCTGGCCAAGGCCTGCGCCACGGCGGGCATCGCCCGGCCGCTATTGGTGACCGATCGGGGGCTGGCCGATCTGGCGATCACGGCCCGGGCGCTCGACATCCTCGAGGGGGCGGGCCTGGGCCGTGCGCTCTTCGCCGAGGTCGACCCGAACCCCACGGACAAGAACCTCGCGGCGGGGATCGCGGCCTTCAAGGCGGGCGGGCATGACGGCGTCGTGGCCTTCGGCGGCGGCTCGGGGCTCGATCTCGCCAAGATGATCGCCTTCATGGCGGGTCAGATCCGGCCCATCTGGGATTTCGAGGATATCGGCGACTGGTGGAAGCGGGCGGATGCGGCGGCGATCTACCCCAATGTCGCAGTCCCGACGACCGCCGGCACCGGCTCCGAGGTCGGGCGCGCCAGCGTGATCACCAATTCCGAGACGCGGGCCAAGAAGATCATCTTCCATCCAAAAGTGCTCCCCTCGGCGGTGATCTGCGATCCGGAGCTGACCGTCAGCATGCCGGCTGCGATCACCGCGGGCACCGGGCTCGACGCCTTCGCCCACTGTGTCGAGGCGTTCTCGAGCCCCCACTACCACCCGATGAGCCAGGGCATCGCGCTCGAAGGCATGCGGCTGGTGATCGAGAACCTGCCGCGCGTCTATGAGGTGCCGGACGATCTCGAGGCGCGGGCGCATATGATGTCGGCGGCGATGATGGGCGCGACCGCGTTCCAGAAGGGCCTCGGCGCGATCCATGCGCTCAGCCACCCCGTGGGCGCCATGCACCACACCCATCACGGGACGACGAATGCGGTGCTGATGCCGGCGGTCCTGCGGCTCAACGCGCCGGCGATCCGCGAGCGGTTCGACCGCGCGGCGGGCTATCTCGGAATCGAGGGCGGATTTGCGGGATTCCAGCGCTTCGTTGAGGGGTTCAACGCGCGGCTCGGCATTCCGAAACGGCTGGGCGATCTCGGCGTCACCGACCCCGACACCGAGGCGTTGCTCGACGGCGCGCTGGTAGATCCGACCTGCGGCGGAAATCCGATCGAGCTCACCCGGGAGAACCTGCGCGTCGCCCTTCTCGAGACGCTGTGAGCGGCCGGGGCACGCCGTCGGGATCCGTGCCTGCCGGGGTGGGTGACGCTAGGACGGCGCAAAGCCCCTCACCGCCGGGGAATTCCGACGCAGGGCCAGAGCCTTGCCAGACCGGGCACCCTGTCCCATAAGGAGCCGCGCTTTTTCGACCAGCGGCAAGGCCCGGCCGTCGGGCCGGAGGGAGGCTCATGGCGGACGCTCGCGCAGAGGCACGGCCGGTCGTCACCCGGTTCGCCCCCTCGCCCACCGGCTTCCTCCATATCGGGGGCGCGCGCACCGCGCTCTTCAACTGGCTGTTCGCGCGCCACCATGCGCGCCACGGCGCGGGCGGGCGCTTCGTGCTGCGGATCGAGGACACCG
>CAYORO010000394.1:0-3141 GCA_964406355.1 uncultured Limibaculum sp.
CTCGACCTTCTGCGGGCGCTGCGAGGCGGTCTGCCCGATGCGGATCCCGCTGCCGAAGATGATGCGGGCCTATCGGGCGAAGGAATTCGACAAGGGTCTCACACCGGGCGCGGCGCGCTATGGGCTCGGGGCCTGGCGCTGGGTGGCGTCGCGGCCGAGCGTCTATGGGTGGGTCTCGCGGCTCGCGAATTTCGGGATCAAGCTGCTCGGCTGGGGCGCGCCGCGTCTCCGCTGGATGCCGCTCGGCGGTGGCTGGACGCGGCACCGCGATTTCCCCGCCCCCCCGATCGGCGGCACCTTCCAGGCCCAGTGGAAAGGCCCCCGATGAGCGGTGAGGCGCGCGCGCGCATTCTGGAGCGGGTCCGACGGGCGACCGAGGGGCGCGACGAGCCGGAGGCCGTGGCGGCGCGGCTCGCGTCTCGGGCCCAGACCGCGCCCGTGCCGCGGCAGGCGCTGGGCGAGGGCGCGGCGCGGATCGAGCAGTTCGTCGAGAAGGCGCGGGCGGCGGACGCCACCCTCTCTCGGATCGCCTCGGCGAAGGACCTGCCGCAGGCGCTGGCCGAGGAGCTCCGCGCGCGGAACCTGCCGGCGGCGATCCGCTGCGGCACCGATCCGCTCTTCGCGCGCGACTGGGGGGGCATCGAGGTCAGCCACGGGACCGGGCGGCTCGAGGAACCGGTCACGCTCTCCCGCGCCCATCTGGCGAGCGCCGAGACCGGCACCTTGCTGCTCGCCTCGGGACCGGAGAACCCGGTGACGCTGACCTTCCTCGGCGAGACCCATTTCGTGGTGATCGCGGCGGAGGACATTTGCGCGGGCTATGAGGAGCTCTGGGCGCGCTGGCGAGCGACCGGGCTCGATCCGCGCACGGTCAATCTCGTCACCGGGCCGTCGCGCTCGGCCGATATCGGCCAGACGCTGCAGCTCGGTGCACATGGGCCGGTGGCGCTGCACGTCTTCCTGATCGGCTGATTCCTGATCGGCTGAGGCGCTTTGTCGGCGAGGCGGTCGGCAAAGCCGGCGGGCCCGGCGTGGATGCTTGCGGGAGCGGTGGCGGGACGGTAGCGTCGGCCCTGCGGTGCATTGTTGTTGAGATCCCGGTCAAGGCAACGCCTCGTCTGGCAAGACAGATCCGACCGGGGGCGGGCAGACCGATGGATCGGACATCTCCGGCATTCGCCGCGCCTGATCGCGGGGCCTTGGGCCGCATCAGCATGGCGGAGATCCCTTCGATGAGCGTGGCGTTGCGCGACTGAACCGGGAGGACGGGGCTGGATGGACACCGCGGAGACCGATCGACCGATCCGGATTGCGCCGTCGATCCTTGCCGCCGATTTCGCGGATCTCGGGGCTGAGTGCCGGGCGGCCGAGGAGGCCGGGGCGGACTGGATCCATGTCGATGTGATGGACGGGCATTTCGTGCCCAATATCTCGCTCGGCCCGGCGATCTGCGCGGCGATCCGGCCGCATATCCGGACGGTGATGGATGTCCATCTGATGATCGCGCCGGTCGATCCGCATCTCGCGGCGTTTCGCGAGGCGGGGGCCGATGTGATCACCGTGCATGCCGAGGCGGGGCCGCATCTCCACCGGACGCTGCAGTCGATCCGGGCGCTCGGCGCCAAGGCCGGGGTGGCGCTCAACCCGGCGACGCCGGCCGAGGCGGTCGAGCCGGTGCTCGACATGATCGACCTTGTCTGCGTGATGACGGTCAATCCGGGCTTCGGCGGGCAGGCCTTCATCGACCCGGTGCTGCCCAAGATCGCCCGGCTCAGGGAGCTCGTGGAGGGGCACGACATCCGCCTCGAGATCGATGGCGGGGTGACCGAGGCCAATGCCGGCAACTGCGCCGCGATGGGGGGCGATGTGCTGGTGGCGGGCTCGTCGGTCTTTCGCGGCGGCGGCGGGGCGACGGCCTATGCCGCGCGGATCGCGGCGATCCGGGCTGCGGCCGAGGCGGCCCTCTGAGCGCTTTCAAGGGTGTCGGGGGCGCCGGGGACCTCCACGCCTCCCGCCCACCCACCCCGGCGCTCCGGTCCCCGGCGCGGCGCGTGCGGCGGGCTCAGCGCGTGATCGGCGAGTACTTCGCGCCCTCGAGGCTCGCACCGATGAGCAGGCCGTCCTCCGCGAAGATGATCCCGACGATGGGCTGCTCGAAAGCCGTGGAGTTGACGCCGAGATTGAAGCCGCGATCGGGGAAGGTGATCTCGGCATCGGCGCCGATCTCCCAGCCATCGGCACGGCGGAACCCGTCGAGCGCGGCCTCCGTCAGGAAGAACAGCGCATGCGCGGTCTCCTGGATGCCGGCCTGGAGGCCGATCGAGGCGGCGGCGACCGAGTAATACCCCGCCGTCTCGAGGCCCGCGGCACCCGGGAGCAGCAGCGCCCCCTCGCCATAGGAGCCGCCGAGGATGAACCCGCCCTTGACGACCGACGGCATCACCAGCACGCCTGTGGCCCGATCGGCGAGCTCCCGGCTGCCGGGCACGCTCGCATAGAGCCGGTCGAGCCCGAGCCGCACGCGGGCGTCGATCACCGCCGCGTCTGCGGCCCTGGCCTGCGCCGGGGGAAGGGCCGCGAGCGCCGTGGCGGCGAGCGCCGTCGCCCCGAGTGCCGTTCTGCCGATTGCCGCGAGAAGTCGTCTGCGCCCAGGGACCATCCGCGATCCTCCTCAAGTCTTGCGCTTCGGATGTTGCCCCTACATGGGAAGGGGCGGGGCCGGCGTCATCCCCGCCGCGGAGATCGCCGCCGATATGGCCACCGATATGCAGGAGACCGACCCATGCGCGCGCTCGAGATCGACCCCTCCATCAACGTCCTCGGCGAGGTGCTTGAGCCCTGCGGCCAGGACCCCGTCGCCGGCTTCTTCCGCAATGGCTGCTGCGACACCAACGCGATGGACCAGGGCTCGCACACCGTCTGCGCCGTGATGACCGACGGGTTCCTCGAGTTCTCCAAGCGCATGGGCAACGACCTCTCGACCCCTCGGCCCGAATTCGCCTTCCCGGGGCTGAAGGCAGGCGAACGCTGGTGCCTCTGCGCCGCACGCTTTCTCGAGGCCTACGAGGCAGGGCTCGCCCCCCGCGTGGCGCTCCGCTCGACCCACCGCCGCGCGCTCGACATCGTGCCGATGGAGGCCCT
>CAYORO010000395.1:0-3131 GCA_964406355.1 uncultured Limibaculum sp.
ATCGCCGGCGTCCAAGCTGCTGAACTCAAAGAAAAACTCTCGCAGGTAACGTCGGAACTCGACAAGGCGAAAGATGCGCTTCGCGCCAACTTTCCCAAATCTGTGCCAGCCTTTATCAAGAGCCTGACGAAGGGCAAGGCGGAGCTCGCCTCGGTCGTCGCGGCGGCGCGCAAAGCCGATGGCGCCGATCCCAAGGCGCTGGAGGGCGACATCGCAAAGCTCAAGCCGTTGGTTGCGATGATCGACACCCTGGCCAAGGAATGCCAACCCTTCGCCACCGGGACCGCCAAAAAAGCGATCCGCACCAAGTAAACCTTCCCATCCCGGGTAAGCTGATAGCTCGGACAGGATAATCTGTCCGTTATCCGTCAATAAATGTTAACAGAGACTGGAAAATTCAATGACCATCGCCTCCGCCATCGGCGCCGCAAAAGGCGCGCTCGAAGCCGTTAAAGGTGTCGCCGACCTCGCCAAAACGATGAAAGACATCAAGGGCTCGCAGTCCGCGGCCCTTGGCGCAATTCCCATGATGGGCTTCAAGCCGCCATTGGCAAAGCACATGAAGTATTATCAAACCCGTAAATATACACGGCAAGGGGTCGCGCAACATGCGGTATACTGCGATATTGGCTCCAATCTTCTGCGATTTCTTGGCCTCGGCCACCTTCCGCGGATGGCGATCACCGTGTCGGCCAACGTCGATTTCATCGAGTATTCGATGAAGTCCGACAAATCGTCGAAGCGCGTGTTTGTTGCCGGCGGCAATATTGTCGTACGCCCGCAGCCGACTGGGTACACGCCGATGAGCGACTGGTTCTTCACGGTAAAGACATCGATGAATGCCTGCAAAATCACGGCCTATCCCGGCAGATTTCCGGACGGGCGCGCAGACGTTCTCATCGATCTGCCGGGCGCACATACCGACGTGATCTTCACCGTTCGCATCGAAAAGGGCACGGTGGTCGTCAAGAAGAGTAAATAGCGCTCCAGCCCGGGCGTGGCTCAGTCGTCATGCCCGGGTGCCTTGCTGGAGGCGGCGATCCAGGGGCGGCTGACATCCTCCAGCGTCACGTCGAGGCATTCGACCTCGGCCGCGATCTCCCCGTCCCCGGCGACCGTGAGGAGCACGCGCCCGGCCCCGTCCTCGCCCGCCTCGAAGCCGACCGAGAGCAGCGCGTAGACCGTCTCCTTGTCGTCCGGCGCCAGGCCACGCGCGCGCACGGCCGACACATCCGCGATCCTGAGCAGCGTCTGCACCCGCTCATAGCCCCGGCGCTGACGCTCGGCGGGCTCGCGATCCTCCCAGCGGAACCGGTTGAGCAGGAGCGCGAGCGTCCGGCTGCCCCGCGCCCAGGCGATGCCGCCGGTCTTGCCGACGGCATCCTGCAGCAGCGTCGAGATGACCGCCACGTCCTCCGCGCTCTCGGCCCGGAGCCTCACGGGGCGATCGCTCAGCGGCACGTCCTCGAAACGGGCGTCGCGCGGGTCCTCGGCCATGCTCACTCCTTCACTCGCTCGATCGCGGCGCCGCAGGCCCCGAGCTTGTCCTCGAGCCGCTCATAGCCCCGGTCGAGATGGTAGACCCGGCTCACCACCGTTTGGCCCTCGGCCGCGAGACCGGCGAGGATCAGGCTCACCGAGGCGCGGAGATCGGTCGCCATCACCGGCGCGCCCCGCAACCGCTCGACGCCCGAGATCCGGGCCGCTCCGCCATGGACCTCGATCTGCGCGCCCATGCGCATCAGCTCCGGCACATGCATGAAGCGGTTCTCGAAGATGCGCTCCTCGATCCGGCTCTCGCCCTCGGCGAGGCAGAGGAGCGCCATCATCTGCGCCTGGAGATCGGTGGGGAAGCCGGGGAACGGCTCGGTCTCGATCGCGAGCGGGCGCACGCCCTGTCCGTTGCGCCCGACGCGAAGGCCCTCGGGCAGCTCCTCGACCGAGATCCCCGCATTCTGCAGCCGCTCGATCAGCGCGCCGACGAGATCGGCCCGCCCGCCGGTCAGCGTCACGGTGCCGCCGGCGATCGCCGGCGCGATCATATAGGTGCCGAGCTCGACCCGGTCTGGCAGCACGCGGTGGGTGGTCCCGTGGAGCGCCGCAACGCCCTCGATGCGGACCTCGGCCTCGCCGGCCCCCTCGATCCGGGCGCCCATGGCGGTCAGACAGGCGGCCAGGTCGGTGATCTCGGGCTCGCGGGCGGCGTTGCGGAGCACGGTGGTGCCGCGTGCGAGAACCGCGGCCATCAGGAGGTTCTCGGTCGCGCCCACCGAGACGATGGGGAACTCGACGACCGCGCCGGTCAGCCCGTCCGGTGCCTCCGCCTCGATATAGCCATCGACAAGGTCGAGCCGCGCGCCGAGGCGTTCGAGCCCCATGAGATGCAGGTCCACCGGCCGCGCGCCGATCGCGCAGCCGCCCGGCAGCGACACCCGCGCCTTGCCCAGCCGCGCAAGCAGCGGCCCGAGCACGAGCACGGAGGCCCGCATCTTGCGCACGATGTCGTAATCGGCCGTGTGGCTGGTCAGATCTGCGGCCGAGAGCGCGAGGACCTGGCTATCCTGCAGCGCCGCGACCTCGCAGCCGAGCGAGCGCAGCAGCAGCGTCATCGTTTGGATGTCGGCAAGGCGCGGCGCGTTTGTCAGCGTCAGCGGCTGATCGGTCAGCAGTGCGGCGGGCATGAGCGCGAGGCAGGCGTTCTTGGCGCCCGAGATCGCGATCTCGCCAGAGAGGGGCCGCCCGCCGGAGATCCGGATCTTGTCCATGCGCCGTCTCGCCTCAGGGCTCGGACGGGTCGTCGGCCGACGCGCTGCTCGGCGCGCCCGTCTGCGCGGGCGCGGCGGGCGCCAGGGCCTGCTGTTCGGGCCCCCGGGCGCGTGCCTGGGCCTTGCGCCGGTGCAGATTGGCACGCAGCGCCGCGGCGAGGCGCTCGGCACGGGTGGGGGCGTCCGCAGAGGGACGTGCTGCGTCATCGTTGACCATAGCGGTTGCATATCCGGCGGGGGCGGTGCGGTCCAGATCGCCGACGCATTCGGCCCTTGCATTCATGGGGCGTTCCGCTATCACCCGCTCCGTGGCCGGTGTAGCACAGCGGTAGTTGCACTCCCTTGGTAAGGGAGAGGTCGTGAGTT
>CAYORO010000396.1:0-3128 GCA_964406355.1 uncultured Limibaculum sp.
CGTATTCGGGGTGCCTGGCGACCGGCACGCCCCGGTCGGGGTCGTCATCGGGGCGCATGGCTACGGTGGTGAGGCCCTCGGCGCTCTCCTCCCGGCGTTCGCGATCGGGGTCGGTCTGCGGCTCCTCCGAGCGCTCGAGCCGCATGCTCTCGACGACGATCTCGTCGGGCTGGCTCTGCGGCTCGGCCTGGTCGCCGAAGTCCCAGAGACCCTGGTTGTCGTCGCGATACGGGGGCTGCACGACATAGGTCTTGGGGTTGAACTGGACCCGCATCTGGCCGAGATCGTTGCCGAGCAGGTTGCCGATCGCGCGGCTGATCGAGGCGGTCCCCCACTCGGCCTCGGCCGCGAAGAACATGTCTCGGCCCTTGCGGACCCAGCCGTCGATGTCCTCGAACTCCGGGTCGATCAGCGCGCGGGCGAGGCGGGCGAAGAGGCTGGGCGCGGTCAGCGCGCCCGAGGCCTGGGCGATGTGGAAGGGGAGCCAGAGCCGGCGCAGCCCCGGCATCTCGCGCATCGCCAGCTGCTCGACACGGGCGTCTTCGATCAGCGAGACGACGGCGACCTGGAGCGGCTTCAGCTCGCCGATCGGAAACCGGCCGGGGGTGTAGCGTATATGCGCGCCGATATGGGCGAGCGAGGCGCGGAAGAGCGCCTCCGCCTCCGGCCCGCGAAAGCCCGGGAAGCTCGCGGGCATCTGGATCAGACCCTCGGCGACGCTCGCACGGCGCCCCGCGCCGTCATGGCGGCCGGGCGGGGCCTCGCGGATCGGCAGCCGGACGCCGTAGAGGGCCGAGAGATAGGCCTTCATCCGCCGCTCGATGTCGAAGAAGCTCGTCTGGCCGCTCTCGCGCTCGAGGAGCCGCGCGCCGTCGGGCGAGTCCTGCTCGAAGAAGGCGCGGCGGCGCTCGGCATCGGCGCCCGCCAGCCGGACGCCCGCGAGCAGCCAGGCCTCGAGCCCCGAAACGTTGAGCCGGGCGAGCAGCTCGTCGGTGCGCTCGATCACCGTCGGCACCGACTCGGGCGCCATGGCGGCGAAGCGCTGCATCAGGCTCAGCCAGTTGCGAAAGCGCGGCGCGTCGCCGATGCGGGACGCGGCCGAGACGGCGGCGTGGCAGAGGCGCTCGGCCGGCCCGCGCCCGGCCTTGATCGCGAGCGCCGAGACGGTGTCGGCGAGGTCGATCGCGGGCTCCGGCCCCACGGCGCGGGCGCAGTCGGGCGAGAGCCGGCGATAGGCGATGCTGACCGTCGGGCCGTAGCCCTCGAGCTTGCGCTGGGCGCGGAGCCAGGGTGCGAGCCACTCGCCCGGGAAGGCGTCGGCCACCTCCGGAATGGCCTCGGGCGCCTCGCCGTCCTCGACGAGCCGCAGGATGCCGGGTGCCTTGCCGGCCATCGCTCCCGCCTCAGACGCAGGCCGCGACGGCGTTGGCCAGCGCGTCGCGCATATCCGGGTCGTCGGTGATCGGCAGGATGAGGGCGAGCTCGCAGGCCTCGCCGAGGCCGACGCCCTCGCGCATCAGCGCGCCCGCATGGATCAGCATCCGGGTCGAGGCGCCCTCGGAGAGCCCCTGGCCGCGGAGATTGCGCGAGCGCCGGGCGATCTGCACGAGCTGATGCGCGCGCGTCGCGTCGATCCCGGCCTCGGCGGCGACGATCTCGCTTTCGACCGAGGGGTCGGGATAGCCGAAATCGAGCGCGCAGAAGCGCTGCTTGGTCGACTCCTTGAGGTCCTTGAGCACGCTCTGGTAGCCGGGATTGTAGGAGATCACGAGCTGGAAGTCGGGATGCGCGCGCACCAGCTCGCCCTTCTTCTCCAGCGGCAGGATGCGCCGGTCGTCGGTGAGGGCATGGATCACCACGGTGGTGTCCTGGCGCGCCTCGACGATCTCGTCGAGATAGCAGATCGCGCCGTGGCGCACGCCGAGGGTCAGCGGTCCGTCGGCCCAGACCGTGCCCGAGGGATCGAGCAGATAGCGGCCGACGAGATCGGAGGCGGTCATGTCCTCGTGGCACGAGACCGTGACCAGCGGGCGCTTCAGCCGCCAGGCCATGTGCTCGATGAAGCGGGTCTTGCCGCAGCCGGTCGGCCCTTTCAGCATCACCGGCAGGCGGGCGGCATAGGCAGCCTCGAAGAGCGCCACCTCGCGCCCGATGCTGCGGTAGTAGGGCTCGTCGGTCAGCCGGTAATCGTCGAGATCCATCTTGCCGTTCCCGGAGGCTGAGTGGGGCCGGGGCGATCGCGCCGCCCCGGCCGGTCGGATCAGCGGTGGGCCGCCACCGTCTTCTCGTTGGGGATGCCCTCCATCGGGCATTCGTCGGTGCCGGCGGTCGAGCGGGTGAGCGCCTCGACCATCTCGCGCGTGCCTTCGGGATCGGTCGCCCATTTGGTGTAGAAGTCGTAAGGGCAGGCCGCCAGGCCCTTGTCGCCATCGCCCGAGTTGATCATGCCCGTATAGCCGCGGTGCAGCAGCTTGTAGAGGTGGTTCTGCGACTGCATGTTCTTGCGCGCGTCGCGGATGCCAGAGATCGAGAGCTGGGCGTACTGGATGCCCATCTCCTCCTCGCCGCACTCGCCGAGGGTGCGTCCGTCGAAGCCGATCAACGCCGAGTGGCCGAAATAGGAATAGACGCCGTCGAAGCCCGCGGCATTGGCCACCGCCACATAGGTGTTGTTGGCCCAGGCCATCGACTTGGCCATCATCACCTGCTGCTCTTTCGCGGGGTACATATAGCCCTGGCAGCGGACGATCAGCTCGGCGCCCTTCATCGCGCAGTCGCGCCAGATCTCGGGATAGTTGCCGTCGTCGCAGATGATCAGGCTGATCTTCATGCCCTTCGGACCCTCGGTCACGTAGGTGCAGTTGCCGGGGTACCAGCCCTCGATCGGCACCCACGGCATGATCTTGCGGTACTTCTGGACGATCTCGCCCTTGTCGTTCATCAGGATGAGGGTGTTGTAGGGCGCCTTCTTGGGGTGCTCCTCGTGGCGCTCGCCGGTCAGCGAGAAGACGCCCCAGACGCCGGCCTCGCGGCAAGCCTCGGCGAAGATGTCGGTCTCGTCCCCCGGGATCGAGGAGGCGGTCTCGTACATCTCCTTCTCGTCATACATGATCCCGTGGGTCGAGTAT
>CAYORO010000397.1:0-3125 GCA_964406355.1 uncultured Limibaculum sp.
GTCTCGTGGACCGACGCGACCGACTATCTGCTCTGGCTGGGGGAGCAGGCGGGGTCGCGCTATCGCCTGCCGTCGGAGGCGGAGTGGGAATATGCCTGCCGCGCGGGGACCGACACGCCGCGCTGGTGGGGGCCGGACTGGGACCCGGAACACGCCAACGGGGCGAAATCTGCTGGCAAGACCACGGAAGTCGGTGTCTACCCGGCGAACCCGTGGGGTCTCTACGACACCATCGGCAATGTTTTGGAGTGGTGTGCGGACGATTGGGCCGACGACTCTTCGCAGCCTCGCAAACAGCAGCCGCTGATCCGAGAGCCTCGTGGCGACACGCGGGTGGTCCGCGGCGGTTCGTGGGACAACGACCCGCAGTTCCTCCGCTCGGCCTTCCGCAGCTGGGGCGAGCCCGCCTTCCGCCTCAACCTCGTCGGGTTCCGCCCCGCGAGGACGCTTACCCCTTGAGTCTTTTCCCCTTAACCTCTTGGGGGGTCTGGGGGGCGCAGCCCCCCAGCGAATTTCGGCTCAGGCGCCGCGGCGGAGGCGGCGGCGCGCCGGCGGCACGGCCGCGATCTCGACGCCGGTGAAGACGTGGAGCGTGTTGAGGTCGGTGTCGATCACCGCGTGGTCCGAGACCCAGCCGCCCATCGTGAGGTAGGTGCGCAGGAGCGGCGGCATGCGCGAGAGCGCGAGCTTCACGTTGGGCTTCCTCAGCCGCAGCTTCTTGGCGAAGCGGAAGACCTTTGGCGCCTTGACCCGCGGCAGCCAGCGCTTGGGCGCGAGGTGGCGCTCGCCGAGGAGCGCGAAAGCATCGGCATAGGCCTCGGCATCGACGCCTGAGAAGGACGAGCAGCCGAAGAGCATCTCGACCCCATCGCCCTCGACAAAGCGCGCCATCGCCGCCCAGGCGACCCGGAGCACATCGGGGTCGCGGCACTCGGGGTGGATGCAGAAGCGCCCCATCTCGGCCATCCGCCCGGGGAAGGTCGCGAGATTGGAGAGCTCGTAGTATTTCGCGGAGTAGCTCCGGTCGATCTCCGCCCCCGAGGCGAGCGGCAGGAACCGGAAGCAGCAGACGAGGCGCCCGCCGCGGGTCTCCTCGACCATCAGATGCCGGCAGATCGGGTCGAACTCGTCCGCGTCGAGCCCCTCGGGCTCGGCGCCGATGCCGCGATTCGCCCGGAAGGTGAGCCAGCGCAGCCGCTGGCAGGCATGCAGATCCTCCGCCGATTCGGCGAGTCGCGCCCGGTACCGACCGCTCCCGAAGATCCGCATCGCCCTCTCCCTGCAACCCCGGCCGCGACCGGGGGGCGGTTGCGCCGACGAACCGCCGGCCCGGGCACCGAACTATGCGACGCCGACAGGCTGTGGCAATGGGGGATGCGACACGGCCTGTGTTATTCGCGGCGCAATGCGGCGCGCAGGGGGGTGAGATGGCGGATCCGCGACAGTGGCCGGAGGTGTGGATCTTCGACCTCGACAACACGCTCTATCCGCCGGAGGCCGGACTGCTGGCACAGATCGACCGGCGCATCGTGGAGCATATCGTCGCCGCGCTCGGCGTCTCGGCCGCCGAGGCCAACCGGCTTCGCCGGATCTACTGGGAGCGCTTCGGGGTCACGCTCACCGGCCTCGTCGAGGAGCACGGGGTGGATGCCGCGGACTTCCTGGACGATGTCCACGCGGTGGATCTGTCGGCGCTCACGCCCGACCCGGATCTCGTGACGGCGATCGGCCGGCTGCCCGGGCGCAAGATCGTGCACACCAACGGAGCGCGCGCATATGCCGAGCGTGTGCTGCGGGCGCGGGGGCTCGACGGCGCGTTCGAGGCGGTCTTCGGGATCGAGGACAAGGGGCTGGTGGGCAAGCCTGCCCCGGCCGCCTATGCGGTGGTGATCGCCGAGACCGGACTCGAGCCGCGGGCGGCCGTGATGATCGAGGACATGGCGGTCAATCTCCTGGAGCCCAAGCGCCTCGGCATGGGGACGGTCTGGCTCGACCATGCCGACGAGGGACCCGAGGCGGACCATGTCGACCACCGGATCACCGATCTCCAGGCCTTCCTCGATGCCCGGGCCGGCCTTCGCGAACTCTGACGCGCCCGGGCCCCAGAGAGCGCCGCGTCAGATCTCGACCGAGCCCATCACCTCGAGCGCGTGCACCGGCGTCGGGTCTATCAGCCGGCTGAACGCGTCTGCCGATTGCGCCAGCAGCGGGAAGGTCTTGTAGTGGCAGGGGATCACCCCCTCGAGCTCAAAGAACTTCTTCGCGGCAAAGGCTGCCCGCTCTGCATCCATCGTGAAATGCCCGCCGATCGGCAGGATCGCATGGCTCGGCGCATGGAGCTCCTGCACCAGCTGCATGTCCATCGTGACATCCGTATCGCCGGCGACATAGAGCGTCTTGCTCCCGTCCGCGATCACGAACCCCGCCTCGGCGCCCGCATAGACCGGGTGTCCGCCGGCGCCCGACACCGAGGAGGAGTGCACCGCATTCACCATCGTAATGCGGACATCGCCCGCCTGGATGGTGCCGCCCTTGTTCATGCCGATGCCCTCGGGCCCCTCGTCGCCGCTCGAGATCCAGTTGATCCAGTCATAGATCCCGACGACCGGCGCCTTGGTCACGCGGGCGATCTCGACGGCAGTCGAGGCGTGGTCGCCATGGCCGTGGGTGATGAGGATGTGCGTGGCGCCCGCGACCGCGTCGTCGAAGCGGGCCTCGTCGAAGGCGGGATTGCCGCGCAGCCATGGGTCGATGAGCAGGACCTGCGCGCGCGTTTCGATGCGAAAGCCGGCATGGCCAAGCCAGGTGATTTTCATCGGGGTCTCCCTCGGTGAGGTTGGCGCCAGCACCATGGCGCCCCGGCGCGCGATTCGGAAGGCCGGGCCTTGCCGGAGGGGCCCCCCCCCCCCCCGCCAACCGCAGGCCCGGGCCCAAGAGGCGCGGCCGCAGCGCCGCAAGAACACCGCCCCAGCCGCACAGCGTGAACGCCGGGCGCACGATCTCCGGCAGCCCGATCTCCTCTAAGAACGCCTCCGCCTTCGCCAGCGTGCCGACCGCCAGGCTGTCGGGCGTCGCCAGCCCGAGCCCACCGCAGCCGTCGGCGACCGCCCGTCGAACCACCCCCC
>CAYORO010000398.1:0-3121 GCA_964406355.1 uncultured Limibaculum sp.
GCGGTGGTGCTGGTCGGCGAGAACCCGGCGAGCCAGGTCTATGTGCGCAACAAGGCTCGGCAGACCGATGAGGCCGGGATGGCCTCCTTCGAGACGCGCTTCGATGCCTCGATCAGCCAGGAGACGCTGCTCGCCGAGGTCGCCCGGCTGAATGCCGACCCGGCCGTCCACGGCATCCTGGTGCAGCTGCCGCTGCCCGACCACATGAACGCCGATGCGGTGATCAACTCGATCGACCCGGCGAAGGACGTCGACGGTTTCCATATCTCCAATGTCGGGCTGCTCGGGACGGGGCAAAAGGCGCTCGTGCCGTGCACGCCGCTCGGCTGCCTGATGCTGCTGCGCGACCGGCTCGGCTCGCTGGCGGGCGCGAATGCCGTGGTGATCGGGCGCTCCAACATCGTGGGCAAGCCGATGTTCAACCTGCTGATCCGCGACAGCGCGACGGTCACGGTCGCCCATTCGAAGACGCAGGATCTGGTGGCGGTCTGCCGCGCGGCGGATATTCTGGTGGCGGCGGTCGGCCGGCCTTGCATGGTGACAGGCGAGTGGGTGAAGCCGGGCGCGACGGTGATCGATGTCGGCATCAACCGGGTGCCGGCGCCGGAGAAGGGCGAGGACAAGACGCGGATCGTGGGCGATTGCGACTTCGACAGCTGCGCGGCGGTTGCGGGCGCGATCACGCCGGTGCCGGGGGGCGTGGGGCCGATGACGATCGCATGCCTCCTTGCCAACACGCTGACGGCCTGCTGCAGGGCCAACGGGCTGCCCGAGCCCGAGGGGCTCACGGCCTGAGAGGGAGGACCGCGATGGCGCGTCGGAGCATCGAGGAGCGGATGGCCCAGCCGGGCGAGGCCCAGACCCGCTACTATCTGGCGCATCTCGGCTGGGTGCGGCCCGAGGATGCGGAGGGCGGCCCGCCGGTTCTCGACGACGACGCGGCGCACATGGCGCCCGGCCCCCTGCTCGGGCCCGGCGCAGTGCGCGCCTGAGCGAGCTCAGCGCAGCGCTGTGCGCGGGAGCATGGTGATCCGCCGGCCGGTCAGCCAGGCCCGGGCTGCGCGGGCGAGCAGCCGGTCGAACACCGGGTCCGCCGCGTCGAGGCCGCCCGTATAGGTGCCGAAGGCCGGGAGGATCGCCCGCGCGCCGTCCGCCAGGAAGCAGGGCCGGCTGATCCGCCGCCCCTGGTGATGCAGGCAGGCCTTTGGGTGGTAATGCGCCGAGATCTCGGCCGTGCCGGGCTCAGGGCGGGCCGCTTCGGCGATGTGGCGGAAGAGGACAGGCCCGATCGCCAGCGCCGGCAACGCGCGGCCGGGCAGAGCGGCAGGTGCCGGGTCGTGGTTGCCCGCGATCCACACCCAGTCACGCCCCTTGGCCAGGGTGGCGATGCGGTCACGGTGCTCCGCGCGGAGCGCCGCGGCCGCCCGGCCATCGTCGAAACTGTCGCCGAGGCAGATCACCCGGGCGGGCATGAGTTCGGCGACCTCGGCCGCGAGCCGGGTGAGCGTGTCACCGGTCTCGTAGGGCGGCAGCAGGGGGCCGCCAAGCCGCGCCTGCCGCTCGGACCGGCCGACATGCAGATCGCCCACCACCAGCGTGCCCGCGCCGGGCCACCAGAGTGCGCCGGAGCGCCGGGGCCGGAACCCGTGACCGGCCAGCACCATCGCGGCGGCGTTAGGCGTCGGCTCGGGCGCTGGCTCGGTCATCGGGCATCCATCACGGCTGGCTCGGGTGAACAAACCGCTAACACCAAGGGGCGAGCCGATCAAGCCCGCCCCCAGGACGTTGGATCAGCCGGCGGCCTCGACCGCCCGGCGCGTCATCACCGCGACGAGATGCGCCCGGTAGTCGGGGCTGCCGTGGATGTCGCCGATCATGCCCTCGGCCGGGAGCGTGAGCCCCGCGACCGCCTCGGGCGCGAAACTGCCACCGAGCGCCTGCTCGGCCTCGCTCCAGCGGAAGACGCCGTTCTCCGAGGCGCCGGTCACCGCGACGCGGACATGGTCGGCGTACTTCGCGACGAAGACGCCGGTGAGGGCAAAGCGCGAGGCCGGCTGGACGAACTTGGCATAGGCCGCCGTCTCCGGCACCGGGAACTTCACGCGGACGACGATCTCGCCCTCCTCGAGCGCGGTCGTGAACATGCCCTGGAAGTAGTCGTCGGCCGCGATCTCGCGGCGATCGGTCACGACGGTGGCGCCGGTGCCCAGCACCGCAGAGGGATAACAGGCCGCCGGGTCGTTGTTGGCGACCGAGCCGCCGATGGTGCCGCGGTTCCTCACCTGCGGATCGCCGATCCGGCCCGCGAGATCGGCCAGCGCCGGGAAGGCGCCGCGCACGGCCTCGGAGCGCTCGACCTCGGCATGGCGGGTCGCGCCGCCGATGGTGGCGACGCCGCCTTCGACCGAGATCCCCTTCATCTCGACGATCTGCGAGAGGTCGACGAGCTGCGAGGGCTGCGAGAGACGCGCCTTGAGCGTCGGGATCAGCGTCTGGCCGCCGCCGATCGCCTGCGCGTCCTCTCGGCCGAGCGAGGTGACCGCGCCTTTGACGGTGTGCGGGATGACGTAGTCGAAATTGTACATGGGGTCCCCCTTCAGCCCTTGGCCGCCCGGATCGCCTGCCACACGCGCGTCGGCGTGAGAGGCATGTCGATATGCGTGACGCCGTGCCCGGCGAGCGCGTCGATCACCGCGTTGACGAGAGCGGGCGGCGAGCCGATGGCGCCGGCCTCGCCGCAACCCTTCACGCCGAGCGGGTTGTGCGTGCAGGGCGTGTTGCAGGAGTGGTCTACCTGGAACATCGGCACATCGGCCGCCCGCGGCATCGCGTAGTCCATATAGGACGCGGCGTTGGGCTGGCCGTCGGCGTCGAAGCCGATGCCCTCCATCAGCGCCTGGCCGAGCCCCTGGGTCAGCCCGCCATGCACCTGGCCCTCGACGATCATCGGATTGACGACGTTGCCGAAGTCATCCGCCGCGGTAAAGCCGAGCACGGTGACGACGCCGGTGTCGGGATCGACCTCAACCTCGCAGACATAGGCCCCGGCCGGATAGGTGAAGTTGGCCGGGTCGTAGAACGAGGTCTCCTCGAGGCCGGGCTCGAGCTCCTCGATCGGGTA
>CAYORO010000399.1:0-3080 GCA_964406355.1 uncultured Limibaculum sp.
CGCCGTTCAGCGTGTCGTCGATCCGGAAGGTGCGGAGCAGCGACCAGAGCACGGCAAAGACGAAGACGCCCGTGGCGATGCTGGCATAGAGGAGGCCCTGTTCCTGCTCCGGTGTCTGGATGTTCTTGACGTTCACGTCATAGTTTGCAGTCACCCAGGCGATCGCCAGCAGCGCGGCGACCGCGATCCCGGCCGGGATGAACGCGTCCCAATGCCCCGAGCGGAGGCGATAGCCCGCCATGATCGTCGCGCCGATCGCGCCGATGGCGCCGGCCTGGTTCACCGTCGCAACACCCGCGATGATCGAGCCGAGCACCGCGAAGATCAGCGCGAGCGGCGGCACGAGGATGATGATCACCTGGAGGAGCAGCTTGCGGTCGAACTTGCCGTCAAACGGCACGGCCGGGGCGAAGGACGGCCGGATCAGCGCCACCACCAGGATGAAGAGCATGAAGAGGCCGACGAGCACGAGCCCCGGTGCCAGCGCCCCCATGAACATGTCGCCCGCGCTCGTCGAGCTCACCGCGAACTCCGACGGCATCGAGAGCTCGCCCGTTGCCGCCTTGTAGAGATTGGTGCGCTGGGTGCCCGCCTGGTCGACGGCGGAGGCAAGCTGGTCGGCCAGGATGATCAGCACGATCGACGGCGGGATGATCTGTCCGAGCGTGCCCGAGGCCGCGATCGTGCCGGTTGAGAGCGGCATCGAGTAGTTGTTGCGCATCATCGCCGGCAGCGAGATCAGCCCCATCGCCACCACCGTCGCGCCGAGGATGCCCGTGGTCGCGGCGAGCAGCGCACCGACGAACACCACCGAGATGCCGAGACCGCCCGGGATCGGGCCGAAGAGCTGCGCCATGGTGACCAGCAGATCCTCGGCGATCTTCGAGCGCTGCAGCATGATCCCCATGAAGACGAACAAGGGGATCGCGATCAGCGTGTCGCGTTCAGCCTCCCAGTAGATCCCTCGGAAGTTGGTCACGCCTGCCGAGAGCCATTCATCGGCACCGCCATGGGCGAAATAGGAATCCGGATCGCCCGCGAAGATCAGCCCTGCGCCGGCGGCCAAGAGGATCGTGACGATCGCCGATCCGGGCAGCGCGAAGGCCACGGGGAAGCCCGAGCCGAGGGCCCCGGCCATCACGACGACCAGGAGGAAGAGGAAGAAGAGTTCCATGCGTCAGGCCTCCACCACGTGCTCGCCACGCTCGCCATGCACGTGGTGCTGGTGCCCGCCCGTCTCGCCGCGATAGTCGGCCCAGCTCTCGAGCAGATAGGCGGAGAACTGGATCATCATCGTCAGCGCGAAGACGCCGAGGAACCCGGCCATCAGATATTTCACGTACATGCCGAAGCCTGCCTGCGTGACCTCGAGGCTGAGGAGCGGCGCGGTGATCGTGCTCGAGCGGGTCGCCATGCCGAAATAGAGGATCACCCAGCAGAACAGGAGCCCCATCACGATGCAGCCGAAGGCATTGAGCCAGCCCTGGGCGCGGCGGTTGAGCCCGGCATAGACCACATCGACCCGGACATGGCCGTCCTCGACCAGCGTGTGGGCCGAGGCAAACAGGAAGAGCGCGCCGTACCAGAAGCGCACGAGATCGGCCTGGAAGGCCTGCTCGTAGGAGAAGACGAAGCGGGTGAACACGATTGCGAGCTCGGCCAGCACCACGAAGAGCGCCAGCCAGTGGAAGCCGAGCGTCGGCGTCACCATCGCTAGCAGGAGCGCGACACCGATCAGGGGCAGATGGAGCTGCGGCGCGCGGTTCTCGTTAAAGCCCCAGGCGTTGGCGGTGTCCTGGCCCACGATGCCGGCCAGCAGCTCCTCGACGCGCAGGAACGACACCGCGACATCCGCGAGCCCGACCAGCAGCACCGCCCAGAACGCCCAGCGGATGATGAACCGCACGGTGCGCGACATCACCTCGGCATCGGTGCGCAGACCGCGTCCGGGGCTGCGCATCACGAAGGCGATCGACCCGCCGAGCGCTGCGAGATAGAGCGCGAACTGGACCGCTGCGAGCACGACCGAGGCATCCTCGGGGCCTGCCCAGAGCGCGGCCGGCCCCGGCCAGCCGAGCCAGAAACTCAGATATGCGTTGAGAATGAAAACGGCGGAGCCCGCGACCATGGTCCAGGCGAAGCTCCGCAGCACGGGCGATGGCCGCGGGGCGGCCGGGCTGGCGTCGGACAAGGCAGACAACGGGCTGGCTCCAGTTTGCGGATCCCGGGATCGGGTCCGCTCCGTTCACATGGGGAAAGAGTGCGGCAGGCCGCTGGGGCCTGCCGCCGCGAGACGTGCCGTGGGGCCGATCAGCCGATCCCGACCACGTTGTTGCGCTTGATCGAGTAGGCGACATCCGAGATGGCCATCCAGCCGCCGATCTCGGTGCGGGCCTTGAGGCAGCTGTCGAAGATGCGCGCCGAGAGCTCGGAGTGGTCGCGGGCCTCCTCGATGACCTCCTGCGCAGCCTCACCGAAGGCGTCGTAGACGTCCTCGTTGAACTCGCGGAGCTCGACGCCGTGCTCGCTGACGAGACGCGCGAGATAGACACCGTTCTGCGCGTTGGTCTCGGCCATCTGGCGGGCGTTCTCCTCGTTGCAGGCCGCCTGGATGAGCGCCTGGTCGGACTTGGAGAGCGTGCCCCACCACGAGGCGTTCATGCCGAGGGCGAGCTGCGAGCCCGGCTCGTGCATACCCGGCCAGTAGTAATAGGTCGCCGCCTCGTAGAACTTCATGAAGAAGTCGTTGAACGGGCCGACCCACTCGGTGGCGTCGACCGCACCCGACACCAGGTTCTCGTAGATCTGGCTGCCCGGCAGCGAGACCGGCGACGCGCCCAGCTTGGCCATGACATCGCCGCCGAGGCCCGGGATACGCATCTTGAGGCCCTTGAGATCGTCCGGGCTCTCGATTTCTTTGTTGAACCAGCCGCCCATCTGGACGCCGGTGTTGCCGCAGGCGAAGTTCTTGAGGCCGAACTCGCTGGCGATCTCGTCCCAGAGCTCCTGGCCGCCGCCGAACTTAATCCAGGCGTCGATCTCGGTGTAGGTGAGGCCGAAGGGGATCGCGGTGAACGGCG
>CAYORO010000400.1:0-3043 GCA_964406355.1 uncultured Limibaculum sp.
CCTCGGTCGACGTGATCACCGGCACGATCAAGGCGAACTTCCCGACGCGGATCTCGTTCCAGGTGACGAGCAAGATCGACAGCCGGACGATCCTCGGCGAGCAGGGGGCCGAGCAGCTCCTCGGCCAGGGCGACATGCTCTACATGGCGCCCGGGGGCCGGGTGCGGCGCGTCCACGGGCCGTTCGTGTCTGACGACGAGGTGGAAGAGGTTGTCCGGCATCTCAAGGCACTCGGGCCACCCTCTTACGTCTCCGACGTGACCGACGGCGGCGACGAGGAACAGATCGCGCTGATCGACGAGAAGCTCGGCCTCGGTCCCGCGGACAGCGAGGAGGCGCTCTACGACCGGGCCGTGGCGATCGTCGCGCGCGACCGGAAGTGCTCGACCTCCTACATCCAGCGCAAGCTCCAGATCGGCTACAACAAGGCCGCCCGGCTGGTCGAGGAGATGGAGGCGCAGGGCGTCGTCTCCACAGCCAACGCAGTCGGCAAACGCGAGATCCTCATCGAGGAGCGCTGAGCCTCGTCGAACGTCTGCTCGCCCCGATCATTCTGATCGCGGCGTGGTCGCCCGGCACCCTCCTTTTCTCCGTCGCCGCGGTGCTCGGGCTGGCGGCGTGCTTCCGCTCGGCACGGCCCTTCGCGCTCGGCACACTGCTGGTCTGGGTCGTGCAGGCGGTGACGCGGTCGCGCCATGCAGCGATCGAGGCACTCTCACCGGACCGGATCAGGACCCGGACCTTTGTCGGAAGCCTGCATGGCTGGACGGACGATACGGAGCCGAACAGTTCGCATGCCGTCGAACTCAAAGACTGCGAGCCCTATCTCTGCAGCTACCGCGCCATGCGGTTGCATCGGCCCTCGCCCAACGTTGCGGTCAACATGCTGCCCCTCGACTGGGTGACCGAATGCTGCAGCAGGCGACGCAGATGATTGGTCGGGCCGGTTGGCCTCGACAGGCTCGTGCCGCGCAGGCTATCGCGTCGGCGGGCGGCGACGGAGAGGCGTCGCCGCGGCGTTCAGCCGACCCGACCGCAGCCGAGGAGCCTTCCGATGTCGATCCGCATCCGTCTCGCCGCGACGCTCCTCGGAGCGGCCGCCCTCTTCGGCCTCAAGATCGACGCCGGAGCGCAGGTGCCGCAGGCCGACCTGCTGCGGATCTCGAACTATCTCAACGGCCTCGGCAGCCTCGAGGGCAGCTTCGTGCAGGTGGGTCCCGAGGGCGAGCTGTCCCGGGGCGAGTTTGCCATGCGTCGGCCGGGCCGCATCCGCTTCGACTATCGCCCGCCCAACCCCGCGCTGATCATCGCCGACGGCGTCTGGGTCGGTGTCTGCGACCGGGACATCGAGGTCTTCGAGCGCTACCCGCTCGAGGAGACGCCGCTCGATCTCTTGCTGCGCGACCGGGTGGATCTGCGGACCGAGGGCGCGGTGCAGTCGATCACACGCGCCGAGAACCAGCTCCGCGTGCGCGCGATCGACCCGGACGCGCCGGACCAGGGCTCGATCACCATGGTCTTCACCGATGTGCCGCTCGAGCTCCGCCAATGGGTGATCCTCGACGCCCAGGGCTTTGCCACCACCGTCGCGCTCAACGATGTGCGCTCCAACGTCCAGCTCAGCCCGTCGCTCTTCGTGATCATCGACGACGAATGCACGCCGTTCTGAGGACCCCCGGAGGGCCGGCCTAGAGGTCGAAGCTCGCGAGCACGGGGACATGGTCGGAGGGCTTCTCGGCCCCGCGCCAGGATCTCAGCACGCGCGAGGAGGCCGGCACCCGCGTGACGCCGCGCGCCCAGATATGGTCGAGCCGGCGGCCACGGTCGGAGAGCGCCCAGTCGCGCGCGCGGTAGGACCACCAGGAATAGAGCTTCTCGGCGGGCGGGATATCGGCCCGGGTCACGTCCTGCCAGCCGCCGGCGGTGCGGGCCGCTTCGAAGGCCTCGACTTCCTCGGGCGTGTGGCTCACCACCTTGAGCATCTGCTTGTGCGACCAGACATCGGTCTCGAGCGGCGCGATGTTGAGATCCCCCACCGCGATCGCAGGGCCGTCGGCATCCCGGCCCCAGGCGGCCATCTCGGCGACGAAATCGAGCTTGTGCGCGAATTTGGGGTTGGTGCGGGTCGGCGTGTCGCCTCCCGCCGGGACATAGAGATTGTGGAGCACCGCGCCGCCCGGCAGCCGCGCCGCCACATGGCGGGCATCGCCGCGGCCACAGAAATCGTGATGCGGCACCGGTTCGAGCGGCAGGCGCGAGAGGATCGCGACGCCGTTGTAGCCGCGCTCGCCACGGGCGGCCATATAGGCGTAGCCGAGCGCCTCGAACCGGTCGGCCGGGATCTTGTCGACCGGCGATTTCGTCTCCTGAAGGCAGAGGATGTCCGGCCGCTCGGCCTCGAGGAAGGCGGCCACGAGATCGACGCGCAGGCGCACGGAGTTGATGTTCCAGGTGGCGATCGTCACGGGCATCGGCGGGTCTCCCTCAGGCACCGAGATGGCCTAGCGCCCGGCCCCCGGCACCGCAAGCCGCCCGACACCCAAGCGCCCCGGTCGGGAGAACCGGGGCGCAGATGCCGTCTGGGAGGGTGCGGACGGGGTGAGGGGGAGCCCGTCCGCCGGCGACAGCGCATCGGGGGACAAACCGCCGCCTGTGTTTGACATGGTGGCGATCTCTGGGCAGGTCAAGGCCAAAGCCGCCCTGATCCCGCCACATTTCGCCCTCGCCCCCCGCGAATCAGATCCCGAGGCGATAGCCGCCCGTCTCGGTCAGCAGGAGCTGCGCATTCGCCGGCTCGGGCTCGATCTTCTGGCGCAGGCGGTAGATATGGGTCTCGAGCGTGTGCGTCGTCACCTCGGCGTTGTAGCCCCAGACCTCGCGCAGGAGCGTGTCGCGCTCGACCATCCGCCCGCCCGCGCGGTAGAGATATTTCAGGATGTTGGTCTCCTTCTCGGTCAGGCGGATCTTGCGCTCGGCCTCGTCGACCATGAGCTTCTGGCTCGGGTGGAAGGCGTAGGGCCCGATCTGGAAGACCGCGTCCTCG
>CAYORO010000401.1:0-3035 GCA_964406355.1 uncultured Limibaculum sp.
GCGCCCAGTCCGGCTCCGGCTGCGTGAGCCACCGGCGATACGCCTCGAGCCGCCAGTCGAGCATCCACTCGGGCTCGCCCTTCTTCTCAGAGATCAGCCGGACGATGTCTTCGTTGAGCCCCTTCGGCGCGTATTCGGTCTCGACCTCGGTCGACCAGCCATGCTTATAGGTGCCAATCGACTTGACCGCATCGACGGTCTCCTGATCGACGCCGTCCTTCACATTCACATCGAGCGCGGTCATCGGACCCTCCATTCCTTGATTAGGCCGCTCGCGCGCGGCGTTTCTTATAGGCGGTCGCCCAGGCATCGGCGAAGGCGAGCACCTCCGCCTCGGTCGTCGTCGGTCCCATGCTGACGCGGATGGCCGAGGCAGCCGTCTCAGCGTCGTAGCCCATGGCGCGCACCACCCGGCTCTCGCGCACCTTGCCCGAGCTGCAGGCCGATCCCGCACTCACCGCAAAACCTGCGAGGTCCATCTGCATCACCTGGGTCTCGCCCTTCCATCCCGGCACCGCGACGCAGCTCGTGTTGGGCAGCCGACGGCTTTCCTGACCAAAACAGATGGTCTCTGAGGCGGCCGTGGCAAGCCGATCCTCTAGAATGTTTCTAAGTTTTTCCAGCCGGTCCCAGGCGCGCGCCTCGAGATCTCGCAGGGCCGCCTCCGCCGCGGCCCCGAACCCCGCGATGCCGATGACGTTCTCGGTTCCCGAGCGCCGCCCCATCTCCTGCCCCCCGCCGGCCAGAAGGGGCGGCGCGTCGAAGCCGCTGCGGACGATCAGCGCTCCGGCGCCCTTTGGACCGCCGAGCTTGTGCGCAGAGAGAATTGCGAGATCCGCTCGGAGCGCGCGGAGATCGACCGGCAGTTTGCCGGCGGCCTGGGAGATGTCGAGGAGGAGGACGTCCGCCCCGACATCTGGAACCCGGCGAAAATGGAGACCCGTCTCGCCGCAGGCGAGGCCCATGGTCACGAGCACCGCCTCGGCGCCATCCTCGTCTGCCGCCGAATGCTCCCGACGCTGCTCCCACAGCGCATCGTGCACAATCTCCGGGATGGCAGGGATGACGCGCGGCCCCAGCCGCGAGATGACGGATGCGGCCTCGGTGGCGCCGGAGGTGAAAACGATCTCGGAGGGCTCGCAGCCGACGAGACGAGCGACCTGGGCGCGGGCGCGCTCGACGATGGCCCGCGCCGCGCGGCCCTCCGCATGGACGGAGGAGGGGTTGCCGACCGTGTCCATCGCCTCGAGCATCGCCGCACGGGCCTCGGGGCGCAGCGGCGCGGTCGCGTTCCAGTCGAGATAGACCCGCCGGCCGTCGAGCCCGGTCATGCTCGCGCGGTCTCCTGCGCGTCCTCCTCGATGAAGGCGCTGAAATCCGGCACGGCGGGGCAGGGGACCATCCGCTCGGCGATCACATCCGCGATCGACACCTTCGAGAGGAACACATGGACATGGGCCGAGAGCTGCTCCCAAAGCGCGTGGGTGAGGCAGGCCTCCTTCGACTTGCCGCAGCCCATCCCCTCTTCGTATTTCCCGTTGCAGCCCATGGCGTTGAGCCGCTCGTCGACCGCGACCATCACCTCGGCGACGCGGATCTCCCCGGCCGCGCGCGCCAGGCGATAGCCGCCGCCCGGCCCGCGCACCGACTTGACCAGCCCGGCGCGGCGCAGGCGCACGAAGAGCTGCTCGAGATAGGCGAGCGACAGGTCCTGGCGCTCGGAGATCTCACCGAGCGGCACCGGCCCGTCGGTCCCGTGGAGCGCGATATCGGCCAGCGCCGTCACCGCGTAGCGTCCCTTGGTGCTGAGTTTCATCACGCTCTCCCGAGACGGTCGGCCGGCGACCGCGACAATCGGGCGGCGACATTGACCTTGACAGAGGGAACCTCTAAGTCCGTCGCCCGGAGGAGACGTGTCGATCACCGACATTGGAATGTTTCTAGGATTCCCGACCGAGCAAGTCAAGCATAGCGACGCGGCGCGGCCGACCCGTGCCGATCGGAGGACCGATGCCTGAGGTGATCTTTCCCGGACCGGACGGACGGCTCGAAGGCCGCTACCATCCGATGGCGTCGCGCGACGCGCCGATCGCGCTCGTGCTGCACCCGCACCCACAATATGGCGGGAACATGAACAACCGCGTGACCTACGCGTTGCATTACGCGTTCCGCGATCTCGGCTTCACGGTGATGCGGTTCAACTTTCGCGGCGTGGGGCGGAGCCAGGGGGTGTTCGATCAGGGCCAGGGCGAGCTCTCAGACGCCGCGGCCGCGCTCGACTACATGCAGATGTACAACCCCAACGCCCAAGGGTGCTGGGTTGCGGGCTTCTCCTTCGGCGCCTGGATCGGGATGCAGCTCCTGATGCGGCGGCCGGAGATCTCGGGCTTCGTCTCGGTGGCACCGCCGGCGAACATGTATGATTTCTCGTTCCTCGCGCCATGCCCGTCCTCGGGGCTGATCCTCAATGGCGAGGCGGACCGGATCGTGCCGATGGCCGATGTCGAGGGGCTGGTCACCAAGCTCAAGGCGCAGAAGGGCATCCAGATCACCCATGTGACGGTGCCGGACGCCAACCATCTCTTCGAGACGGGCCTCGAGGAGATGGTGGACATCGTCAAGGGCTATGTCCATGCGCGCCTGCGCGAAGGTGGCAGATAGCTCGGTGAAGTTTGCGTGACGGCCGTGTTACTGTCCCTGGGGCGAGGTCTCAGGGAGGAAGCCATGGCGGAAAGCGTCTACAAGATCATCGAAATCGTGGGCTCGAGCCCGGACTCGTGGGAGAAGGCCGCGAAGGCCGCGGTCGAACGCGCGGCCCAAACGCTCCGCGACCTGCGGGTTGCCGAGATTGTCGAGCAGGATCTGGTGCTCGGCAAGGACGGGACGGTCGAGGCGTATCGCTGCAAGCTGAAGATCTCGTTCAAGTTCGAGGGCAGCTGAGAGCCGCGATCTGCACGGCAGGGCGTGCGGGCTGTGTATTGGGCGGGCGGGCCGCGCACGGGGGGCGGGCGGGCCGCGCACGGGGTGCTGGCGAG
>CAYORO010000402.1:0-2995 GCA_964406355.1 uncultured Limibaculum sp.
TTCGATCTCGGCGCGCTTTTCGGCGATGCGAGCCTCGATTTCCTCAGGACCGAGCTCCTCGAGTTCGGCCCGCTTCTCCTCGACACGGGCCTCGATCTCCTCGGGCTCGAGCTCGCCGAGTTCGGTTCGTTTGTCCTGAAGGCGCTCTCGGAGCGATGCGAGCGGGCCGGTATCTGCCGCCCGCATGTTTGCCATGCCCTCGGGTCCGTCGCCCTCGACCACATTGGTCTGGCGGAAGTTGGAGAGAAGTCTGCGCATGATCTTGCCATCCACTGATTGCTGAGTGCCAGCGCCGCGGCGACGGAGCCTCCGCCTCTGCGACGACGCGATGGGTATCACATATACTGTACCGCACATAGCAGAATCTGCTATTCAAGTTCTGCTTGACAATGCTTGCGCTGCGATCTAGGCAGGGTGAACGCGTGGAGGTGGATCCAATGGTGGCCGTCACAAAACGATCGAGCGCCGATGCCGATGACAAGAGTGAGCGTGCCCGCGAGATGCGGCGCGAGTTCGGGCGCGTGCTGAAGACCTGGAGAGAAGCGCGGGGGCTCACCCAGGCGGATGTCGCGGCCAGCCTCGGCCTCAAGTACTACTCCTTTGTCTCGCAGGTGGAGAACGGCATCGGCCGGATACCACAATCCCTCTATGGCCCGTGGGCAGATGCGCTGAGGGTTGAGCGTGAGGAGTTCGCCTGGACCGCTCTCGCCGCCCTCGAGCCCAGCCTTTATGAACTTCTGTGCCAACACGATCCGGGGCGCGACGAGCGCCTGCCCCGCGACCGGGCCCCGGGCGCCTGACGCAAGGCCCCCCGGACGCGCCGACCAGGACGAGACAGGGACGCCCGAGAGAGTGAGCATGTGGACGTCGTGGGAGCGCGCTGAACTCGTCCGCGTCAAGAACGCCTTCGGTCGAGCCCTCTACGGCCAGTCCTGGAGCGAGGGCGTCACGGAGCGGGGCGAGCCCTGGCTGGTGGCACTCGACCTCGAGGACGACACGCTCATTCTCCACATCGCCCGGCTCGATGGGCGCTATATCGCGCTCGACGCGGCGCTGGACGAGATCGCTGTCGGGTATGACCTTCCGAGCTTTGTTGACGCCTGTATCGCAGGCCTCGGACAGGGGCGACCGCCCGAGGCGAGCAACATTGTCCGGCTTCGTCTGGCTCATGGGCGCCTTGCGGCCTTCGCGGCGCTGATCATGGACATGATGCGCGAGGAGCTCGCGGCCGCGCAGAACCTGCAGGCCGATCAGAAGGAGGCCGGGGAAGGATCAGGCCGAGGACCTGGCCGGTCCGAGACCCCTGCGCGGCGCTCGCAAGACCAGACAACCGAGGGCGCCGAACTCGCCCCGGCCGATCGCGGCATGCGCAATACCCGCCAGATGGCGCCCTCCGCGATCAGCGACCTGCGAGGACCGGGATCGGATGCGGCCCCTCCCGCATTCGCCGCCCTGCCGATACTCCTGATCGCCGGCGCGGTGGAGCTCGGCCGGGCGGGGTCTGAGCACGCCCAAGCCGCCGCAACAGTGGCCGACGGGACACCGGATGAAAGCGGGCAGGGCGGTCATCCGGCCGCGCCTGATCCGATCGATCTCCCCGCCGGCAAGCCCCCCGATCTGGGTTGGGCACCCGAAGCCGATATCTTCCTGTTCACGCCAGAGGCACCGGACGAACCGGTCAGCGCCGTGCATGCATTAGAGGCCGGGACGCGCGAGCCAGACGGGCAGGCGCCCTCATTCGACACCGGCATGAGCCGAGCCGCCCGGCCCGATGCGGCCGTCACCAGCGCGACGCCGACCGATGCCGCAAGCGGCCCCGACGAGCCCGCTCACCCGGACATGGTGCCGCCCTTTGCTCGGGTCACCAAGGTGGTGGCGATGTTGAGGGATGGCAGGCGAGAGATCGCGCGAGAGGCCCTGGAAGATACGATCCGGTTCGGAGAGACGGAGATGGCCGAGCAGATCCGCGAAACCGTGCGAGGGCATATGGAGCCCATCGTTCCGGAGATCCAGGAGGCAGTGGGGGCCGTTCGTGCCGCCCGAATGGAGACAGGGCTCGGGACAGAGCAAGGGGTGGAGTGGCCGCTCGGCATCGATGCCTGGGGCGACGGCGCTCACGCTACACCCGCCGATGAGAGCCTTTGGTCGCGTGAGCACATGATTGCACCGGCAGTGTGGGAGAGACCTCGGCTCGCTGATCTCCTGATCGAGGAGGATTGGTGACCGGGCCGTAGGCAACGCTGCGATCTTGCCCCACGCGCCGCCTCATCCCCGCGCCTTGGCCCCGCCATCGCCCGATCCCGCATCGTCTGGAATGACCCGATCGAGCGAACCCAATGCGCCTCAGGCTCGGCCCGGGCACGGCACCGGTGGCGCCCATGCCTCTCAGCGGTGCAACGGTTTTCCGCCCTGACCCAATCTGCGGGTCACTGCTGGTTCGGGCTCAAAGCCATTGAACATGGCGCGTGATGTCCCATACCTGCTAACAGAAACGACCCAATCACTTCACCACCGCGGTCAAAAGGGGGGGTGCCGTTGCAGCACTTCATGGAAGAGTTCGCTGACAAGATCCGGGACTTCCACAGCGAGGCGCTCGATCCGCTCGCAGAGCAGTTCATTTTCCAGCGACCGCCAACTGTCGGAGAGATCAAGCGCCCGCCGCTGGTCCTCTTCCTCGGCAACCACTCCTCGGGCAAGTCCACCTTCATCAACTACCTGCTCGATGGCGACGTGCAGATGACGGGCGTGGCGCCGACAGATGATGACTTCACGATCATCACCTATGGCACGGTGGAGGACGACCGGGACGGCGCCGCGGTCGTGAGCAATCCGGATCTGCCCTATGCGGGCCTGCGCCATTTCGGCGATCAGCTGGTCTCGCATGTGCGTCTCAAGCTGCGATCGGCCGACCTGCTTCGGGAGATCACGCTGATCGACAGCCCCGGCATGATCGACGAAGCCAAGGCCGAGAGCGGGCGCGGCTTCGACTTCCCCG
>CAYORO010000403.1:0-2977 GCA_964406355.1 uncultured Limibaculum sp.
CCGCCGAGATGACAGAGGAGGTGCGGCCATGAGCGGCTCACGGTCGGAGGCCCTAGAGGCGGCGCGGTTGATCGTCGACGCCGGTGCGGTCTATACGCGCGCCGACGGTGAGCCCTTCTTCTTTACATCAGGCTGGGCAAGCCCGGTCTTTGTCGACGTCAAGAAGCTGATTTCGATCCCGGAGGCGCGCAAGCGCCTCATCGAACTGGCCCTGGCCCGGATCGCGGCCACATTCGACACCGCGTCCATCGACCAGATCGCGGGCTGCGAATTGGCCGGTGTGCCCTATGCCGCCATCATCGCCGATCATCTGGCAAAGCCCCTCGTCGTTGCGCTGAAACAGGGCCGTGGCTTCGGACGCCTCTCCAGGTTCGAAGGCACGTTTGAGCCAGGCACCCGGACGTTGTTGCTCGACGATCTGACCACCGACGGCCGCACCAAAACCTCCGTAAAGAACGCCTTGGCTGCTGCGCAGGCTGAGGTCGTCGGGATCTTCGTCCTTTTCGACTACGCAATTTTCCCGACCAGTGAAACCATCGCATCCGTCGCAACTCTTGCCGATGTGCTGGAGATCGCAAGCCAAGACGGCCGCATGGAGCGCCGCGACCTCGACATCATCGCCGCGTTCCACTCCGACGCGCCTGCGTGGTCCCGCCGTCACGGTGGCATCGCGGCCGAACGCGAGCGATGACTGGAGTGCCCCCATTTGCCAAGACGGCGAAGCGCTGCGAAGCGGCCACTCGGCACATCGCGCTCAAGGGCCGGATCGGGGCAGATGAGCGGTGAAGCGCTGATGGTCGGGCGTTAGCTGAAGAAGACGGTGTGCAATAATTCGTCGCGGAATAGTGCCGGCTTTCAGTCTTGGCGGTTATGGGTAGTGCATCACTTTGAATTCTCGGCATCACGCTTACTGTAGGTGCCGCGCGGCCCCGGCTTCGGCGCCCGCTCACCCTTCCCCGTCGATCCGGAAGCCGAATCTCCACCGCGACCCGCCAATCAGCCAGCCGCACAGGCGTGCCGGAAAACCGCCGCATTTGGCGCGGCGAGCCCAACGCCTGGATCGTGCCGTCACCGCCGAGCGTTGGTGCGAAATGCGGGCTAGTCGTATCCGTTCGCCTATTTCGAGCGGGGCCTTGACGTGGGAGGCGGCGGCTAGGATCCCGGCTGAGAGGTATCATCTGACCCATCTCGAATCTCCCGGAATTGCCCATCTCGGAAGGCCCGCCAGGGTGTGGCGGGCCCCGCGGCCTCAAGCCGTGGCGGCAGCTTTCTTGCGCGTACGCTTGGCGGGGGCCTTGGCAGCCGGCGCCACTTTCGGCTTGCGCCCGAGCCCGATCTTCACCGCGAGCGCCTTGCGCGTCTCGGAGTAGCTGGGCGCGACCATCGGGTAATCGTACGGCAGGCCCCACTTCGCGCGGTACTCCTCCGGCGTCATGCCATAGGCAGTGGCCAGGTGCCGCTTGAGCATCTTCAGTTTCTTCCCGTCCTCAAGGCAGACCAGATAATCATCCTGGACGGACTTCTTGATCGGTACCGCGGGCGTTAGCTCCACCTCGGGCGCGGTGGGCGGCTTGCCCAGATCGGACAGCTTGGCAAATACCGCGACGATCATATCCGGCAAGTCGTTCGCTGCGACCGCGTTGTGGGAGACATGGGCCGAGACGATCTCGGCGGTGTGGGTCATCAAGGCGGTATGGTCGGTGGACTGGTCAGACATTCGCAAATTCCTGCTTTCTAGCCTCTGTCTGACGGGCTCTACGCCGAAAAGAGTTTCCTGTCCATTGACAAGCCGGATGGGTGCCCTCATCGCAGCGCGCGCGCATCTGCGCATACGCCGGAGCAGGGCACGGCCGGGATGGCGTTTTCATATCCGACTCGTGCCTTATTCGGCCGCGAGCAAACGGTCTATCCCCGCAGGTGCGGGAGAACCCGCCAGAATACAATAATGGCTCGAACATCTCCGGATCCGGTTCACTCCTTCGCCCCGTCTACTTTGAATGCGCGAGAAACTTGCTCGATGAGAAATTGGTCGAATACCCACTCAATTTCGTGCTGGGGCGTGTGACACTGATCACTTCTCCGTCGGAAAGGCAGCAAGGCATGATAGGTTAAGGCGAAGGTGGGAGAGGTGAGCCCCGGTGATGGGTCGGGTATCTGTTGTCGGGGCGCGGGTCGAGCTCCAGGGCGGGCCCGGCTCTCGTCCGCCAAGCCCAAGTTCGCACAGAACGCAGAGACAAGGGCGGGAGGAAGCGCAGCTCTGCGCCGGCCGCTTCGCTGGCCCCGCGCACGGCCGCGCCATTGTGGCTGCCGAGATTGTCCATGATCACCGTGTCGCCGGGGCGGAGCGTCGGCACCAGCACATGCCTGGCATCGGCGAGGCAGCTCTCGCCGTTGATCGGCCCGTTGAGGACCGTTGGGGCGTCGATCCCGGTGAGCCGGAGCCCGGCATCAACGTCGGGAAGCGACGGGCGCGCAGTGTCAAGTGGTGCGCCAGTGCCCGTGCGGCATCGGGGAGCGCAGGCGCTCGCCCCTCGGCGCCCGGCCGCGGAGGCGCATCAATCGCGTTAAAGACGCGCTGCCTGAGTTCAAGGTGGAGAGGCCCCGTCATCAAGGCTTGGCTCCTCACCAGCCTTCATGACGACGCATGTCCGGACGCAAAGGGGAGGCCACCTCATCGATCCCGTATGAGCGGGACGCGCTCTGGCATCGGGAGCGGCAACTCGGCATCGTGCTCAAGGGCCGGATCGTGGCAGATGAGCGGTGAGGCGCTGAGGGTCCGGCGTTAGCTGAAGACGACGGTGTGCGATGTTTCGTCGCGGAAGCGTTCCGGCTTTCCGTCTTGTCGGTGATGCCGTCGCTTGACGTATTTCTCGGCCCGGAATACCGGTAAGACCAGCGCGGGCGTAGTTCAGTGGTAGAACGTCAGCTTCCCAAGCTGAATGTCGTCGGTTCGATCCCGATCGCCCGCTCCACTCCC
>CAYORO010000404.1:0-2971 GCA_964406355.1 uncultured Limibaculum sp.
GCGCCCGCATCACGCTGATCCGGTCGCTGAGCGTCAGCGCATCCTCCGGGGCGTGGGTCACCTGCACGTTGGTGATCCCGATCTGGCGCTGGAGGTCCTGGAGCTCGATCTGCATCTCCTTGCGGAGCTTGCGGTCGAGGGCGGCGAGCGGCTCGTCGAGGAGCAGGAGTCGCGGCTCGTTGACGATGGCGCGGGCGAGCGCCACCCGCTGCTGCTGGCCGCCCGAGAGCTCCCAGATCCGCCGGGCGCCGAAGCCCGAGAGGCGCACCGTCTCGAGCGCCCGGTCGACCTTCGCGGCGATCGTCCTGCGCGGCGGTCGCGGGCGGAGCTGGCGCAGGCCAAAGCCGATATTTTGCGCGACCGTCAGATGGGGAAACAGCGCATAGCTCTGGAACACCATGTTGACCGGGCGGCGATGCGGCTCGATCGCGTTGACCCGCTCGCCGTCGATCAGAACATCGCCCGAGCTCGGCGTCTCGAAGCCCGCGAGCATCCGGAGCGCAGTGGTCTTGCCACAGCCCGACGGCCCGAGGAACGACAGGAACTCGCCCCGCCGGATCGAGAGCGTGAGACCCGTGGCCGCCACCACCTCGCCGAAGCGCTTCGACACGTCGCGGAGCTCGGCGACGGGCGTCTCGCCGCGCTCCTCACGCGGCCGCGGATCCGGGGCGGATACGATGTTCCCTTGGGGCATGGTTCACCCTAGCCGGATTGCAGGTGATTGGTAGTCTCCAATGACGGATCTGCCGTGCGATCGGGGCGACCGGCCCGACGATTGCAAATGCTCACCGAGCGCGCTCACGCGACCAAACGTCATCTGACTGTCACGCGCCAATGGCATAAATTTGTGCACCGCAACGAACCCAGCGTCAGCGCTCGGCAGCACCGGAGACCCGTCCGCGATGGAAGAGAAAGCCAGTCAAGCGTCCGTTTTCGAGATGATGACCCCGTTTTTCCCGCCGGCCCTCATCCCGACCACGGAGCACACGGCCAAGCCCGGTGTCGCCAACGGCGCCGGCATGGGCGGACCGCTGATGGACTACCTCGTCGACGCGACCCAGCGCTCGATCCTGTTCCTCGAGATCCTGCGCGAGCGCGGCAACCAGTTCATCAAGCACAGCGAAGAGGACACGCCGAACGTCCTCAGCTTCGATGGCGAGCTCGTCCTCTCCGGTCTCGACCTGCCCCGGCAGGTCAACTATGGCCTCGTGCGCATCAAGCCGTCCGCCGGCGTCGAGATCGACGAGACCAAGCGCCCGATCGCCGTGATCGATCCGCGCGCCGGGCACCTCGCGGGCATCGGCGGCTTCAAGGCCGACAGCGAGATCGGCCACGGGCTCCGGGCCGGCCACCCCTGCTACCTGATCGGCTTCCTGCCCAATCCGGTGCCGGGCCAGACGCTCGAGGACATCATGAAGGCCGAGGTCGCCTTCCTCGAGAAGGTGCGCGCGCTGCACCCCGACGCGCGCGAGAAGCCGCTCGTCATCGGCAACTGCCAGGGCGGCTGGGCGCTGGCGATGGTCGCAGCCTATCGCCCCGATCTCTGCGGCCCGCTGCTGCTGGCGGGCGCGCCGCTCAGCTACTGGGCGGGCGTGCACGGCAAGAACCCGATGCGCTACACCGGCGGCATGCTCGGCGGCACCTGGCTCACGCGGATGGTGAGCGATCTCGGCAACGGCATCTTCGACGGCGCCTGGCTGGTCACGAATTTCGAGAACATGAACCCGGCCAACACGCTCTGGACCAAGCAGTACAACGTCTACAGCCGGATCGACACCGAGCGCGACCGCTATCTCGGCTTCGAGCAGTATTGGGGTGGCTATGCGCTGCTGAATGCCGAGGAGATCCAGTTCATCGTCGACAAGCTCTTCGTCGGCAACCGGCTGCCGACCGGCGGAGTGACGACGACCGACGGGGTCAAGCTCGACTATCGCAAGATCAAGTCGCCGATCATCTGCTTCTGCTCCTGGGGTGACAACATCACGCCGCCGCAGCAGGCGCTCGGCTGGATCCTCGATCTCTACCGCGATGTCGACGATATCCGCGCCTGCGGCCAGACCATCGTCTATGCGATCCACGACAAGATCGGCCATCTCGGCATCTTCGTCTCGGGCAGCGTGGCCAAGAAGGAGCACCGCGAGATCGTCTCCAATATCGACTTCATCGACGTGCTGGCACCGGGCCTTTACGAGGCGGTGCTGACCAAGAAGGACGACGCCACGGCCGGCGGCGAGCTCTCGCCCACCGACTATATCTCGCGCTTCGAGCCCCGCACGCTCGACGACATCCGCGCCCTCGGCAGCAACGATCTCGAGGACGAGCGGCGCTTCGAGGCGGTGTCACGGCTGTCGGATATCAACAACTCCGCCTACCAGCTGTACATGCAACCCGTTATGCGGATGATGGGATTGATGATCCCGCAGGATCTCGCCAAGGCGGCGCACCCGAACCGGCTGGTCTACACGGCGTTCTCCGACCAGAACCCGATGATGGCGATGGTGAAGTCGGCCGCGGAGAGCGTGCGCCAGAACCGCCGGACGGCCGCGCCCGACAACCCGTTCTGGCAGGCGCAGGAGACCGCCTCCAACGCGATTACCGCCGCGCTCGACCAGTATCGCGACATGCGCGACACCATGATCGAGCAGTGGTTCCTCGCGACCTACGGCAACCCGATGCTCCAGGCCGCGCTCGGCATGGGCGTCCATGACGGCGCCCCGCGTCCGCGCCCGGGCTCGGATGCCGAGCATCGCGCGTTCGTCGCCGACCACATCGACGCGCTGAAGGGCCGCCTCCGCGAGGGCGGCGGCCGTGAGGCCTTCATGCGTGCGGTGGTCTATGTCGCCATGGCCGACGGCCAGACCGACGAGCGCCGCTTTGCCGTGCTGCGCGAGCTGATGGAGACGGATGGCGGCACGGTCGAGGATCTGAAGCGGATGGGGCGCGACCAGTTCTTCATGCTGCAGATCGACGA
>CAYORO010000405.1:0-2960 GCA_964406355.1 uncultured Limibaculum sp.
AGGCGATGCTCTCAGGCAAGCCCGTGATCACCGTGACCGATGCCGGCGGGCCGCTGGAGTTCGTGCGCGACGGGGCCGAGGGCATCATCGCCGCGCCGGAGCCGGAGGCGCTCGGGGCGGCCTTTGCCCGGCTGAGCGGGGACCCGGACGCGGCCGAGCGGATGGGGGCGGCGGCCCTCGAGACCTATCGCGAGAAGCGGATCGGCTGGGACCGTGTGGTGGAGGTGCTGACAGGAGAGCCGCTGCCGCACGCCGCGCCGGCGCCCGTCGCTCCGGAGTCGCTGCCCGCTCCGGCGGCTCCCGATCTCGCGGCCCTCAAATCCGAGCTCGCACCGCCCCGCCCAGATCGCCTCCCCTTTGCGGATCTCGACGCGCTCCTCGCGGCCTATGATTTCGGCACCTATCCGGGCGATTGGGAGGCGCAGGCGCCGCTCCATCGGCCGTATTTCGAGACGCATTGGCGGCGCTACTGCGCGACGCTGGCGCTGATCGAGGAGCTGGCGCCGGCGCGCGTGCTGGATGTAGGGATCGTGCCGCCGTTTCTCTTCCAGGGGGTCGTCGCGGGCCTCTGCCCGGAGGCAGAGATCGAGGGCGTATGGTCCGACCCGCGGCCCTTCGAGCAGACCGTGCGAGCGACAGGCCCCGGCGCGCGCGATTTTCGCGTGCAGCTCCATCCCGGCGATGTCGAGCGCGATCCGCTGCCGCTCGCGGACGGCGCGGCGGACCTCGTGCTGGCGATGGAGATCCTTGAGCATCTCGCGGTCGACCCGCTGTACTTTCTTGCCGAGGCGAGCCGGGTGCTGGCCCCGGGCGGGCATCTGGTGGTCACGACGCCTAACATGGCGAGTCACCGGCAGGTGGCGAAGGCGCTCGCGGGCGCCGCGCCCTATTCCTTCGGGCCGTTCGTGCCGGTGGGCGGGGCGCATGGCCGACACAACCGGGAATATGTCGTGCCGGAGCTTCGGGCGCTGACGGCGGCGGCCGGATTCGAGACGGTCCGGTGCCTCACAGCCGACTGCTATGACGACCGGATCGATGCCGGCACCGCTGCGTTGTTGAGGGGGCGGAGCGAGGAGTTTTCGCTCCGCGGCGAAACGATCCTGTGGCTCGGACGCAAGGCGGACGACCCCGGGCGCGCGCCGGAGGGGCTCTATCACGGGCGACCGGAGCAGCTCTCGGGGCGACTCATGCTGGAGGCGCGCGGGCCAGACGGCACGGTGACCATCGGAGCGACCAACACCTCGCGGGCCGGTTGGGCTTCGGAGGGGCGTTTCGCCATCGGGCTCTGCCTCGATTGGGAGGATGAGGCCGGGCGGTTCCGACACCAGCAGGCGCAGCGGCCGCTGCGCGCCGGCGCCGCATCGGGCGAGACGGTTCGGATCACGCTCGCCCTCGGCACGGACCCGGTGGGGGGGTGGCTGACCGTCGGGCTCTATGAGCGCGATGCCGGTCGGATGGCGGGAGCGGGACGCGCCAACACCCTGCGGATCGCCTGCTCGGAAGCGGCCTTTCTTCGTCTCGTGGCGAAATGAGTCGGCCGCGAATCCACTGGGTCTCACCGCTGCCGCCGGCCGAGACCGACATCGCGGCCTACACGGCGCGGATCCTGCCGGCACTCGCGGCCCGCGCCGAGGTCGTGCTCTGGACCGATGCGGAGGCCTGGGACCCGGCGCTCGAGGCTCATGCGACCGTCCGGCGCTACGACGCGGGCGCGCATTTCCCGATGCCGCTCGAGGGGCTGGCGCCGCTGGCCGCGGGCGCCGAGGCCGCGTTCTTCCATATCGGCAATTCCTGGATCTTCCATGCCGGTCCGCTGAACCTCGCGCGGCGGGTGCCGGGGGTCGTCGTGCTGCACGATCTCGCGCTGCAGGACCTGATGCGCGGGCTGATCGAGCACGGCCACTTCGACGCCCAGATCTACCGGGCCGAGATGGAGCGCTGGTATGGCGCGCGCGGGGCCGAGACAGCCGACGCCATCCTGGCGGACCGTTTGCGGCCGGTCGATGCGGCGGCGCGCATCCCCTTCTTCGAGGTCGCGTTCCGGCGGGCGACGGCGGCGCTCACGCACACCGAGCCGGGGTTTGCGCGCCTCGCTGCGCGCAAGGCGCTGCCGGTCTATGCGCTCGATCTGCCTTATGCACCGGGTCCCGAACGCGCGGCGGAGCGGGCTCCGGACGGCCCGCTTCGGCTGGTGCAGTTCGGCTATCTCGCGCCCAACCGGCGGCTCGACCAGGTGCTCGAGGCGCTGGCGCTTCTGCGGGATCGGGTGGACTTTGAGCTCGACGTGTTCGGCACGCTGTGGGACGAGCCGCATGTGCGCCAGAAGATCGCCGAGCTCGGCCTTTCGGAGCGGGTGCGGTTGCGGGGCTTTGCGCCCGAGACCGAGCTCGACGCGGCGCTCGCGGCCGCGCATCTCGTCTTCAACCTGAGGAGTCCCTCGATGGGTGAGGCCTCGGGCAGCCAGCTCCGGATCTGGAACGCTTCCGCAGCTTCGGTTGTCTCCGACACCGGGTGGTACGCGACGCTGCCCGGGGACTGTGTGGCCAAGGTGCCGTCACATGGCGAGGTCGAGCCGCTCGCCGAGCTGATCGAGGCGCTCGACGGGGATCGCGGGCGGTCGGCCGGGCTCGGCGCTGCGGGACGCGCGCGGCTGATGGCACTGCACACGCCCGAGCGCTATGCGGACGGCCTTGTCGAGGCGGCGACCCGGCAGCAGGAGGACGCGCGCGACGGGCTGTTCATCGGCGCAGCCGAGCGGCTCCTCGCGGCCTGCCCGCGCCCGCGGCTCCCCACCGCCCGCCTCGCCACGCTGCTCGAGCGCTAGAGTGTTTTCCGACCAGACTGACTCAGTCTGGTGTCTGGAAAGCGCCATCAATGCTAGCGCTAGAGCGCGCGACCTGACCCTATCAGGTCGGACAGCGCTCTAGCGCTCAGATCACGCCGATGCGCCGCGCCATCGC
>CAYORO010000406.1:0-2955 GCA_964406355.1 uncultured Limibaculum sp.
TCCACCACTTCAAGCTCTACACCGAGGGGTTCCGGGTGCCGGCCGGCGAGGTCTACGCCGCGGTCGAGGCGCCGAAGGGCGAGTTCGGCGTCTATCTCGTCTCGGACGGCACCAACAAACCCTACAAGGCCAAGCTTCGCGCACCGGGCTATCCCCACCTCGCGGCGATGGACCATGTCTGCAGCGGCCATATGCTGGCTGACGTCTCCGCCATCCTCGGCTCGCTCGACATCGTCTTCGGGGAGATCGATCGGTGAAGGCGCTCACCCTGGCCCTGGCGGCGACAGCCGGAACGGCGGCGGCGCAGACGCCGGACACCACGCTCTCGACGCTGATCGGGCAGGGCTACGAGCCCTTCGCCGTGGTCGAGCTCGAGCGGCGCACCGATCGGGAGATCTGGGACACCGTGGTCACTGAGAAGATCTATCTCCGCGCCGACCGACGTTTCGCGGCCTGCATCGTCACCACCCCGGCCAGCTCCGACCGGTTTCGTCCGATCTGCTTTGCGGTGCCAGACCCATGAAACATGCCCTGATCGTCGCCGCCGCGCTCGCGCTGTCGGCCCCTGCCCCGGTCCTCGCGCAGGACGGCGCCGTGCCGGTAGCCGCGCCTGAGGTCGCCGACACCATGCCCCAGGCGACGACCGTCGGCGTGCTCCACGCGGCCGGCTACTCGGTGAGCGAGATCGCCACGAGCCCGGCGACCGATGCGGCCGTGGTGCGCTACACGTTCATCATGGAGCACCCGAGCGGCATGGAGCACCCGTTGTACATGTGCCGCATGATGGTTGGCCCCGGCGAGGAGGGGCTCGACGAGCCGCTCGTGGTGATCAACCGCTGCGAGCGGATCGAGTGAGATGATGCGCGCGGACGGAGACGACCGATGAGCTTGCGCCGACTGCACCACGACCAGCCGAAGGGCTTTGCCTTCACCCCGGCCAACCAGGACTGGGCCGAGGGCCAGATCGGGAAGTACCCGGAGGGGCGACAGGCCAGCGCCGTGATCCCGCTCCTCTGGCGCGGACAGGAGCAGGAGGGCTGGGTCTCGCGGCCGATGATCGAGACGGTGGCGAAGATGCTCGACATGGCGGAGATCCGCGTGCTCGAGGTCGCGACCTTCTATTTCATGTTCCACCTGCATCCCGTCGGATCGGTCGCGCATGTCCAGGTCTGCGGCACCACCTCCTGCATGATCTGCGGCGCGGAGGATCTGGTTGCCGTCTGCCGTGAGCGGATCGCGCCGGAGCCCGGCCAGCTCTCGGCCGACGGGCGCTTCTCCTGGGAGGAGGTCGAGTGCCTCGGCGCCTGCTCCAACGCGCCGATGGCCCAGATCGGCAAGGACTATTTCGAGGATCTCGACCGCGAGAGCTTCGGCGCCATCCTCGATGTGCTCGACCGGGGCGAGGTCCCGCCTGCGGGCTCGCGCAAGGGTCGCTTCGCCTCGGAGCCCGAGGGCGGCTTCACAACGCTCACCGATGGTGGGGTTCACGAGGCCAACGGCTCGGTCGCGCTCGCTGCTGCGATGGGCGACAGCGTGGCGCGGATCGACGGCACAGCCCCCACGGCGAGCGACATTCTGCTCGGCCGCGCGCCGGCCAAGGCGGCCCCGGCACCGCTCGCGGTCCCAGCCCCTGCCCCGGCCCCGGCGGCTTCGCCCGCCCAGCCCGCGCCGGCTTCCGAGGCGGAGGCGCCAAGCGACGAGGATCGGCCGGAGCTTCTGACCGAGGCGCGCGGTGGGGCAGCGGACAACCTGCAGAAGATCAAGGGCGTGGGGCCGAAGCTCGAGGCGCTGCTCCATCGCCTCGGCGTTTTCCACTTCGCCCAGATCGCATCCTGGTCGGAACGCGAGGTCGCTTGGGTCGATTACCATCTCGAGGGCTTCAAGGGCCGCATCAAGCGCGACGACTGGGTCGCCCAGGCGAAGACGCTCGCGGCGGAGGGGGACGGGTGATGGCAGACGGCGACGCACGGCTCCGGTCACCGGCGGTCGAACGGCTCCGCCAGTACGGCATGATGTCGACGGCGCTCGGTGTCACCGCGGTCATCGGCTGCGTGATCATCGTGTGCCTTACGGAGCAACGCACGGCGCTGACGGAGCTTGCGTTCGGCACCATCGCGCTGCAACTGTTTGCCGTGGCTGCACTCTTTCTTCCGGCGTTCTCGGCCTTCCGGTCCGAGCTGCGAACCGGGGTTGTGCGGGTCGATCCGGCGAAGGAACGCGCCGCGATGGGAAAGCCGCCGCTCTGGCTGATCGTGGCCATGGCCGCGCTCTTCGCGATCTCCGTTGCGCAACTGATCTGGACGGAGAGGTCGACGGGGATCGGCCTGGTCATTCTACTCGTTGTCGTGGTCATCCTCTCAACCCGGGGCTGGCCGACACACGAGACCCAGGCGCAACAAGCGGCGAGTTCAGCCGGGCTCGGGATGTTCGGGCTCCAGCTGTCGATGATTGTCGCGATGTTCGCGGGGATTGAGCTCGAGCGCAGCGGCGCCCTCAACCTGCCCGAAGGTGTCGCTCTCCTTGGCCTCACGGCTCTGATGGTTGTCCCGGCGATGGCCGTCTTCTTCTCCACACTCATTGTCATCAGGCGGGCCGCACATGCTCTCTGACAAAGACCGCATCTTCACCAATCTCTACGGCCACCGGGACCGCTCGCTCAAAGGCGCGCAGGCTCGCGGGCACTGGGACCGCACGGGCGCGATCATCAAGCGCGGGCGGGAGGCGATCGTCGACGAGATCAAGAACTCGGGGTTGCGCGGACGCGGCGGCGCCGGCTTCCCGACCGGCCTCAAATGGTCGTTCATGCCAAGACAGTCCGACGGCCGGCCGCATTACTTGGTGGTCAATGCCGACGAGTCGGAGCCCGGCACCTGCAAGGACCGGGAGATCATGCGCCACGATCCGCACACGCTGATCGAGGGCTGCCTGATCGCTTCTTTCGCGATGCGGGCGCAT
>CAYORO010000407.1:0-2944 GCA_964406355.1 uncultured Limibaculum sp.
CCCGAGAAGGTGAAGTCCGGCTCCCAGCGCACCAGCGTCTCGCAGAACTGGCGGCCGACATTGGCCATCTCGGGCCAGTCGAAGCTGCGCGGATCGTCCATCGGCAGGATCCGCATGCCGACGCGCAGCACGCCGCCGCGCTGGGGCGTGCCCTCGGCCGCGGCCGGGAGCGGCTGGCCGAGCAGGGCATAGGCCGCCGCGGCCGAGGCGCCGAAGGTCGAGGCGAGCGCCAGGAACTCGCGCCGGTCGAGCCGGCCCGCGCGCGCGGCCTCGGCCAGGCGGTGCACCTGCGGGCGATGGCGGTCGAGATCGAGCTCGGTGTATTTCGGGGTCTCGTGGGAGTTGGGGGTCATGGCAGCGGTCCGCTTTCTGTCCGGTGGGTCTCGGTTGTCGCGGAAATCGCCGGTCGACCGCCCATGGCCGCCGGATCCGGGTCATCCCCGTCGCAAGCCAAACAATAGCGAGGCGGGAACGTGGTGCCACCCCTTGATCCACCGGTCCCGTCGTAATCCCGAGGCGATCCGAGGCCGCTTGAGCTCGGCCCTGACTTTGGGACAACGCTGCGCTCATCCGCCGCAGATGATACCCGCGGCAGGCGAATATTTCCCCGCAGCCGCTGAGATTGGACATCACCGGAAAAAGAAGCAAACCGAGACCGAGCTGGTGCGCCTCCCGCAGACGTGGTCGTCAGCCGCCACCCAGGTTGCCGCTGAGCCGGGGAGGGCCCGGTCCCGACCGGATCACGGGCCCTCCCTGCTGCCATCGGCTGCGCCAATTCGGCACCTTGGCGATCACACTCACAGCGCCGAACGGCGAGCGGCTATTTCCGCGCGCCCTGGACGATGCGGTCGAGGATCATCGCGCAGAACAGGATCGCGAAGCCCGCGAGGATGCCCTGGCCGACATTGGCGTATTGCAGCGCCTCCAGCACGTCCTCGCCGAGGCCCGCCGCCCCGATCAGCGACGCGACCACCACCATCGCGAGCGAGAGCATGATCGTCTGGTTGATGCCGGCGCGGATCGAGGGTGCCGCGAGCGGCAGGTCGACCCGGGTGAGGAGATACCATTTCGACGCGCCGAAGGAGATGGCGGCCTCGCGCACATGCTCCGGCACACCGCGGAGCCCCAGCACCGTGAGGCGCACCACCGGCGTGCCGCCGAAGATCATCGTGGTCACCACCGCCGCAGGCTTGCCGGTGCCGAAGAAGGCGATCACCGGGATCATGAAGACGAAGGCGGGCATGGTCTGCATGAAGTCCATCACCGGCTGCACGAAGGCGTAGAACCGCGGCCGGCGAGCGCAGTACATCCCGAGCGGGATCCCGATCGCGATCGAGAGACAGGCTGCCGTGCCGAGGAGCGCGAGCGTGGTCATCGCTTTGTCCCAGAACCCGAGCAGGCCCATATAGCCGAGGAAGGCGCCCGCATAGATCGCTGTCCGCACCCCCGCCGACAGCCAGGTGAGCAGCACGATGAAGCTCGCGATCACGATCCAGGGGGTCTCGACGAAGACGAGCTCCAGCGTGTCGAGCAGCAGCCGGATCGCGAAGGTGATGGCGTCGAACAGCGCCTCGCCATTGGTGACGGCAAAGGCAAAGAACGCCTCGACCCAGGCGATCGCGGTCAGGCGCAGCTCGGGCGTGGTGGGGAAGGTCTCGAGGAGCGTGATCTGCCCCGGAAAGCTGTAATGCACCGCCGAGATCAGGATGATCGCCGTGCAGAAGACCGCGCTGAGCGCGAGGGCGCGCACCGGCATGCCCGAGGGGATCGCGGGGTCGGAGAGCCAGTCGCTGAACCGGGATTCCAGCACCGCGTTGGCCATGACCGCCTGCACCCCCTTTGCGGCGAGCAGCAGCACGATGCCGGCGAGCGCGATCCAGAGCCCCTGCGCCTCGAGCGCGGCGACCTCGAGCCGGATGCCGCCGATGCCCTCCTCGAGCGCCTCGACCGTGCGGCGATAGGCATCCGCCCGGTCCGAGCCCTCCTCGACCGCCGCGGCGAGCTGCTGTCGGCGGAGCTCGAGCGTGCCCTCGATCGAGGCGATCCGCTCCCGCGCATCGGCGGAGAGGTCGCCGAAGAAGCCGCGCACGATCTGGACGAAGGCCACCGCTTCGATGATGAGAAACGTCACCGCCCATTTCCAGAGGCCGCGCGCGCCGAACCAGATCGGGCCGAGCAGCCCCGCGATTAGGTTGAGCGTCGGCGCGAAGCCGGCGCTCGAGCGGATGCGGTCGAAGGCGGCGGCGTAGTACTCGGGCCGCGTGCGCACGAAGCGCGCCACCTCGGCGCGGCGATGCGCCTCGACGGCAGCCGCACGCGCGGGATCCTCGGCCGAGAGCGGCCCCTCTTCGAAGCGGTTCATGACACCTCGGTCCCTTCGACCACCGTGCGCAGGATGTCCTGGTAGGAGATCACGCCCACATCGACGCCGCCCTCCTCGACGAGGATCGGCTTCTCCTCGGTCATCGCGATCTCGATGAGGTTCGAGAGCGGCGCGCTTTCGCTCACCCGGGGCGCGTCCTCGGGGATCGGGCCGCGCGTGGCGGTGTGCTGTGCGATCGGCTGCATCACCGCATGGGCGCGCACGACCTTGAGCCGCGAGATCCCCGCGACGAAGTCGGCCACATAGGTGTTGGCGGGGTGCATCACGATCTCCTCGGCGGTGCCGACCTGCACCACGCGGCCGTCGCGCATGATCGCGATGCGGTGGCCGATCCGCACCGCCTCGTCGAGATCATGGGTGATGAAGACGGTCGTCTTGCGCAGGATCTTGGAGAGCTTCAGGAACTCGTCCTGGAGCTGGCGCCGGATCAGCGGATCGAGCGCCGAGAAGGGCTCGTCCATCAGCAGCACGTCCGGGTCGGCGGCGAGCGCACGCGCAAGGCCGACGCGCTGCTGCATGCCGCCCGACAGCTCATGGGCGTACTTGTTTCCCCAGGCGCCG
>CAYORO010000408.1:0-2919 GCA_964406355.1 uncultured Limibaculum sp.
TCGCCGACGACCTGCTCGACGTCACCGGCACCGAGGCCGAGACCGGCAAGCGCGTGGGCAAGGATGCCGGCGCAGGCAAGGCGACCTTCGTCGACAGCCTCGGGATCGAGGGCGCGCGAGCACGGGCAGATGCGTTGGTGGCCGAGGCGGCAACCCATCTCGCGCCCTTCGGGACACGTGCGGCGCGGCTCATGCAGGCGGCCCGCTTCGTCGTCGAGCGGCGGCACTGACTAGGCAAGCGGCGTGTCGCGCTGACAGCGGCATGACGTAAATCAGTCGGGACGCGACCGCTTTTCAACTATTAGTTGAATAATGCAAATTGCCATTGGCGCGGGACCGGGCCTGCGCTAACGTAGATGCGGTAGTTGTTCGACCCGGTAAGGTAGCGTGGCGTGAAAGCGGTCGGCCAACCCATCCACAGGAGCTGCCGAGAAACCTGCTGCCCAGCCCCAGGGCGCATCAAGTAAGATGGCATCGTTGGCCTGTCCGCACCCTCCAGGCGGACCGCACCCCACCTGGCCGACATCCCCCGCTCCAAGCCTGCAAGTCGGGTCCTGGCGCCTCATAGGCGCCATTTTCTTTGCGCGGTGACGGCGCGCCCGGTCAGGCCGAGCAGCGCGCGCCCCCGAGGACGCAGAACTTCGCGCAATGGGGGTGGTTGAGCGCGACCGGCCGGGCCGCGCCGGCGAGCGTGCGACCGAGCTCAAACCCCTCGTCATAGGCGAGCAGGGTGCAGGCCAGCACCACGGGATGCGCCGCACCCCGCCGCCGCACCACCATCCGGGCATTGGAGCACATCACCGCAGACGGGCTCTTGCCGAGGATCCCCCAGCAGGCGGTGGTGATCTCGGGCACCTCCGCGCGCTCGTCCATCTCGGGGAACAGCACGAGCGCCGACGGGTCGTTGGCATCGATCGCGACCCGCTCGCGCTCGAAGAGCGCCGCGAAGCCCGCCCGGTTCTCTGCCTCGGTCTCGCCCCAGAGCGTGCGCGCGCCGACCGCGAGCCGCGCCCCCCGATCGCGCAGCCACCGCATCCCCTCGAGGCTCGCCGCGAAGGCGCCGGCCCCGCGCTCCTCGTCGTGCCGGATGGCGCCGTAATGGTCGAGCGAGACGCGAAGCGTGAGCTGCGGCCCGAACTCGGCGATCAGCGCGGCGAGCCCCTCCTGCACCTTGGGCCGCATCATCGGGCGCATGGCGTTCGTCAGGATCAGCACCTCGAAGCCACGCTCGAGCGCGAGCCGGGTGAGCGCCACCATGTCCGGATTGACGAAGGGCTCGCCGCCGGTGAAGCCGATCTCGCGGGTCGGCCAGCCGAGGGCTGCGACCTCGTCGAGATAGGGCCGCACATCCTCGGGCGTCAGATAGACGAGGGCGTCATTCGTCGGGCTCGAGAGGATGTAGCAGTTGCGGCACTCGATATTGCAAAGCGTGCCGGTGTTGAACCACAGGGTCTCGAGCCGCTCGAGGCCCACGCGCGCGCGCGGCTCGCCCTTGGCGGTCCGGTCGGGGTCGGAGAACTTTGCGGGGAAATCTGCGGGCGCCGTGAGCGCCCTGATCGTCGGTCGGGTCATGTCACCTCCAAGTCTGGCAGAGCAGAAGAGGTGGCGGCCGCCTCTGTCAACTGACGGCTGCGCGAGCCGACCTCAGCGGTCGATGACCTCGCCGAAAAACAGCAGGCAGCCGTCGGGATCGCGCACATGGAACTCGCGCCGGCCGTCGGGCTTCACGAAGAGCGGTTGCACCCGGCCGGGCCCCAGCCGCTCGAGCTTCGGGCGGAGCTCCTCCCAGAGCACGGCCGGATCCTCGACCCAGATATAGGCCGAGAGATAGTCCGCCGTCGCCCGGAGCGCCTTGGCATCGTGGAGATCGAGCAGCATCAGCCCGACCCCGTCGCGCACCACATGGGCGAAGGTCATCTCGGCATTGCGGTCGGCCAGCTGAAAGCCGAGGAGGCCGACATAGAACTCGACGGCCCGGTCGACGCGGCGCACCGGAATGATCGGCGCCACGCTCCGAAGGCGGGTCTGCGTCAAGACGTCTGCGATCTCGGTGTCCATGATGCGCTCTCCGTGCAGGCCGCAAATGTCGCCTCGCAACGACTGCCTGAAAATCGGGCAGTTCGCCGCGCCCAGTTCGCCGGCCCAATTCGCCAGTCCGGGTATGCGGCGCCTTGCGCTCGATCAAGGCGGGCGGCACATCCTCGTCGAAGCTTGACCGCGACGGTCCGGAAGACGGCCGCGAGAGGAGGCGTGCGGAGGCACCATGGCCGACACGACAGACTTGCCGCAGGGCCGTGGGCCGTGGCGACAGGCGGACGGTGTTCCCTCGGTGCGGGCCGCCGAATGGGAGGATCTCAGCGCCGCACTCGCGGCCGGATGGGCGGATTTCCGGGCCGAACCGCAGATGGGGCTGGCCGTCGGGCTGCTCTACGCGGCCGGCGGGTGGCTGCTCCTCGGGGTGCTCGAGCTGCGCGAGCTGCGGGGCCTCTCGTTTCCGGTGGTGGCGGGCTTCGCGCTGATCGGCCCCTTCGTCGCCGTGATCCTCTACGAGATCAGCCGGCGCCGCGAATCAGGCGAGCGGCTCGGCTGGAGCGAGCTGCCCTCGATGGTCGGGCGCACCGCGCGCAGGCAGATCCTCTATCATGGCTTCATCCTGATGTTCTGGCTCGCGGTCTGGAGCCGGGTCGGCGTGATGCTCTATGCGATCCACTTCTCGGCCAGCACCGACCGGTTCTGGGAGCTCTCGGGCCAGCTCTTCACCACGAGCCACGGGATCACCTTCCTGATCGTGGGCCACCTCTTCGGGGCGTTCTTCGCGGGCGTCGCGTTCTGCCTCTCGGTGCTCGCCTTCCCGTTCCTGCTCGACCGGGACGCGGATTTCATCACGGCGATGGTGCTGTCCTTCAAGGCGGTGATCGC
>CAYORO010000409.1:0-2919 GCA_964406355.1 uncultured Limibaculum sp.
GCCTCCGCCCGCGCGCCGCCCAACCATCCAGAATGGGCGCGAGCCTCGTGGGGGGCTCACGTGAGACTGCTCGCGAGGTGGGATGGACGGCGGCGGGCGCTGCCACCGGTTCAGCCGACCTCGGCGAAGCCCTCGGTGGCGCGGAGGAGTTCGGCCGAGATCCCCGGCTCGGAGAGTGCGTGGCCGGCATCGTCGACGAGGCGGAGCCGTGCGCCCGGCCAGGCATCGGCGATCCGCATGGCGGTGGCGGGCGGACAGATCACGTCGTAGCGGCCCTGCACGATCACCCCCGGGATGCCGGCCAGGCGCCCCATCTGCCTGAGCACCTGGTCGTCGCGCTCGAGCCAGCCGCCATTGGCGAAATAGTAGCATTCGATGCGGGCGAAGGCGCGGGCCTGGGCGCCGTCGAGCAGGCCGCCGCGGGAGGGGCGCAGCGAGGCGGTCGCGCTCTCCCAGCGGACCCAGGGGCGGGCATAGCGGATCTGCTCGGCCTGGTCTGGCCCGGTGAGCCGTTGGTGATAGGCCGAGATCAGGTCGTCGCGCTCGCTCGCGGGGACGGGCGCCACGAACTCGCCCCAGGCCTCGGGGAAGAAGCGCGCCGCGCCGCCGCCATAGAACCAGTCGAGCTCGCCCTGCGTCATGGTGAAGATGCCGCGCAGCAGCAGCGCCGTGACACGCTCGGGGAAGGCCTGGGCGTAGAGGAGCGCCAGCGTCGAGCCCCAGGAGCCGCCGAAGACCTGCCAGCGCTCGATCCCGAGGCGGATGCGGATCGCCTCTATGTCGCGCACCAGGTGCCAGGTGGTGTTTGCCTCGAGCCCGCCCTGGGGCCGCGAGCGCCCGGCGCCGCGCTGGTCGAACAGCACCGCGTGGTAGTGCCGCGGGTTGAAGAAGCGCCGCATATAGGGGCTGCACCCGGCCCCGGGACCGCCATGGAGCACAATGACCGGCTGGCCGTCGGGCCGTCCGCATTGCTCGACATAGATCTCGTGGCCGTCGCCGACGGGGAGGTGGAAGCGGGCAAAGGGTTCCGCCGGCGGGAAGAGACGGGGATCGGCCATCGACAGTCGGGTGTCCTCGTCCGTTCGGGGTCCAGTCGGGCCTCGGGGCAATGCCTGGAGACAGGCCTCAGGCCGCCTTCGGGGGCGGAGATTGCCGCACCCCCTTTTCCCTGCACTATGTGATAGCCGGGAGCGATGCAAGCGACGGGCGGACAGGCGACGGGCGGACAGGGCACGGGCGGACGGGGGATGTCGGGAGCGGGAGCTGCAGCGGTCGATCCGCGGGAGGTTGAGCGCTTCGGCGCCCTTGCCGCGCGCTGGTGGGACCCGGTGGGGCCGCTGGCGCCGCTGCATGCGATGACCCCCTGCCGGATGGGCTATGCGATCGCCCAGATCGCCGCGACCCATGGGCGGGACCGGCGGGCGCTCCGCGCGCTCGAGGGGCTGGCGGTGCTCGATATCGGCTGCGGCGGCGGGCTCGCTGCGGAGCCGCTGGCGCGGGTCGGCGCGGCGGTGACCGGGATCGATCCGGCCGAGGAGAACATTGCGGCGGCGCGGGCCCATGCGGCCGAGGGCGGGCTCGCGATCGACTACCGGGCGAGCACGGCGGAGGTGCTGGCGGCAGAGGGGCATCGCTTCGATGCGGTGCTGGCGCTCGAGGTGGTGGAGCATGTGCCGGACCGGGCGGGGTTCGTGGCGACCGCGGCGGGGCTCGTGGCGCCGGGCGGCTGCCTGATCCTCTCGACGCTCAACCGCACCGCGCGCGCCTATGCGGTGGCGATCCTCGGCGCCGAGGTCGTGCTGCGCTGGCTGCCAACGGGCACCCATGACTGGGCGCGCTTCGTGCGGCCGTCGGAGCTCGCCGAGGAGGCCGCCGCTGCGGGGCTCTCGGTCGCGGATCTGCGCGGCATGGTCTGGGATCCGCTGCGCGGCTGGCGGCTCTCGCGGGACACGGGCGTGAACTACCTGCTGACGGCGCTTGCCGGGCCCGCGCGGTGAGGCTGCCGGCTATCGGAGCGATAGGCGTCGCGGAATGGTCTCCCGGGACCGCGGGCCCCATATCCGCTCCAGAAACCCAATCCAGGGGAGAGCGATGACCAAGACCTATGCCAAGACCGACCAGGCGATCGCCAATCTGACGCCCGAGCAGCGCCGCGTGACCCAGCAGGACGGCACCGAGCGGCCGTTCCAGAACGCCTATTGGGACCACAAGGAGCCGGGGCTCTATGTGGATGTGGTGTCCGGAGAGCCGCTCTTCGCCTCGGTGCACAAGTTCGACAGCGGCAGCGGCTGGCCGAGCTTCGACCGGCCGGTGGACGAGGATCTGGTCGTCGAGAAGAGCGATCGCTCGCTCTTCATGGTGCGCACCGAGGTGCGGTCGGCCCATGGCGACAGCCATCTCGGCCATGTGTTCCCGGACGGCCCGCGGGAGACGACGGGGATGCGCTACTGCATCAACTCCGCGGCGCTGCGCTTCGTGCCCGTCGCCGATCTCGAGGCCGAGGGGTACGGGGCCTACCGCGCGCTCTTCGAGCAGGCGACCGGCGACGCGGCCTGACGGTCTTGCCAGGACGGGCGCGCCATTACGGACGCGCCAGTAAGGACGCGCCGGTCCGGCACGCCTCCCCCCCGCCCCCCCCGGCGCGCCCGACCGGCGCGGAGGCACGTGGCGGTTGGGGGGCGGGGCAAGGGAGGGGGGCGGTGGGCCCATGAATGTTCGCGCTGCCGAATGGCTGCGCGAACGATCACTCAGCCGGCCCGTGCAGGGCCGGCTTCCGCTCAGGAGGCCTCCGAGACCCAGGGGCCGTGGTCAGCGGGGGCTGCGTTTCGTCAGGATCCGCTGGAGCGTCCGGCGGTGCATGTTGAGTCGCCGCGCGGTCTCCGAGACGTTGCGGTCGCAGAGCTCGAACCCCCGCTGGAT
>CAYORO010000410.1:0-2886 GCA_964406355.1 uncultured Limibaculum sp.
AGAAGCAGCGTGACGACGGTGTCGCGGAACTCGGTATCCTTCTCGATCTTGAAGGAGAGCGGCGTGGTCGGGTTGGCAACCACCCGCGCGAGGCGGCCGCAGTCGAGCAGGCCCTCCTCGCGGTCGAACTCCCAGGCCCGGCTCTGGCGTGCCTGGAGGCGGCGCTGGAGGCGGTTTGCCAGGCGGTTGACCGCGCCCTTGAGCGGCTCGAGCTGCTTGTCGAGATAGGCGCGGAGCCGGTCGAGCTCCGGTTCGTCGGCCAGCTCCTCGGCCAGGACCACCTCGTCGAACTCGGTGGAGAATGCCGCATATTGCGGATCCGCATCCGAATGCGGCGCAGGTGTCGGCGGGGGCGGGGGGAGCCCCTCATCGGGCTCGAGGGTGTCGGCGTCCTCCATGTCGGTCTCGGAGTGGTCGAGCGCCGCCTCGAGCCGGGCTGCCTCGGTCTCCTCGCTCCGCATGTCGTCGGGCATGGGCTCCTGGTCCTCGCCCGCGTCGGTGCCTTCGGGGCCCGACTCCGGGCTCTCGGTCGCCTCCGGCTCCTCGCCTTCGCTGCCGTCCTCGGTATCGGGATCGCCGTCCGGGTCGTCGCCCAGCTGGTCGCCATAGCCGAGCGCCTCGATGATCTGCCAGGCGCGGCGGGCGAAGGCGGCCTGGTCCTCGAGGCTCTCCCCGATACCGTCGAGGCTCTCGCCGAGCTGGCTGTCGAAATGGCTCTGCCAGAGGCCGAGGAGGTGCTCACAGTCGGCCGGCAGGGTGCGCCCCGTGACGGCCTTGCGCAGCATCAGGCCCGCGGCCTCGGCGAGCGGCGCGCTCTCGGGCGTGGTCATCAGCTCCCAGCCCTGGCGCTTGGCGGTGTGGGCGAGGCGGGCGTCGAGGTTCTTCGCCACGCCCTGCATGGCGCGGGCGCCGATCGCCTCGCAGCGGGCGCTCTCGAGCGCGTCGAAGAGGGCGCGGGCGGTCTCGCCGTCGGGCGCGAAGCGGGCATGGGTCGGCGCGTCGTGGAACCGCTCGCGGAGTGCGAAGCCGTCGGCGGTGCCGCGGGCCAGCATGATCTCCTCGGCGGTCATGCGGCGCGAGACTTGGGGCAGGCGCACGCCCGAATTGGTGTGCCCCGGCGGGTCGGAGGAATAGGTGACCTCGAGTTCCGCCTCGCCGGCGAGCGCACGCGTCGCCTCGGCAAGCGCCTTCTTGAAGGGTTCTGCCGGGTTGTCCAGCCGGGTCTTGCTCATGAGCCCTTCGCCGCCATGCGCGCCGCCACCTCGGCCGCCGGAACCTCCTCCACGGGCGTCGCGATCCACCAGAGATTGCCGCCGGGATCCTTGACCATCCCCGCCCGGTCCCCATGGGCCTGGAGCGCCGGGGGCATCATCTCCGACCCGCCGGCCGCGAGCGCGCGGGCATGGGTGGCGTCGCAGTCCTCCACATAGAGATGCAGCATCGCCGGGATCTCGGCCATCCCCTCGGGCGGGCTGCCGATCATCACGACGCTGTCGCCGATGGTGAGCGCGACATGGGCGAGGCCGCGGTTCTCAAGGACGATGGGCTCGTCGACCTCGCTCGCATCGAACGCCGCCTTGGCGAAGGCGCGCACCGCCTCGGCGTCGCGGCAGATGAGATAGGCGCTGACGGTCCGGTAGCGGTCTCTCACGGGAGCGGTCATCAGGCGGACTCCAGCTCGATGAGGGTGGTCTCGCCGGCTGCGAGGCGCGCCAGCAGATCCACGTGGATATCAACGGCGTCGATCACTGGGTAGCCCGGCTCCGCGCCATCGAAGGCGAGGTTGAGATCGGTGCCGGCGAGCAGGATCGCCTCGGCGCCGTGGTCCTCGACCATCCGCCGGCCGGCATCGACGAGCATCGCGCGCTGCGCCGCGGTGCAGTGGCCGGCGACCGCGATGTCCTGATAGGTCTGGCCGAGGGTGTCGATCTCGTCGTCGAGCGCCACGGCTCCGGTCTGCGAGAGCTGGCCATAGAGCCGCGTGCGCATCACCACCCGGGTCCCGAGGAGGCCGATGCGGCCGATCCCGAGGCCCGCGAAATGCGCATCGAGCGGAGCGACCGCCGAGACGAGCGGCAGCGTTGCCTTCGTGCGCGTCTCCTCGTAGCAAAAATGCCCGCCCAGCGAGGTGATGGCCGCGCAGTCGCACCCCGCACCCTTCAGCCGGTCGATCAGCGCCGCGAAGATCACCGCCTGCGCCTCGCGCGCATCGGCGAGATTGTGGCGGATCAGCTCCTGAACATCGCCATGGACGATGGTGAGATCTAGGCGCGCACCTTTTGCCGCCACCGCCGCGACGAGGCGCTGATAATACACGACTGTCGCTGCGACCCCGATCCCACCGATCAGCCCGATATGCATGGTCAGGCGCTGTCCTGCATGAGATCGTCACCCACCCCGTTTTTTCGGAGCGTATCGCGGAGGCTGCGCATCTGGCCGAGCCAGACGTCCGAGCAATGCTTCTCAAACGCTTCGGCGTCGATGATCTTGACTGTCGGGACGGTCATCCGAGGCTGACCGAGACGGCGCTCTCGGGCAGCTCGTCGCCAAAACTCTTCTGATAGAGCTCGGCCACCAGCTTGCGCTCAAGCTCGTCGCACTTGTTGAGGAAGGTCACCCGGAAGGCAAAGCCGATATCGCCGGCGAAGATCTCGGCATTCTGCGCCCAGGCGATCACCGTGCGTGGCGACATCACGGTGGAGAGATCGCCGTTCATGAACGCGTCGCGCGTCAGATCGGCGACGGTCACCATCTGCGAGACCATGGCCTCGCGCCCGTCACGGTACTCGGGGCATTTCGCCAATACGATCTGCACCTCGGCATCGTGCTCGAGATAGTTGAGCGTGGTGACGATCGACCAGCGGTCCATCTGGCCCTGGTTGATCT
>CAYORO010000411.1:0-2875 GCA_964406355.1 uncultured Limibaculum sp.
CCTCGGCGTTCTCGACGACCTTGGCGTGCGACCCGTCCATGATGGCGACGCACGAATTGGTGGTTCCGAGATCGATCCCGATGACTTTCGACATGTGTGCTCCTCTTGGCGATCATCCGCCCGGGTCCGGGCTCGGCCCCCGGGCACTGGTCCCATGGCAGGCAAAGGTAGGATGAGATTGCGGCGGATATAGTCGGCACCCGGTTGCGCTGCAAGCGACGCCCACCAAACAGGATGCTTCAATTGCAGCGCCCTCTAGTCTCCAGAAAGAGGTTAAGGGGACCCCTACGATGAGCATGAGGCGAGACGGGGGCCATTCGATGTCGGCCGCGACACTGCCCGAGGGGTGGCAGCTCACCCGTGGCTGGCTGGGGCGCGAGGCGCAGGAGGCGATGGTGGCAGCGCTCCGGGCCGTGATCGCCGAGGCGCCGCTCGTCCGTCCCGTGACGCCCTGGGGCAAGCCGATGTCGGTGCGCATGACCTCGGCCGGGCGGCTCGGCTGGGTCATCGACCGCGGCCGCTATGCCTACAGGCCCGACCATCCCGAAACCGGGCGGCCCTGGCCGGCGATCCCCGACGACGTGCTTGGCGTGTGGCGCGCCGTGTCGGACTGGCCGGAGGACCCCGATTGCTGCCTGATCAACTGGTACGGAGACGGGGCGCGCATGGGCCTCCACCGCGACGCCGACGAGGGCCCCGACCTCTCCGCACCGGCCTTCGCCGCGCCCGTCGTCTCGGTCTCGCTCGGTGACCCTGCGCGGTTCCGCATCGGCGGGCTCGCGCGACAGGACCCGACGCGCTCGCTGATCCTCGCCTCGGGCGATGTGCTGGTGATGGGGGGCCCGGCGCGGCTCGCCTATCATGGGGTCGACCGGGTGCTCTTCGGCGAGGGCGACCTCTTGCCGGGCGGGGGGCGGATCAACCTCACCCTCCGCGTCGTCCGCCTCTGAGCCGCACGCCGATCTGCCGCCGATCTTCCGGTGCCGGGGCTGCGACAGCGGCGAGCCCGCGGGGGCTTCCGCCGGGACCGCCGCTCCGGCTACCCTCAGTTCGACAGGAGGCGGATCGGTGGGCGCAATGCGATGTGAGGCGGTGCTGACGGCGATCGGCGTGGTGGCGGCCCTCGGGCTCGCGACCCCGGCCGCCGGCTTCGAGATCGGCCCCGAGAGCTATCGGATCTGTCTCGGGCGCACCGACTGCGATCTGGGTGCTGCGCGGCTGCGCGCGCTCGGCGACGACCCGGGCCGCCCGGCGCGCTTCACCGAACAGGACGACCCCGCGCGCGGCGGCGTGCGCGGCCTCGGCGTCGCCCATGCGCCGGGCAACGGTTTCAACGACCCCGAGCTCCAGGGCCCCGTGGCGGGCGGGTCGGGCGAGCGCATCGAGGTGAGCTATCCCGCTCCGCAGCGGGTGCGCGCCATCACCATCGCCCACCTCTTCAACCCAGAGCATATCGACGCCGACCCGACCGAGGAGGCGATCATCGAGGGCTTTCTCGGGGCGGAGCCGGTTGGCACCATCGTGGTCACGAGCCTCACCGACCGCAGCGTCCAGCTGATCGGCCCGGGCGGACAGGTGCACCGCAGCTCGACCGAGGCCGGGGTGATCGACCTCGCGGCCCCCTTTGCCGGTGTGGCGGTCGACCGGCTGGTGTTCAGCGCGCCGGGGGTGCCGGCGGGCGACAGCTCGGACTATTCGATCGCCCGCATCCTCACCGACACGGCCCCAGATTGACGGAGCGTCGGTGGGCAAAGCTCTGGCGGAGCGGCCGACCAAGATGCTATACAACACATGAGAATATGGGGATAGGGCCGATGAAACGGGCAGCATGGGGTCTGGCACTCGTCACTGCGGTTGCGGCCGTGGATGCGACGGCCGTCACCTTTGACCTCACCGCGGCGGGAGACGCGACCGGCGTCACGCTCGATTTCATGGCCGATGGCTTCACCCTGACGGTGAGCGGAAGCCAGACGCTCTCTCAAAGCGCAGATGGTCTCGGCTTTTTCAGCCCAGGCACACCGATCTCCGGCAACAACGAGACGGTTAGCTTCTCGATCGCTGGGTTCGGGGTTGTGGATTTCCTGTCGGTGACGTTCGGCGGCGTTGGTGCAGCCCAGGGCGGTGATCAGGTCGATGTCCTAACCGGCGCTTTGCCCGGATCTGAAATCCTCACGAATTTCGATCTCGGCAACGGCCCAACCTCGCAGATCGTTTTCGCCGATGAGTCGGTCATCGCGATGACCGATCTGCTGTCGCTCCGCCTGACGGACGGCAATGACGACTTCTTCGTCACGGCGATCGAGGTCGACCTCGAGCGGATCCCGCTGCCCCCGAGCCTCGCGCTTTTGTTGAGCGCCATGACCGGAGTGGCGCTCCTGAAGCGGGCGTCCCGCCGCAAGGCCTGACCCGCACGGGCGGACAACGCCTCCCGCGCGAGGCGCCGGCTCAGGCGGTGGCCTTCGCCGGGCTGTCCGACAGCGGATAGGTGAGGCGCGACACCATCTCCTTGGGGCAGACCTGCCAGAACCGGCCGAGCTGGATGTCCCAGTCGCGCAGGATCTCCCGGGCGAGCACGCTCTCGGTCTCGCGCAGATGGTCGCGCACGAGGCCGATGAGGATCTCGGCCCAGAACCGGCTGTCGATCCGCTGGACGAGGATGGTCTCGGGATTGATCCGGCGCAGGAAGGTGTCGTCCGCGTCGTGCACGAAGGCCATGCCGCCGGTCATGCCCGCGCCGAAATTGTCGCCCACCGGCCCGAGGATCGCGGCGATGCCCCCGGTCATGTACTCGCAGCCATTCGAGCCGCAGCCCTCGACAACCACGGTCGCGCCCGAGTTGCGCACGCAGAAGCGCTCGCCCGCCTGCCCGGCCGCG
>CAYORO010000412.1:0-2842 GCA_964406355.1 uncultured Limibaculum sp.
CGATCGACAGCGCGATGAGCTTCGGCCTGATCCGCGGCGGCCATCTCGACATGACAGTTCTCGGCGGGCTGCAGGTCGACGAGCGCGGCTTCCTCGCCAACTGGACGATCCCCGGCAAGATGGTGCCCGGCATGGGCGGCGCGATGGACCTCGTCGCGGGCGCCAAGCGGGTGATCGTCGCGATGGTCCACACCGCCAAGGGCAAGCACAAGATCCTGCCAGAATGCACCCTGCCGCTCACCGCCGAGCGCCGCGTGAGCCTGATTGTCACCGAGATGGCGGTGATCGAGCCGACCGACGAGGGCCTTGTGCTTCGCGAGCGGGGTCCCGGCGTCAGCGTCGAGGAGATCGAGGCGGCGACCGGCGCCACGCTTCAGCACGGGCCCGAGGTGCCGGAGATGTCCCTCGGCTGATCGCGCCGCGGCTCAGGGGGCGAGCCAGCCCCCGCGCCACCCGTCCGTCCTCAGGAACAGCGCACGCCGGTGCGGCTCGGCGAGCACGAGCGTTTCGATCTCCTGCACCTGCCCCTCGAGGATCGCGAAGCACGCCGCAGTCGGCTCGGCCCGATGCATGCTCGGCTCGGCGATCGCCGCGCCCGGCGGCGGCTCCCCGCCATAGCTCTTTCGCGCCGCATCCGGGACCCTGCCCCAGGCCTCCGCCACATCCGCCCCGCTCAAGACCCGGATGGTGAGCCGGAGCCGGATCTGGAGCTTCTGCCGCGGGTCCCAGACATGGAGGCTCGCGCGCGGCTCGGCCATTAGCTCCGCCACCTTCCCCGAACGCGTGTCGGTGTGGATCTCCACCACCCCCGCGCACTCCGAGACCCCCCGCAACACGACCGTGCGCGCCTCGGGCCATCCCGCACGCCCGGCGGTCGCAAGCGTCGGGTGGCGAGCCGGCGCGTGCCGGTCGGCGACCCCGCGTGCGAGGCTCGCCCAGACCCGCGCCCGCGTCGTCCCGAGCCGCTCATGCCAATCGTCCATGCCGCCCCCGCCCCCCTCTCCGCCGCCCCCCGCTCCCCCGCCTCGGTGACACCGGGCATAAGGTGATGCCGCCTCAGGCCCCGCCTGCCGGACGGTTGCGGCGAAGCGACGCAGCCCCGCCAGGAAGACTTACACCGGGCCGCGGCTCGATCCGGTCCCACGCCCCTGATGGCCGTTTTGCAGTCCGGACCGTACCAGTTTGCCATCAGCTCGCCTTATTCGGGGTTTGTGACGCTTAACACATCACATCGCCGCCGAAATTTGGTCTTTTCAAAATGCGAGTACGACCAGCGTCGGTATGGCCCGGGCACAGGCGGCCAGCACACGCGGCCCACCTGTGGATCCCGAGCCAAGGTTCGGAGATTTGCCATGACGAGCCAGACTATGAGGACACGACTTGCCTGCGCGGCCGTTGCTGCCGTGCTGCTCGGCGGCACAGCTGCACCGGATGCGCATGCCTTTGATTGCGCGTTCTTCCGCGACCAGGCCCATTACAAGGACGAGCTCGATTACGCGGTGCGGATGCTCGAGGCCTGCGAGGCATTGGAGGCCTATCGCGATCGGCTGTTGGCGGAGAATGTCCGCTATGCCTTCGGCGAAGAGGTGGTGCGTCGCGGCCCCGATGCGGTCGCGGCCCGGGCCCAGCCGCTCGACACCTTCCACGTCCTCTCCGACGCCGATCGCTACTGGATCGCGCGCGAGACCGGCGTCTTCAGCGTGATCGTCGAGATCCCCTGATGCGCATCCGGGCTGTCAACACAGATTGACAGCGACACCGCCATCGGCTCCCCTGATCCGAGCGATCAGGGAGGCACGATGGTGTCCGATCCGACCCCCTTCCGCAGCCCCGCGCCGCGTGGGCTCTGCACCGATTGCGGCGTCAGCCGGATGCGTGACCCGCGCGCCTGCGGCCGCGCCTGTCAGTTCATCGCGCCCGACTATCCCCGGCTCGAGGCTGAGGTGCATGGCCGCGCGCGCGATCCCGCCCGGCCCGACGAGCTCCATTTCGGACCCCATCTCGCCATGCTGCGCGCCCGGCTCTCGCGTCCCCGCGACGGCGCCCAGTGGACCGGGATCACCACGCGCCTCGCCGAGCGGCTGCTCGAGGCCCGCGCGGTCGACGCGGTGATCGCCATGGGCGCCGACCCAGAGGACCGCTGGCGCCCGGTGCCGCTGATCGTGACCGAGCCCGAGGGGATGGCGGCTTGTCGCGGCATGAAGATGGGATATGCGCCGCTCCTCGCCGCGGTGGAGCGCGCAGTGGAGGCGGGCCATCGCCGGCTCGCGGTGATCGGGATCCCGTGCCAGGTCTACGCGCTTCGGGCCCTCGAGGCGGAGTTCGGCCTCGACGCGCTTTACGTGATCGGCACGCCCTGCTCCGACAACACGTCCACCGAGCGGTTCCATCAGTTCCTCGCGCTGCTCGAGCCCGAGCCCGACCGGGTCTGCTATCTCGAGTTCCGGGCCGACTACCGCGTGGAGCTGCGCTTCGAGGACGGCCGAAAGCGGCTGATCCCGTTCCCCCAGCTGCCGATCTCGAAGCTGCCGCCGGACTTCTTCCCCCTCACCTGCCGCACCTGCGTCGACTACGCCAATGTGCTGGCCGATGTGACGGTCGGCTATATGGGTGGCGAGGGCGACCAGTGGATCATCGTGCGCAACACGCGCGGGCAGGCGCTGATCGATCGGCTCGGGGCCGAGCTCGTGACGGCGCGCCCGGGGTCCTCCGGCAAGCGGCAGGGCGCGGTCGCGGGCTTCGTCGCGGCGACCGAACGCGCCGCCGGTGGCCTGCCGCTCCGCCGGGCACCGCGGGCGCTGCGCCCGCTGATCGGGCTGATGATGCGGCTCTTCGGGCCGCG
>CAYORO010000413.1:0-2833 GCA_964406355.1 uncultured Limibaculum sp.
CGGTCAGGATCTTGTGCGGATAGCACTGGTGGCCGACATCCCAGATCAGCTTGTCGCGCGGCGTGTCGAAGACCGCGTGGATCGCCACCGTCAGCTCGACGACGCCGAGGCCCGCGCCGAGATGCCCCCCGGTGACCGAGACTGCCGAGATCGTCTCCTGGCGGAGCTCATGGGCGACCCGTTCGAGCTGCGCGTCGGAGAGCCGCCGGAGATCGGCCGGGGTCTTCACGCGGTCGAGCAGGGGCGTGGAGGGGCTGTCGGTCTCGGCGCTCATCGGCAGTGTCCTTGCTGTCAAGACAGGTTGACATTCGCAGAGTGGCAGCTTGGCGTTTGCGAGGCAAGCGCGCCGCGTCAGGTTGCGCGACCACTTAACGCAACGGCCGGCCGCCGTTCAAAACGGAATATCGTCCTCGTCGGCCGTGCTGTCTCGGGCTTGCGGCGATTTCGCCGCAGCGCGGCGGGTGGCGGGATCGGGGGGAGGCGCAGCCTCGGGCGCCACGGGTTCGAGCTCCGGCGGCGCGCCCTCTCGGGCGACGATCTTCTGCACCTTGAGCTCGGCATCGCGCAGCAGCGCCTCGCAGCGCTCGCGCAGCGCCGCCCCGCGTTCGTAGAGCGCGATCGACTCGTCGAGCGGCACGCGCCCGCTCTCGAGCCGCGACACAACATCCTCGAGCGCCGCGAGCGCCTGCTCGAAGCGCATCTCGGCGACCGGCGGCGCATCGGCCTCAGACCCGCTCACGCGGCCACCCCGGCATGGGCCATCAGGGAATGGAGATGCGCGCGCACGCCGCCGACCAGACCCTCCAGATCGTAGCCGCCTTCGAGCGTCGACACGATGCGCCCGTCGCAGGTCTCCGCGGCCACCTCGCAGATCCGGTCGGTGACCCATTCGAAATCGGAATCCATCCAGTTCAGATTGGCGAGCGGATCATTCACATGCGCGTCGAAGCCCGCCGACACCATCATCAGCTCGGGCTTGAAGGACCGCAGCGCCGGCAGGATCTGACCCTCATAGGCCGCACGCATGTCCTTGCCGCCCGACATCGGCCTGAGCGGGGTGTTGACGATGTTTCCGATGCCCGTCTCGTGGGCTGCCCCGGTGCCGGGATAGAGCGGCGACTGGTGGCTCGAGGCGAACATCACGCGCCCGTCGGTCTCGAAGATGTCCTGCGTGCCGTTACCGTGATGGACGTCGAAATCCACGATCGCCACCCGCGAGAGGCCGAGCGCCTCGATCGCATGGAGCGCACCGACGGCCACGTTGTCGTAGAAGCAGAAGCCCATGGCGCGCGCGCGCTCGGCATGGTGGCCGCAGGGGCGGAGCGCACAAAAGGCCGCCTTGGTCTCGCCGCCCACCACCGCCTCGACCGCAGCGACACAGGCACCGGCCGCGCGACGGGCGGCGTCGAGGCTCCTCGGGCCCATATGGGTGTCGGCATCGAGGCTCGCCCAGCCGGTCTCGGGCACCCGGGCTTCGAGCATCTCCATATAGGCGGCATCATGGGCGCGCCCGATCTGCGCGTCGCTCGCCGCCGGCGCCTCGGCACGCGGCAGATCGTCGAAGGGCGCGCTGGCCAGCAGCGCATCGATCGCCTCGATGCGGGCCACGCGCTCGGGATGGCCGGCGGGCGGCACATGGGCATGGCTGAGCGGGTGGGTGAGCAGGAGCACCGACATGGACACAGGCTAGTCAAGGACGGACTGAGGGGCAACGGGTCGGGCCATCGGCGCCGCCAATCGCAGCCGGCGGTCAGTCGGGCGTCAGCATGTAGCCCGCACCCCGAACGGTCTGAAGATAGCGCGGCGCTTTCGGGTCGGTCTCGATCTTGCGCCGGAGGCGGGTGATCTGCACGTCGACCGCCCGGTCCTGCACCGAGCCCTCGGTGCCGCCGAGCTCCTCGGCGAGCCGCGCCCGGCTGACCGGCTCGTTGGGGGTCTCGCAGAAGACCCGCATCAGCGCCTGCTCGGTGGTGGTCAGCCGGACAATGTCCTCGCCCCGCATCAGCGCGCCGCGGGCGGGGTCGTAGCGGATCTCGCCGAGCATCAGGAACTTCGGGCCGTTGACGCTAGCGGCTCCGGGTCCGGCCGGCGGCACCGCCCGGCGCAGCACCGCGGCGACACGCAGCAGGAGCTCCCGCGGCTCGAAGGGCTTCGCGAGATAGTCGTCGGCGCCGGCCTCGAGCCCGAGGATCCGGTCCGCCGTCTCGCCGCGCGCGGTCAGCAGCAGCACCGGCGTCTCGGTGGTCTCACGCAGGCGCCGGGTGAAGGCGAGGCCGTCCTCGCCCGGCATCATCACGTCGACGATCAGCAGGTCGAACGCCAGCGCCTCGAGGAGCCGCCCGGCATGGGGCGCATCCCGCGCGCCGGTCACCAGAAAGCCGTGGCGATGCAGGAACCGGCCGAGCAGCTCACGGATCCGCCGGTCGTCATCGACGACAAGGATGTGCGGCGCGTCCTCAGCTTCGACCATCGTCGTCGGTCCCGACCAGCGAGAGAACCGCCGTGCGCTGGCCGCTGTTGAGCATCGCCTCGAGCACCTCGCGAAAGCCCGCCACAGCCTCGGGCCCCGCCGCCGCATAGGCCCGCCGGAGCCGCGCGCGCTGGGGCTCGGAGAGCTGTCGCTCGAGGCGCTCGCCGGCCTCGGTGAGCGTGAGGTTGCGCTGGCGGCGGTCGGTCGCGCCCTCGGTGCTCGCCACCAGCCCGTCCTCGACAAGCTGGCGCAGCACCCGGTTGAGCGACTGCTTGGTCACGCCGAGAATCGCGAGCAGCCCCGCCACCGTGATCCCCGGCCGGCGCTTGATGAAGTGGATCGCCCGGTGATGCGCCCGCCCGA
>CAYORO010000414.1:0-2788 GCA_964406355.1 uncultured Limibaculum sp.
CGGCGGGGCCGACGAATTTGCCGATATCCTCGCCATATTTGATGGCGGTGTCGCCGGCGCCGAAATCCTTGAGCGCCACCTTGTGGCCGATCGGGATGTCGGCCTTGGCGGTGATGCGGAACTCCGAGTTGTCCTCGGTGACAACGCAGAGCATGTCGGTGCCGGCGGTCAGCCCCTCGACGACGACGACGCCGACATTGTCGGCCTTGTCGTGGACGAGGAGATGCGGATGCTCAGCCATCAGGGTCTCCTTGTGTTATGGTTGGAGGATGATCTTGGGCGCGGCGACGCGGCCGGCCGTGATGTCGTCGAAGGCGCCCGTGCCGGCGCTCAAGGGGCGGATCTCGGGCCAGTCGAGCGCGCCGAGCCGGCCATCGAAGATCGCCGCCGCAGTGTCGCGAAAATCCTGCGCCGAGTAGGTGTAGGTGCCGATGAATGTGATCTCCTGCAGCGTCATGCGCCGGATGTCGAGCCCGCCGGTGGCCGAGCCGAGCCCGATATGCATGATCACGCCGCCGGGGTGCATCGCAGCCGAGGCCGCGGCCCGCGTCGGCTCGATCCCGACACCGTCGATCACCAGATGCGCCGAGGGATGCGCCTCCGCGACGGGGTCGTAGGTTCGCAGGCCCTCGATCCGGGCGATCATCGCGCGGCGCTCGGGGTTGGTCTCGGCCAGATGCACCTCGCGCGCGCCCTGGGCACGGAGCACAAGCGCCGCCCCGAGCCCGATCGCACCGCCGCCGAAGACGAGGCAGACTGCCTCCCCGAGCGGCCGGTCGAGCGCACGCCGCGCCAGCCGCACCGCGTGCCAGCCGCACGCCAAGGGCTCGGCAAGGGCGGCCTTCTCGGTCGGCACGCCGTCGGGGATCTCGACGAGGTTTCCGGGCGGCATCGCCAGCATCTCGGCAAAGGCTCCCTCACGCGGCGGCATCGAGATGATCTGTCGCACGGCGCAGAGGTTCTCCCGGCCCGCGCGGCAGTGCTCGCAGACGCCGCAGGTCACGAGCGGGTTGACGGTCACGCGGCGCCCCTGCCCCGGCCCCTCGATCACCGTGCCGGCGGCCTCGTGCCCGAGAATGAGAGGCGCGGGGCGGCGCGCGTCATGGCCCGCCCAAGCATGCATGTCGGAGCCGCAGATGCCGACATGCTCGATCCGGATCAGCGCGTCGCCGGGACCGGGACGCGGGTCCTCGACCTCCCGAAAGGCGAGCGTCTTGGGCCCGGTGTAGACCAACGCCTTCATCTGGCGGTGAACCCCCCGTCGACGAAAAGGATCTGCCCGGTCACATAGGCGCTCGCATCCGAGCAGAGAAAGAGCGCGGGGCCGAGGATATCCGCCATCTCGCCGTTGCGCCCCATGCAGGTCTGCGCCGCGTTGCGGGCCGAGAGCTCGGGATTGCCGAAGACGGGGCCGGTCAGCTCGGTCGGGAAGAAACCCGGCGCCAGTGCGTTGGCGGTGATCCCGTCGCGCGACCAGGCCTCGGCCATGGCGCGGGTGAGCTGGCCGATCCCGCCCTTGGAGGCGCCATAGGCGAGCCCGCCATGGAAGGCCCTGACCGTCTGGAGCGAGGCGAAGTTCAGGATCCGCCCGCGGCCCGCCTCGCGCATCCCCGGCACCAGCGCCTGGGCAAGGAAGAAGGGCGTCGCGAGGTTGAGATCGATCGTCGTCCGCCAGCCCTCGAGTGTCACCTCGTCGGCCGGCTCGCGGGTGTTGATGCCGGCGGCATTCACCAGGATCTCGGGCGGCCCGAAGGGCTCGGCGGCACGGCGCGCGACCTCGCCCATCGCCTCGGGGGCGGAGAGATCGGCGGCGATGGCCGCGGTCTCCCCATCCGTCTCGGCCCGCCAGGCCTCGAGCGCCTCGGCCCGGCGCGCAAGGCCCACCACCCGCGCGCCCTCGCCCGCCAGCGCGCTCGCGATGGCGCGCCCGAGGCCCGAGCTCGCGCCCGTCACACAGGCGACCCGCCCCGCAACGCTGAAGAGACCGGCCGGGACCGCGACCATGGGCTCAGTCCGCCGCCGTGAGGTCGAAGGTCTCGCCGGGGAAGTACTTCTCGAGCCGGATATCGGCGGTGCGGGCATGGCCCTCCATCCCCTCGAGCCGGCTGATCCGCGCGGTCGCCTCGGCCACCGGCCTGGCGGCGTCTCGTGTGGCGCGCTGCCAGGTGACGAGCTTCATGTATTTGTGGACCGACAGCCCCCCCGTGTAGCGCGCCGCCCCGGATGTCGGCAGCACGTGGTTGGGCCCCGCGGCCTTGTCGCCGAATGCCACGGTCGTCTCCTCGCCGAGGAAGAGCGAGCCGTAGCACTGAAGCCGGCCGAGGAACCAGTCGAGGTCCGCGGCCTGCACATGCAGATGCTCGGGCGCGATCCGGTCGGCGACGGCGGCGAGACCCTCGCGGTCCGGCACCACCATCACCTCGGCCATATCAGCCCAGGCCTTGGTGGCGTTGTCACGGTTCAGGTCCGGCAGCGTGCCGATGTATTGCGGGACGAGGTTCATCACCTCCTCGGCCAGCTTGCGGTGGGTGGTGGCGAGCCAGACCGGCGAGTTGTAGCCGTGCTCGGCCTGGCCCACGAGGTCCCAGGCAACGACATGCGGGTCGGCGGTCTCGTCGGCGAGGATCAGGCTGTCGGTCGGGCCGGCGAACATGTCGATCCCGACGCGGCCGAAGAGGATGCGCTTGGCCTCGGCCACGAACTGGTTGCCCGGCCCCACCAGGATATCCGCCTTCGGCAGGCCGAAGAGCCCAAAGGCCATCGCCGCGATCCCCTGCACGCCGCCGAG
>CAYORO010000415.1:0-2770 GCA_964406355.1 uncultured Limibaculum sp.
GGGGGACGCGGCGGGGGCGGCGCGGCCCCGGCGCCCCACCCGCCCGGGCGAGCGCTGGCGACGGCCTCGCGGTCCCCGCCCCCCATCGGCGCCGGGGCCGCGCTCGCCTGGCTGACCGCGAGGCCAGAATATGCGCCGACCTCACGGCATCACGGAGCGCCATTTGGGCTCGTCCATGATCGCGCCTTTGGAGCGTTTTCCGACCAGACTGACTCAGCCCGGTGTCTGGAGAACGCAATCAATGATGGCGCTAGACTGCGCGACCTGACCCGATCAGGTCGGACAGCGCTCTGAGGCGCCAGACCGGGGCCGTCCGGCTGGAAGATGCTCTAGCCGCGGCGGGGACGGGGCGGCGCGCGGGGGGCGATGGCCGGCGCCCCGGGACCGGCTTCGGCGGCCTTGACCGGGCGCGCGGGAGGCACCGGGATACCCGATACGACGACCGGCGAGAGCCCCCCCTCGCGCGCCGGGCGCGGATCGGTGGGGACGCTGCCCGCATCGCGTCGCCGGACGCGCGTGCCCGAGGCCAGCACGACCTCGTCGGCGACAGGCGCGGCCGCATTTGCTGCGCGCAGGGCTGTGAGCTGGCCCGCGAGCAGCGTCAGCATCGTCTCCGGCGGCAGCGGGCGGTCACGAAAGCCAGAGACGGTCACGAGCACGAGCCGGCCGTTGATCTCGACAAAGGCGCGCCAGAAATCCGGGGCCAGCAGCGCCAGCGTCGTCTCATCGGTGTCGTGGACGTGAACGTAGAGCGCGTCGCCCACCGCCTTGGCCTCGATGACCTCGACCGTTTCGGGATCTCCCCCGCGCCCGAGCAAGGCATGCCCGCTCGGCGTCGCAAGGAAGGCGACGAGGCCATCGAGCGCACGCGGCTGACGCGCCGCGGCCGACGCGAACATCGGCTCGCCCGAGACCGAGAGCGTCACGAGGCCCGAGAAGGCCGGCGGCAGATTCGCCAGCGCTCGCCCATCGGCGGTGAGCGTGCGGGGGCCGGGGGGCGCCTCGGTCAGGCAGTCGCCGACCACGGCAAAGGCGCCCTCGGGCGAGGTCTCGATCACGTCGCTGGCGAGGCAGAGCCCCTCGATCGGCGCGAGCGTCACGCGGCGCCCGCGCGCAAGCACCACCGCCTCTTCGTGGCTCGCGCGCTCGACGTAGAACTCGCCGCGCCGCGCCAGTTCTGCGTCACGCCCGCTAAACCCCGCCTCTAGGCCGAGGCAGCCCGAGAGCAGGCCGGCCGGGCCGGCGAAGATCGCCAAGCGGAACACGTGCCGGAGCACTGCCATTCCCCGTCCCTCCGCGCGCCAGGGCGCTCAGAGATCGGCGTAGACGTGGCGCTCGCCCGGCTGGCCGGGATGGGTGACAGCACCCTCGGCCGCGCCCCCGACGAGCTGGGCGTACTTCCAGAGCGCGCCCGAGCCGTAAAGCGTCTCGCGCGGGCCGGCCCACGCCTTGCGGCGCGCCTTGAGCTCGGTGGCCGTGAGCTTGACCTTGATCGTGCCCTTCTTGGCGTCGATCTGGATGATGTCGCCGTCGCGCAAGAGCGCGATCGGGCCGCCGACCGCGGCCTCGGGGCCGACATGGCCCACACAGAACCCCCGCGTCGCGCCCGAGAACCGACCATCGGTGATCAGCGCCACCTTGGACCCCATCCCCTGGCCGGAGATCGCGGCCGTGGTCGAGAGCATCTCGCGCATGCCGGGGCCGCCTTTCGGTCCTTCGTTGCGGATGACGATGACCTCGCCCTCCTTGTATTCGCGGCGCTGGACGGCGGCGAAGGCGTCCTCCTCGCAATCGAAGACCCGCGCCGGGCCCTCGAACTTCAGCGTCTTCATGCCGGCGACCTTCACGATCGCCCCCTCGGGCGCTAGATTGCCCTTGAGGCCGACGACCCCGCCCCAGCTGGAGAGCGGCTTCTCGATCGGGTGGACGACGCGCCCATCGGCCTCGCCGACCACCGCGTCGAGTTCCTCGCCGATGGTGCGGCCCGAGGCGGTGACGCAGCCGGTGTGGAGCATGCCGGCGCGGGCGAGTTCCTTCATCACCACCGCGATGCCGCCGACCTCCCACAGATCCTTGGCGACGTATTTCCCGCCGGGCTTGAGATCCACGAAATAGGGGGTCTCTCGGAAGATCTGGCAGACCGTGTCGAGATCGAACGCGATCCCCGCCTCGTGCGCGATCGCCGGCAGGTGGAGGCCGGCATTGGTGCTGCCGCCGGTGGCGGCCACGACGCGCGCGGCGTTCTCGAGGCTCTCGCGCGTGACGATGTCGCGCGCCCGCAGCCCTTGGGCGAGCTGCGCCATCACCGCGCGGCCCGACGCCTCGGCATAGCGGTCGCGGCTCTCATAGGGCGCAGGCGCGCCGGCGGAGTTCATCAGCGCGAGGCCGATCGCTTCGGAGACGCAGGCCATGGTGTTGGCGGTGAACTGTCCGCCGCAGGCCCCGGCCGACGGACAGGCCGCGCGCTCGAGGATCTCGAGCGCCGCATCCGAGAGCCCGCCCGACTGGTGGCGCCCGACCGCCTCGAACATGTCCTGCACGGTCAGGTCGCGCCCGACGAATTCGTCCGGCAGATCCGCCGCCTTGCGCGCCCGCCCGGGCAGGATCGAGCCGCCATAGAGAAAGACCGACGCGGTGTTGAGGCGCGCCATCGCCATCATCATGCCGGGCAGCGACTTGTCGCAGCCGGCGAGGCCAACGAGCGCGTCATAGGCGTGGCCGCGCATGGTGGGCTCGACCGTGTCGGCGCTCGCCTCGCGCGAGACCCGCG
>CAYORO010000416.1:0-2754 GCA_964406355.1 uncultured Limibaculum sp.
GACGGACAGATCTTCCTCGAGACCGGCCTCTTCTACCAGGGCGTGCGGCCTGCGGTGAATGTCGGCCTCTCGGTCAGCCGCGTCGGCTCCTCGGCCCAGACCAAGGCGATGAAGTCGGTCGCCGGCAAGATCAAGCTCGAGCTCGCCCAGTATCGCGAGATGCAGGCCTTCTCGCAGTTCGCCTCCGATCTTGACGCCGCTACGCAGCGTCTACTCAATCGCGGGGCACGACTGACCGAACTCTTGAAGCAGCCGCAATACAGCCCGCTCACTAATGCCGAGCAGGTCTGTGTGATCTTCGCGGGCACGCAGGGCTATTGCGACGACATGCCGGTCGGCGAGGTGGGTAAGTTCGAGCAGGCGCTGCTCGCCGAGCTGCGGACCCGCCACCAGGACCTGCTCGACGACATCCGCGACAATGATCGCAAGGTCGAGAAGGATCTCGCGGACAAGGTCCGGGCGGTCATCGAGGGCGTGAAGCGCACTCTGGCCTGATCGGGGGCCTGATCCGGGGCCTGTTGGGGGCCCCGATCAGGCTGCAGATCTCGCGCGAAGGACGAGCGGAGGGGCGCGATGCCGAGTCTCAAGGACCTCAAGAACCGGATCAACTCGGTCAAATCGACCCGGAAGATCACCTCGGCGATGAAGATGGTGGCGGCGGCAAAGCTCCGCCGCGCGCAGGAGCAGGCCGAGAGCGCCCGCCCCTATGCCGAGCGGTTCGACACCGTGCTCGGCAACCTGACACGCGCAACCAAGGACAGCCCGGCGGCGCCGCGGCTGCTCACCGGCACCGGCAAGCAGGATGTCCGGCTCTTCATCGTGGCGACGGCCGAGCGCGGCCTCTGCGGCGGCTTCAACAGCTCGATCGCGCGCCTCGCGCGCCGCGACATCCTCGCCCATCGCGAGACCGGCGGCACGGCGAAGATCTTCACCGTGGGGCGCAAGGGGCGGGACGTCCTGAAGCGCGACCTGGCCGATCTCTTCGTCGACCATGTCGAGTTCGCCGGTGTGCGGCGGATCGGCTATGCCCACGCCGCCGAGATCGCGTCCAATGTTCTGGCACGCTTCGATGCCGGCGAGTTCGACGTCGCCACGCTCTACTACAACAAGTTCAAGTCGGTGATCAGCCAGATCTCCACCGCCCAGCAGCTCATCCCGATCAAGATCGAGGAGACCGAGGGCGAGGAGGCGGAGGGCGCCGCGGCGCTCTATGAGTACGAGCCGACCGAGGAGGAGATCCTCGCCGAGCTGCTGCCGCGCAATCTCGGCGTGCAGATCTTCCGGGCGCTGCTCGAGAACGCCGCCTCCGAGCAGGGCGCGCGGATGACCGCGATGGACAACGCCACGCGCAATGCCGGCGAGATGATCGACCGGCTCAACCTGCAGTACAACCGCTCGCGCCAGGCCGCGATCACCAAGGAACTGATCGAGATTATCTCCGGTGCCGAGGCGCTTTGATGGGGGCCGAGCCCGATATAGGTGTCGACGCGGTCGACCTCGGGGTTCGGTACATCAGTGAGCCCCTGGAGCACGACTTCACCTTTTCGGTCTGTACCCTGCTCGCCCGCCAGGAGTCCTATGAGCGGCTGCTGAAGTCGTTTCGCGGCCTCGGGTTCAACGAAGACAACACGCAGTTTCTTGCCGTCGACAATCGGGGCAAGAACCGGTTCGACGGGTTCAGCTTCGTGCGCCGGTGCCTGCCTGAATGTCGCGGCAAGTATCTGATCTTTTGCCATGACGATATCGAGCTGGTCGACGACAGCTATGACGAGCTCGTCTCGGTGCTCGAGCGGCTCGACGAGGAGGATGATCGCTGGGTGATCGCCGGCCTCGCGGGCGGCGAGTATGACGCTGACCTCTTCTCCATGAAGACGGTGATCTATCTCTCCGACAAATTCGCCAAGGGCAAGCGCGGCGCCGACCGGCAGCATGTGAAGGCCGGCTCGGTCGACGAATGTTTCTTTATCATGCCGCGCCAACGCGCGATTGTTAACTCCATCGACCTCAACGGTTTTCACTTCTACGGAACCGACATCTGCCTGCAGGCCGATTTCGTCGGTGGAAATGCTTATATCATCCCGTTTCATGTCTATCATCACGGGCTTGCAAACCGGGATGAGAGTTTCTACAGCATCTACGAAGATCTTGTGGCCAAGTACCGCCGGTTCTTTCGAGGGCGGTTGGTGCAGACAACGACCCGGAAAGTTTATCTGGGGGCGGGTTTTGCTCCGGCAGCCTTGCTCCTCGAGGCCAAGCGACGACTCATTGGCCCTCGCTGACTAGGGAGAACGGAATGGAACTCAAGCTTGGCAAAGTCACCCAGGTGATCGGCGCGGTGGTCGACGTGAAGTTCGACGAGCACCTGCCGGCGATTCTCAACGCGCTCGAGACCGAGAACCGCGGCAACCGGCTGGTGCTCGAGGTCGCGCAGCATCTCGGCGAGAACACCGTGCGCTGCATCGCGATGGACGGCACCGAGGGGCTGGTGCGCGGTCAGGAGGTGCGTGACACCGGGACGCCGATCGCGGTGCCGGTCGGCAAGGGCACGCTCGGGCGCATCCTCAACGTCGTCGGCGAGCCGGTCGACGAGGGCCCGGCGGTCCATTCCGACGAGTATCGTCCGATCCACCAGCCCGCGCCGGAATTCGTCGCGCAGTCGACCGAGGCGGGCATGCTCGAGACCGGGATCAAGGTCGTCGACCTACTCGCGCCCTATGACAAGGGCGGCAAGGTCGGCCTCTTCGGAGGCGCCGG
>CAYORO010000417.1:0-2725 GCA_964406355.1 uncultured Limibaculum sp.
AGCCGAGCGCCGAGGCGTCCTCGCCCGAGAGCTGCACGAACTCGTGCCCGCAGGCGGCGCGCTGCTCCGAGACCCGCACCACATCGCCGGTCGCGTCCTTGACGCCGACGATGCGCGGCAGCTTGGCGAGCTCGCCCATCGTCGCGGGGGTCATGTCCACGACCGAGCGCGAGGGGATGTTGTAGATCACGATCGGGATCTCGCAGGCCTCGTGCAGCATCCGGAAATGCGCGGCGAGGCCCGCTTGCGTCGGCTTGTTGTAGTAGGGCGTGACCACCAGCGCGGCATCCGCCCCGGCCTCCACCGCATGGCGGGTGAAGCGGACCGCCTCCTCGGTGTTGTTCGAGCCCGTGCCCGCCACCACCGGCACCCGCTTGGCGGTGTGCTCGATCACGATCGAGATCACCCGTTCATGCTCCTCGGCCGAGAGCGTCGGACTCTCCCCGGTGGTGCCGACCGGCACGAGGCCGTGGCTGCCTTCGGCGATCTGCCAGTCGACGATGTCGCGGAGCGCGCGCTCGTCGATCCGGTCGCCGTCGAAGGGGGTGACGAGGGCGGTAAGCGACCCTTTGAGCATCTCTCTGTCTCCGATAACAGCGGCCTCTTCCCCGTTAGGCGATCGGCGCGGGCGCGGCAAGCCGGCCGCGCGGCACACAGCCCGATCACGGGCTTTGGGGGTGCGGCGGGGCGGCCGCGCTGGTAGAGTCTCCAAACAGGCAAAAGACCCGACCGGAGCAGTGACATGCGGGCCCATTCCGCCGCCTTCCCCTTGACCGCGACGGCGGCACTTCTGTGGCTCGCCGCCACCCTCGTGCCAGCGCTTGCACCAAGCGCGGCCGCCGCTCTCGAGCTTGACCAGACCCGTCGACAGGCCGGTGCGCTCGCAGGCGCCCTCGCGCTCGGTGCCGACGGCGACTGGCCGGCCGCCGAGGCCAGCATCGCCGCCGAGGCCGACCCGCTGCTGTCCGACATCGTGCTGTGGCGCAAGCTGCGCGCCGGCGAGGGCACCGGCGACGAGTATCGCGCCTTCATCGACCGTCGCAGCAGCTGGCCGGGGCAGGCCCAGCTCCGCCGCGCGGTCTTCGGCCCCGAGAGTTCGGGCCGGCCGGGTCTCTCGGGCCAGGCCGCGCGCAACTGGACGCGCTTCGACCGTCTCTACGACCGCAGGCGGTGGGACGAGGCGGAGGCGTTGCTCGAGGAGATCACCGTGCAGCCCGCGGCGCTCGGCGACCCTGCGCGCTGGATGCGCCGGCGCCTCGTGCTTGCCCGCCGCGCCGCGCGCGAAGGCCGGTCGCGGCGCGCCTATGCGCTGGCCAGCCAGCACCACACGACGCCCGAGGTGGGGTACAACTACGCCGACGCGGAATGGATCTCGGGATGGGTGGCGCTGCGCAAGCTCGGCGACCCCGCGAGCGCGCTCTCGCATTTCGAGCGCTTCGAGGCCGTGGTCGAGACCCCGATCAGCCTCGGCCGCGGCGGCTACTGGACCGGTCGCGCGCTCGAGGCGCTCGGTCGTGCCGACGAGGCCGGCGCCGCCTATGCCCGCGCCGCGGCCTATCAGACCTCGTTCTACGGCCAACTCGCAGCGGCCAAGATCGGCGCCCCAGGCGATCCGCGGCTCGCATCGGCCGATCTGCCCAACTGGCGCCTCAGCCCTGCGATCCGCTCCGACGATGTCCGGATGGCGACGCTGCTGCTCTTCGCCGGCGAGGAGGCGCTGGCCTTCCAGAGCTTCGCCCATCTCGGGCGCACCATGCCGGGCGCTGGGGCGATCGCAGCGCTGGGCGCGCTCACGCTCGAGCTCGACCGCCCGCATTACGCCGTCCGGATCGCCAAGAACGCGGCGCGGCGGGGCATGGTGATCCTGCCCGCCTACTACCCGCTGCACGAGCTCGCCACCTACGCCACCGAGATCGAGCCGGCCCTCGCGATGGCGATCGCGCGCCAGGAGACCGAGCTCAACCCCGCCGCGATCAGCCCGGCCGGCGCGCGGGGCCTGATGCAGCTGATGCCGGCGACGGCACAGCGGGTCGCCCAATGGGTCGACGAACCCTATTCCCGGGCCCGCCTGATCGACGACTGGCGCTACAATGCGCGCCTCGGGCAGCGCTATCTCTCCCGGCGGATCACCGAGTTCAGCGGCTCTTACCTGCTCGCCGCCGCCGCCTACAATGCGGGCGCGCACCGGGTCGACACCTGGCTCGTCGAGTATGGCGATCCGCGCCTGCCCGGCACCACGGTCGAGGACATGATCGACTGGAGCGAGCAGATCCCGTTCTCCGAGACCCGCAACTACGTCCAGCGCGTGATGGAAGCGCTCTACATCTATCGCAGCCGGCTCGGCGGCGAGGCGGGGCCGATGACGATCGAGGCCGATCTCCTCCGGGGGACCGGCTGAGCGGGCGCCAGTTTGGAATGATTCTTGATCTTGGTCCCCGACCGGTCCATGTCTGAGTGGAGCGCACGGAGATTGCCATGTTCATCCAGACCGAAGCCACGCCCAACCCGCAGACGCTGAAATTCCTCCCCGGCCAGGCGGTGATGCAGGCCGGCACCGCCGACTTTCCGAGCCGCGAGGGCGCCGACGCCTCGCCCCTCGCCACGCGGATCTTCGAGGTCGACGGGGTCGAGGCGGTGTTCCTCGGCCGCGATTTCGTCACCGTGACCAAGGGCGAGCTCGCCTGGGACCACCTGAAGCCTGCGATCCTCGGCGCGATCATGGAGC
>CAYORO010000418.1:0-2648 GCA_964406355.1 uncultured Limibaculum sp.
CGGCAAGGTGATCGGCGGGTCGTCCTCGATCACCGGCATGGTCTATGTGCGCGGCCATGCGCGGGACTTCGATGCCTGGGAGGCGGCGGGCGCCACCGGCTGGGCCTATCCCGACGTGCTGCCCTATTACCGGCGGATGGAGGACTGGCGCGACGGCGGCCATGGCGGCGATCCGGATTGGCGCGGTCAGGGCGGCCCGCTCACCGTCTCGCGCGGGCGGCGCGACAATCCGCTGGTCGCCGCCTTCGTCGAGGCCGGGCGCCAGGCGGGCTGGGAGCTGACGGCCGATTACAATGGCGAGAAGCAGGAGGGCTTCGGCCCGATGGAGGCGACGATCCGCGACGGTCGGCGCTGGTCTTCGGCGAATGCCTATCTCAAGCCCGCGCTCAAGCGGCCCAACTGTCGGCTCGCGCGTTGCCTCGTCCGACGCGTGGTGATCGAGGAGGGCCGTGCCGTGGGGGTCGAGGTTGCGCGGGGCGGCCGGGTCGAGACGATCCGCGCCGGCCGCGAGGTGATTCTCGCCGCCTCCTCGATCAACTCGCCCACGCTCCTGATGCGTTCGGGGATCGGGCCGGCCGAGCATCTGGCCGCGCACGGGATCGCGGTGGTGGCGGATCGCCCGGGCGTCGGCGCCAATCTGATGGACCATCTCGAGGTCTATGTGCAGCAGGCCTGTCGCGAGCCGATCACGCTGTTCCGTCACTGGTCGCTTGTCGGCAAGGCCCAGGTCGGTGCCGAGTGGCTGTTCCGCCGCTCCGGCCCCGGCGCATCGAATCAGTTCGAGAGCGCGGCCTTCATCCGCTCCCGCGCTGGGGTCGAGTATCCGGACATCCAGTTCCACTTCCTGCCGATCGCGGTGCGCTATGACGGGCAGGCCGCGGCCGAGGGGCATGGCTTCCAGGCCCATGTCGGCCCGATGCGCTCGCCCTCGCGCGGCACGGTGCGGCTCCGCTCGGCCGAGCCCGACGCGCCGCCCGAGATCCGCTTCAACTATATGAGCCACGAGCAGGACTGGATCGACTTCCGCGCCTGCATCCGGGCGGCGCGCGAGGTGTTCGCCCAGCCCGCCTTCGGCCCCTATCGCGGCCGCGAGATCCAGCCCGGCGCGGAGGTCACCACCGACGAGGAGATCGACGGTTTCGTCCGCGAGCATGCCGAGAGCGCCTATCACCCCTGCGGCACTTGCCGGATGGGCCGGGCGGATGACCGCCACGCGGTGGTCGACCCGGAGTGCCGGGTGATCGGGGTCGAGCGGCTGCGCGTCGCCGACAGCTCGATCTTCCCGACGATCCCCAACGGCAATCTCAACGGCCCCTCGATCATGGTGGGCGAGAAGGCGTCGGACCACATCCTCGGCCGCCCGCCGCTGCCGCGCGAGAATGTCGAGCCCTGGGTGAACCCCCGCTGGCGCGAGAGCGACCGCTGAACCGCGCGGCGGGGCGCGACGCGTCCTTGACCACCCCCCTGCGACAAAGCGTTCCCGCAAGAACGGGGCGGCCTGCTCCATAAGAAGATGATCGAGAGACCCGGCAACGGGCACCGCAACGGACGATCCAGGGGGAGACATGGCCGCGGACCAGCCCAGAGCGGCTCGGGTGCCCGTCGGCGAGGCCGTCGCGATGGCCGGTGCCGCTCGCTCTCCACGCGCCCTGACGCGCGTTCGCGGCTCCAGGCGCCGTGCGGCAGCCATTCCCGCTCCGTCAACCCGGTATGCCGCCGCCCGCGTTGCACGTCCGACCCGGTTGGCTAGCGTGCGCGCGACGGTCAACGGATCCACGTACACCCCTGACACGGAGAACTGGCTATGACTGGAGTGGTGATTGCATCGGCGGCGCGGACGCCCGTCGGGAGCTTCAACGGGTCGTTCGCGACCGTGCCCGCCCATGAGCTCGGCGTGGTGGCGATCAAGGCGGCGCTGGAGCGTGCGGGCGTCGACGCGGCGGAGGTCGGTCAGACCATCCTCGGCCAGGTGCTGACCGCGGCGCAAGGCATGAACCCCGCGCGCCAGGCGCATCTCAATGCCGGCCTGCCGATCGAGTCGGCCGCCTTCGGGATCAACCAGGTCTGCGGCTCGGGGCTGCGCGCGGTCGCGCTCGGCGCCCAGCATGTGCGCCTCGGCGATGCCGGCATCGTGGTCGCGGGCGGTCAGGAGAGCATGTCGCTCAGCCCCCATGCCGCGCATCTGCGCGCCGGCCACAAGATGGGCGATCTCGGCTTCATCGACACGATGATCCGTGACGGGCTCTGGGACGCCTTCAACGGCTATCACATGGGCACGACCGCCGAGAACGTCGCCAAGCAGTGGCAGATCAGCCGCGAGCAGCAGGACGAGTTCGCGCTGGCCAGCCAGAACAAGGCCGAGGCCGCCCAGAACGCCGGCAAGTTCAAGGACGAGATCGCGCCGGTCACGGTAAAGCACCGCAAGGGCGAGACGGTCGTCGAGAACGACGAGTACATCCGCCACGGCGCGACGATCGAGGGCATGCAGAAGCTGCGCCCGGCCTTCGAGAAGGACGGCACGGTGACGGCGGGCAACGCCTCGGGCATCAATGACGGCGCGGCGGTGACGGTGCTGATGAGCGCCGAGGAGGCCGAGCGGCGCGGCATCGAGCCGCTCGCGCGGATCGTCTCCTACGCGACCACGGGCG
>CAYORO010000419.1:0-2645 GCA_964406355.1 uncultured Limibaculum sp.
GGCCCACCTCTTCGAGCGTATGGTCGGTGTTCATCCCGATGCCGAAGCGCATGCGCAAGACACGCTCCTCGCGCGGGGTGAGCGACGACAAAACCCGCGTCGTCGTCTCTTTGAGGTTCTCCTGGATGGCGCTGTCGAGGGGCAGGACAGCGTTCTTGTCCTCAATGAAGTCGCCAAGCTGAGAATCCTCTTCGTCGCCGATCGGCGTCTCGAGCGAGATCGGCTCCTTGGCGATCTTCATCACCTTGCGGACCTTCTCGAGCGGCATCTGCAGCTTGGCGGCGAGCTCCTCGGGCGTCGGCTCGCGGCCGATCTCGTGCAGCATCTGCCGGCCCGTGCGCACCAGCTTGATGATCGTCTCGATCATGTGCACGGGGATGCGGATCGTCCGCGCCTGGTCGGCGATCGAGCGGGTGATCGCCTGCCGGATCCACCAGGTGGCGTAGGTCGAGAACTTGTAGCCGCGGCGATACTCGAATTTGTCGACCGCCTTCATCAGGCCGATATTGCCTTCTTGGATCAGGTCGAGGAACTGCAGCCCGCGATTTGTGTATTTTTTTGCGATCGAGATGACGAGGCGCAGGTTCGCCTCGACCATCTCGGTCTTGGCAATCCGGGCCTCCTTCTCGCCCTTCTGCACGGTCTGGACGATGCGGCGGAATTCAGGGATGTCGATGCCGACATGGCGCCCGATATCGCCGATCTCGGAGCGGATATCCTCGATGCGGCCCCGCTCGGCCTCGACCATCCGGGCCCAGCCCTTGCCCGACAGCTCGGCGATACGGTCGACCCAGTCGGGATCGAGCTCGGAGCCGCGATAGGCCTCGATGAACTGTTTGCGGTTGACCCGGTAGTGGTCGGCCATCTTCACGAGCTGGCCTTCGAGCGACATCAGCCGGCGGTTGATGCCGTAGATCTGATCGACCAGCGCCTCGATGCGGTTGTTGTGCAGATGCAGCTCGTTGACCTGCTCGACCATCTCGCGCCGGAGCCGCTGGTACTCGCGCTCCTGCACGGCGGTGAACTGAGCGTCGGCCGACAGCGCCGCGCCGATCCGCTTGATCTGGAACTCGCGGAGCCGCTCGTAATTGGCCGCGATCTGGTCGAGCCGCTCGAGCGCCGCGGGCTTGAGCTCAGCCTCCATCGCGGCGAGCGAGAGATTGGCCTGCGCGTCGTCGTCCTCCGCCTCGGCGCCCGAGACCTCGCCCTCGGGGGTCTCCTCGCCCTCCGGCGCGTCCTCGGCCTCCGCCTCGGGCTCGACGACAGCCATGGGCCCGGCCTCGTTGGCCTCCCCGAAGGTCGTCTCGAGATCGATCACGTCGCGGAGCAGGATCTTCTCCTCGACGAGCTCGTCGCGCCAGATTGTGATCGCCTGGAAGGTCAGCGGGCTCTCGCAGAGGCCACCGATCATCGTCGCGCGGCCGGCTTCGATGCGCTTGGCGATGGCGATCTCGCCCTCGCGGGAGAGCAGCTCGACCGTGCCCATCTCGCGCAGATACATGCGGACCGGATCGTCGGTGCGGTCGCTCTCGGATGCGGCGGGCTGGGCCGCAACCACTTCGCGGCTCTCGGGCTGCTCGGCGGGTGCCTCCTCGCCCTCGGCGGCGCCGTCGTCCTCCACCACGTTCACGCCCATCTCGGACAGGAGCGCCATCACATCCTCGATCTGCTCCGAGGAGTACTGGTCCGACGGGAGAACCCGGTTCAGCTCGTCATGGGTGATAAAACCCTTGGCCTTGGCCTTGGCGATCATCCGCTTGACGTTGGCCTGGCTCATATCGAGCATGGCGCCGCCGGTTTCCTGGGTCTCCGTCTCGCTCTGCTCTTCGTCCTTGGGCGCCATGCTGTCCTCTGCGTTGAGACCACGATCAGAGATCGGGGCAGGGTTCCCCCGCAGTGCCCCACGGGCTCATACGGGCCAAGCCACGCCCGTGCAACCGCTCACGCGGAAGCCCGACGGTATTAGGCCACTTAGGCGCCGACGCCCCTTTTCGAAGGTGAGCGCGTAGTTTTTTTTGCGTGCTTCAATCTCTTCCGGATTTGTCCGCCCCGCCGCCGTGGCGCGCGATGATCTCGCTGATCGGTGAGACGCGTCCGTGCTCAGACATGTCAGCCTCGGCCCGGAGCGCCTTCTCGGACGGCGCATCGGCCATGGCGCCCGCCTGGCGGATCCGCCAGGTCCAGTCCTCGCCGGCGGCGCTCTCGAGCGTCTGGCCGGCCTCCGTGAACTCGGCCTCGCGCGCGGCGAGGGCGGTGTGACGCTCGATTGCCTCGCCGAGCACGAGGTGGAGGCGCTCGGGCTCCACGCCCGGCCGCGCCAGAGGATGCGCGCGCGCGATCGGTTCGGCAACGAGGCGCGCCTCCGGGTCCTCGCCGAGCGCGCCTGCGACGGCCGCTGCGGCCTCCACCCCGTCCGGGCTCGCGAGCAGCGCGTCCCGGATCGCCTCGAAGGGTGGGTGGGAGACCGGCATCGCCTCGAGCGCGGGCTCGACGGGCCCGAGCGCGGCTGCGTTGCGGAGCGCGATCAGGAGGATCGTCGCCTCCCGCGCTCGCGCCGCATCGCCTGGCAGCGCCTGCGCCGCCGCCCGGGTCGTGGCCGCGGGGCCCTCGGGCGCCCGGCGCCGGGCGGGGCCGGCCCGCCGCGG
>CAYORO010000420.1:0-2628 GCA_964406355.1 uncultured Limibaculum sp.
CAGGGCTTGGCCTTGGGCTCGAAGGCGCCGAGGAGGAGCTTGCCGGCATCCTCCTTGTAGTAGGCGCATTCGTCCGGCACGCGGAGGACCGGGAGCCGGGCGAGGCCCTCGATCGGCTCGGTCACGATGTAGAAATGCTCCGCCGCGTGGAGCGGCACCGTGACACCCGCCATCGCGCCGATCTCGCGTGCCCACATCCCGCCCGCATTGACGACGGTGGAGGTCTCGATGGTGCCGGTGCTGCCGTCCTCGGCCGCCCAGTCGACGCCGGTGACGCGGCCCCGGTCGGTGCGGATCGCGGTGACGCGCACGCCCTCGCGGATCTCGGCGCCGCGCATCCGCGCGCCCTTTGCGAGCGCAAGCGCGATGTTGGCGGGGTCGGCCTGGCCGTCGCCGGGGAGGTGCACAGCCGCCACCACGTCCTTGGTCTCGAGCGGGGGGTAGAGGCCCGCGAGCTCGCCCGGCCCGATCTCCTCGACTGCGACGCCGAAGACCCGCGCGAGGCCGGCCTGGCGGCGGATCTCCTCGGCGCGCGCCTCGGTGAGCGCGACCGTGATCGAGCCGGTCTGGCGCATGCCTGTGGCGATCCCGGTCTCGGCCTCGAGGCGCATGTAGAGATCGGCCGAGTACTTCGCGAGGCGGGTCAGGTTCTGGCTCGGCCGCAACTGGCCGATCAGCCCCGCCGCGTGCCAGGTGGTGCCGCAGGTGAGCTTCTTGCGCTCGAGGAGCACCACCTCGCTCATCCCGAGCTCGGCCAGGTGATAGGCCACGGAGCAGCCGGAGACGCCGCCGCCGATGATCACGGCGCGGGCGGAGGTTTGAAGGCTCATGCGGTGTCTCCTGGGATGACGACGATCTTGCCGGCCACGGCCTTCTCCTGGAACGCCGCCTGGGCCGCATGGATCTCGCGGAGGGGGTAGGTGCGCGCGACGAGCGGCTTGAGGCGACCGGCGTTGATGTGCCCGACGAGCTCGGCGAAGACCTCGGCCGGCTGGTAGGTCGACCCGCAGAGCGTGAGATCGTTGAGGTAGACCGTGCGCAGATCCGTCTCGACGATCGGCCCCGCGATGGCACCCGAGACCGCATAGCGCCCGCCGGCTCGGAGCGCGTCGATCACGCCGCCGAAGGCCGGCCCGCCCACCACGTCGAGCGCGGCATCGAAGGCGCCGGCCTCGGGGGGCTCGCCCCGGTCCAGCACGGCCTCGGCCCCGGCCTCGCGGACCGCTGCGTGTTTCGATGCCGCGGCCACGCCGGTCACATGCGCGCCCTTGAGGCGGGCGATCTGGACCGCCGCGAGCCCGACACCGCCCGAGGCGCCGGTCACCAGCACCCGGTCGCCCGCAGCGACGCCGGCACGGGTGATAAGCCCCATCGCCGTGCCGTAGTTGCAGGGCATCGCGCCGATCTCGAGATCGGAGAGCGGCGAGGCCGTTACGTCGTGGAGATGGCGCGAGGGGACCGCGCAATACTCCGCAAACGCACCGTCGAACTCCGAGCCGATGACGATGTAGGCAACCGGGTTCTCTTTCGTCGGCTCAGGCAGGACATTGCCGCAGGTCACCCGGGCCCCGATCTCGAGGCCCGAGACGCCCTCGCCGAGCGCCACGACCCGACCGCAGAGATCGCCCCCCTGGATCCGCGGGAAGTCGAGCGCGCCGGCCCAGCCGCCTTCCTCGCCGACCTCGCCCTCGCCCGTCGCGCCGGTGACCGAGCGCGAGTACCAGCCGATCCGCGTGTTGATGTCGGTGTTGTTGACCCCCGCCGCGAGGACGCGCACCAGCGCCTCGCCGGGTCCCGGCCGCGGCACGGGGATGTCCTCGGCCCAGACAAGCTTCTCGGGCCCGCCATGGCCGATCAGGCGCACGCCTGACATCGTCTCGGGCAGATCAGCCATCGAGGACCTCCTGCTGCATCGCAGTGAAGCGCGCGAGATAGTCGGCGCGCAATTGGCGCTCGGTGGCGCCGATGTCGTAGGCGGGGGTGGTGAGCGGGCGGACCGCCGTCAGCCGGATCGTCACGAAGCCGCGGAAGCGCACCCTGAGCGCCGCGCCGAAGATCTCCTCCCAGGGCGGCGCGAGCGCGGCGAAGCGCGCGGTGTCGGGCCCGTGCCAGGCCGCCTCGCCGCGGAAGCGCGCGCCCTTGCGGGAGAAGACATCGACCATGTTGACCTCGACGCGGGGGTCGGTCGCGATGTTCTCCCGCGTCTTCGGCGAGCGGATCTCGGCGAATGCCAGGGTCTCGGGATCGAGCGCCTGGAAGGTCCCCTTGGGCGAGACATTCGGCCCCTCGGGTCCCACGGAGGCCAGATGCCCCAGCCGCCACTCGTCGACGAAGGCGATGATCTCGGCCGACATCATGCCGCCGCCTCCGCGCCCGGGCCTGTCGCCGCGCCGATCGCCGCCGCGGGGCTCATGCGCGGAGCCGCTCGTTCGCGGGATCCCAGAGCGGGCCGGGGGCGACGGTGGCAGGCACCCGCTCGCCAAAGATCTCGACCTCGAGCGTTGTGCCGGGCTCGGCCATGTCGGCGCGCACCACGCCGAGCGCGATCGAGCCGCCGACGCGGTAGCCCCAGGCGCCCGAGGTGGTCTCGCCCACCACCTCCTCGCCCTGCCAGACGGTCGACATATA
>CAYORO010000421.1:0-2628 GCA_964406355.1 uncultured Limibaculum sp.
GGTGAAGGTTTTCTGATGCGGGCCGCGGCGAGGGGGTTGGTCTGGGTGCGATCACGGCCCGCGTTGGAAAACCTCCCAAGGTGGAAGCCGCGGGGGCCGGGCGGTGTCCTATGGGGAAATCGTGCGGGCGCGAGGGGCTTCGCGGCGCCTCGGTGCGGGCGACTGGGAGTTCGGACGCGCACAAGGGGCACGGATGGACTGGGTTCGGTCGACCTGGAGCCGTGATCTGAGGCGCCATTCCGGCGAGCGCGGCGCCTCGATGGCGCGGGTGCACAATCCGACCGGTCCGCGGATTGCGCGGCCGGTCCGGACTGTTCCTGGCGCTAGTGATGGCCTTGTCGTCATGCGGCGGCTTTTCTTGGCGGGGCGCGGGTCGTCGGGCGCTCGCCGCGCTTGAAGGTCTCGATGATGTGCATGGCTCCGCCGCAGTCGGGGCATGGCTCCCGAAGGGTGAGCGGCAAGGGTGCGGCCTCGGCGTTGTCGTGCTCTGCTCCCGGCGATGGCGTGACGCCGAGGAGCGTGCGGATATGCGCGAGGGTTTCCTTACGCTTGGCACCGGCGAGCACGCCGTAGTGGCGGATGCGATGGAAGCTGTCGGGTAGCACATGGATCAGGAACCGGCGGATGAACTCGTGCGTGTCGAGGCGCATGACCTTCGTTCGATCGCCGCGCTTGATGCGGTAGTCCTTCCAGCGGAAGGTAACGCTGTGGGCGTCGGCGCTGACGAGCCGGCTGTTCGAGATCGCTACGCGGTGTGTGTAGCGGCTGAGATAGGCAAGCACCGCATTGGGTCCGCCGAACGGGGGTTTGGCATAGACGACCCACTCGGTCTTGCGCAGCGGCGCGAGCCAGGCAGCGAAGGCACGCGCGTCCGCCAGCCCGTCGAGCTCGCCGAAGAAGGCGAGCTTGCCCGCCTCGTGGAGCGCCAGCATCCCCTCGATGAACAGGCGCCGAAAGAGCCGGGCGAGGACGCGGACGGGCAGGAAGAACCCGGGACGGCACGGGATCCAGCGCTTGCCATCGGGCGAGAGCCCGCCGCCCGGTACGATCATGTGGATGTGGGGGTGGTGGGTGAGCGCCGAGCCCCAGCTGTGCAGCACGGAGGTGAAGCCGATGCGGGCGCCGAGGCGCTTGGGGTCGGCAGCGAGGGTCTTCACCGTCTCGGCCGATGCCCGGAAGAGATGGCCGTAGAGCGCGCGCTTGTTCCAGAAGGCAATCCGGGCGATCTCGGCTGGCAGGGTGAACACGACGTGGAAGTACTCGACCGGGAGCAGGTCTTCCGCGCGCGCCGCCATCCAGTCGCGCGCGGTCGGGCCCTGACACTTCGGACAATGCCGGTTCTTGCAGGAATTGTAGGAGATATGGCTGTGGCCGCAGTCGGCGCAGGCCGCCACATGCCCGCCGAGCGCTTCCGTCCGGCAGGCCTCGATGGCCGACATCACCCTGAGCTGGGCGAGGCCGACATGTCCCACGTTTGCCCGCCGCCACGCGGGACCGTGCTCACGGAAGATGTCGGCGATCTCCAGCTTGGGCCGAGGCACCCCGGCCTGGGGTCACTCCAGGCTTCGTCGCACGGCCTGGTCTTGCAGCTTCGCCAGCATGTCGTAGGGGCTGACCGTGTCCCGGATCGTCTTCGTGGCGACGTGAGTGTACTGGGCCGTGGTCGTGAGCTTGGCGTGCCCGAGCAGCACCTGGATCACGCGGACGTCGGTGTTCGCTTCGAGCAGGTGGGTGGCAAAGCTGTGGCGCAGCGTGTGGAGCGTCGCGGGCTTCGCGATGCCCGCCATGGCCTTCGCCGACGTGAAGGCCCGGTTCAGCTGGCGCGGCGAGATCGGGTTGATCTTCGGCTTGCCGGGGAACAGCCAGCCTTCGGGCCGCGCCTCGCACCACCACGCGCGCAAGAGCTCGAGCAGCCCGGGCGAGAGCATGACCTTCCGATCTTTCCGCCCCTTGCCCTGCTCGACATGGATCAGCATCCGGTCGCTGTCGATGTCGCCGATCTTCAGGCTGCAGACCTCGGCAGCGCGCAGGCCGGCGCCATAGGAGATGCTGAGCGCGGCGCGGTACTTCAGCCCCGGCCCGGGAGCGGCCATCAGCAGGTCTGACACCTCCTCGACACTGAAGACGACCGGCAGCTTCCGCGGCTGGGCGCGGAACTGCATGAACCGCTTCATTTCCTCGCGCCCGCAGGTCATGCCGAAGAAGAACCTGAGCGCCACGATCCGGGCATTGAAGGTGGGCGGCGTGATGCCGGCGTCGGTCATGTGGAGCTGGTAGGCGCGCAGATCGTCCGGCGTCGCGGTGTCGGGCGAGCGCTTCAGGAACGCGGCGAAGTCCTTGATGGCACGGATGTGAGCCTTCTGGGCTTTCTCGCCCATGCCACGGATGCGCATGTCTTCGATCATCCGCTCACGCAGCGGCGTGGTCCTCTCCTTCTCCATGGGAACCTCCTGTCTGACGATGGGGAAGACCCCAATCGTCAGGCCAGGCGGCCCTCTCAGCGAAGACAGGCGGTCAGATCAGTGCGTGACATCAGCCATGGGCGCCCCTGCCGCGAGAGCGGCTTCGTCCTTGGGCCGAGACCGCCAGTCGCTGGCCCCGTTGGACCACTGCAATTGCTGCAGCGAC
>CAYORO010000422.1:0-2617 GCA_964406355.1 uncultured Limibaculum sp.
ATGTGTTTTGCGGCATCACTTGCCAGGAAAGCTACGAGTGCGCCCACATCCTCCGGTGTCTGTTCGGTCGGCAGCGGCGATCGCTCCGCCGCTTCGCGCAGCATTTCGTCGAACTGTGCGCTGCCTGACGCCGCCCGGGTCACCACGGGTCCGGGAGAGTGAGAATGCACGCGGATACCGGCTGGTCCGAGCTCGGCCGCAAGGTAGCTTACGCTGGCCTCCAGCGCCGCCTTCACCGGTCCCATGATGTTGCAATCATCGACCACTTGTTCCGCGCCGTAGAATCTCACGGTGAACAAGGCGCCCCCTTCGGCGATCAGGTGTTCGGCGCGTTTCGCCATGCGCAGAAAGGAATGGCAGGAGATATCCATGGCGAGCGCGAAGCCTTCGCGCGAACTGTCAACGACGCGACCGCGCAAATCATCCCTGAGGCAGTAGGCGACGGCGGGAAGAAGAAAGTCGAGCTGGCCCCATTCCTGCGCCACCGCGGTGAAGACCGCATCCATGGCTGTGTCGTCGGTAACATCGAGTGGCATGAGGCGTTTCGCGTGCACTTCTTCCGCGATGGGCGCGACATGCGGTTTCGCCTTCTCGTTCATATGGGTGATGATGAGTTCGGCCCCCTCGCTGTGGAAGGCGCGCGCACATCCCGCGGCGATGCTGTCTCCATTGGCGATGCCAACCACGAGGCCCGTCTTTCCGGCCAGGCGCCCAGACATTACTGGGCCTCCTTCCGGCTGCGCCAGCGGATGGAAAACTTATGGGCCTCCTCGACTGCGAGGAAGATCAGCGCCACGCCGAGCAGGGAAAGGAAGGTGACAAAGCTCACGGGCTCAAGCCCGATCAGCGTGTTGAGCCCCGGCACATGCATGCTGAGAAGATGGATGGCGAGCGCCGCTGGCGTCGCGATGGCGAGGAAGCGGTTGCCGAAATAGCGCATGGAGAAGAAAGAGCGCTCCTCTGACCGGCTCGACAGGGCGTGCATGTTTCCAAACAGAACCATCATAAGCAGCGTCAGGTTCTGGGCGCTCGCATGGGCCATACCCTGCCCCATGGCGCTGGCATAAACCGCGAAGGCAAGCCCACCCATCACCGAGCCCATGACGAGGACATGCTCGATGACATGGCGCTCGAAGATGGGCTCGCTCGGCTTGCGCGGCGCGCGGTCCAGTTCGTTGCCTTCCTTCGGCTCGAAGGCGAGCGCCACGTCCTGAAGGCCATTGGCCACAAGGTTCAGCCAGAGAAGCTGCACTGCCGTCATCGGCATGGGCAGCCCGAATCCGACGCTCAGGAAAAAGAGGAGGATGGCGGAGAAACCCGTGGCGGTCAGAAGCGCGATCACCTTGCGGATATTGTTGTAGACAATCCGGCCCTGCTCGATGCCCGACACGATGGAGGTGAAGTTGTCATCGGTGATGATGAGATCGGCTGCTTCCTTTGCGACATCCGTTCCGGAACGTCCCATCGCCACCCCAGCATTGGCCCGGCGCAGGGCGGGCGCATCATTCACGCCGTCTCCGGTAACCGCAACGAAGTGGCCGGCCTCTTGAAAGGTCCGGACGATGGTCTCCTTCTGGGTCGGTTCGATCCTGGCGAAGATCCGCGCCGGCAGGATGGTCTGCCGCAACGCCGCCGGACCGCCAGCCTGTGCGCGCCGGATGTCATTTCCCGTGACGACAGGATCTGCTTCGCCGCAAAGGCCAAGGTTGGCGCCGATCGCACGCGCCGTCGCAGGGTGGTCGCCAGTGACCATCGCGACGCCAATGCCGCCGTCACGGCACCGCTTCACCGCCTCGCGCGCCTCCGGCCGCACAGGATCGATCATTGCTACCATGCCGAGGAAGGTGAGGGCGTTCAGCGCATCAATGTCAGTATCGGGCGCGGCCTGCCGTTTGGCCAGCGCGATGACCCGGTATCCGCTGGAGGCGAGCGCCTCGAATTGTTCTTGTATTAGTGCACGGTCAATGGTCAGGTCTCCTCTGTCCGTGCGCATCAAGGTCGAGCCTTCTAGGATCTTCTCGGGACTGCCCTTGATGTGAAGCTCGACTGAATCACCGTTCGCGCCGCCATTGACGCTGGCGCTGAAGGCGCGCTCGGATTCGTAGGGAATAAGCTGCAGCCGCCGGTGTTCGTTCTTCAGGCGACTGAGAGACAGGCCGTATTTCTTGGCGAAGACCAGGAAGGCCACATCGACAATGTCGCCATCGGCGTCCCAGTCGACGCCAGCATAGTCGAGATAGCTCTCATTCGCGAGCACTCCGGCGATGATCAGGTCTCGCAGGGCTTCGCGGTCGTCGCGGTCGATTTCGCCCGGCGCAATGCCGGCACCGGTGGCGGAAAACACCTCCCCTCCTGGCAGGACCGCCCGGTCGATGGTCAGTTCGTTCACCGTCAGCGTCCCGGTCTTGTCGGAACAGATGAAGGTACACGAGCCGAGCGCCTCGACGGCCACCAGCTTGCGGATGATGACATTGTTGCGGGCCATGCGCTGCATGCCAATGGCCAGCGCCACGGTGAGCGCGGCCGGCAGACCCTCTGGGATGGTGGAAACGGCGAGTCCGATGCCCATCATCAGCATTTCCGTGCCGCTATAGCCGCCGCGCAGCGCCATGATCGC
>CAYORO010000423.1:0-2614 GCA_964406355.1 uncultured Limibaculum sp.
AGAGCGGCCGCCCGAGACGCAGCGCGAGGAAGGTGACGGTGGCGAGCCCGCGGCCCACGACATAGCCGGTCTCGGCCAGCAGCGCCTCGGTCGCGTCGATGCTCTCGGGTATGGCTCGCATGGGGCTCCTCTCTGGGCTAGCGCCCACTGGATCGGCCGGGCCCTCGAAGTCAAGGGGTCAGAGGAGCATCAGCGTGGCGAGGCCGAGAAAGGCGAAGAAGCCCACCACATCGGTCACGGTCGTCACGAAGGTGCCCGAGGCGAGCGCGGGGTCGGCGCCGGCCCGCTCGAGCGCGATCGGCACCAGGATCCCCGCGAGGCCCGCCACCAGCATGTTGACGACCATCGCGATCGCGATCACGCCGCCGAGCACCGGGTCGCCATAGACCGCCCAGGTCGCCGCCCCGATCACCAGGGCGAAGCCCACGCCGTTGAGCAGCCCGACCACCGTCTCGCGGCCGACGATGCGCATCATGTTGGCGGGTGTCAGGTCGCGGGTGGCGAGCGCGCGCACGGCGACCGTGAGCGTCTGCGTGGCCGCGTTGCCGCCCATCGACGCGACGATCGGCATCAGCACCGCGAGCGCCACGATCTGCGCGATCACGCCGTCGAAGAGGGCGATCACCACCGAGGCGAGGATGGCGGTCGCGAGATTGACCGCGAGCCAGGGGAAGCGTCGGCGGGTGATCGACCAGACCCGGTCGGTGATCTCCTCGTCGCCCACGCCCGCGAGGCGGCGGATGTCCTCCTCGGCCTCCTCCTCGAGCACCTCCATCGCGTCGTCGATCGTGATGACGCCCACGATCCGCCCGCCATCGTCGACCACGGGGCAGGAGACGAGGTGATACTGGTTGAAGGCGTAGGCCACGTCCTCCTGCGCGTCCTCCACGTGCAGGGTGCGCGCCTGCGGGATCATCAGGCTCTCGAGCGTCACCGGGCGGGGATTGGCGAGCAGCCGCGACAGCGGGATCTTGCCGAGCGGATGCATCGCGGCGTCCACCACGTAGACGTCGTAGAACTGGTCCGGCAGCTCCTCCTCGGCGCGCATCTGGTCGATCATCTGGCCGACCGTCCAGAAGGGCGGGGCCTTGACGAAGTCCGACTGCATGAGGCGGCCGGCCGAGTACTCCGGATAGGTGAGCGATTTCGAGATGATCGCCCGGTCCTCGGGCTCGAGCGTCTCGACGACGGCCTCCTGCGCGTCGTCCTCGAGGCCCTGGAGCACATAGACCGCGTCGTCGCTGTCGAGGTCGCGGACGGCCTCGGCGAGCATCGAGGGGTCGAGCTCGGCCAGCACCTCGTCGCGGATGTTCTCGCCAAGCTCGGCGAGGAAGTCCTTGTTGAGCTCGTCCCAAACAAGGCGGAGGAAATCGGGGCGCCTAGAGGCTGGGAGCTGCTCGACGAGGTCTGCGAGGTCGGCGACATGGAGGGGGCGCACGAGATCGGCGCAGGCCGCGCGGTCGCCTTCGTCGACCGCCGAAAGGACGGCACCGACGAGCTCTGGGGCGAGGCTGTAGCCGGTCTCCTCGTCGCGCTCGTCGTCCGCCGCCTCGGCCATGCCCGCCCTCCCGTTGACCGCCCTCCCGTTGACAGCCCCTTGTACCCTTGGGGTGGGGCGGGCGAAACGGGTGCGATCAGGCGGTCAGCGTGTGCGGGCGAGCGCCGTCTCGATCTCGTCGCGGAGGCTCGCCCGCTCGCCGGGGCTGAGGAAGGCGCCGAGTTCGATCTCTCGGCCCCCGCCGCGCAGCGTCAGATAGTTGCGCAGGCGTGCCTTGCGGTGGAGCGTGAGCCGCACAAAGGCCGGAACGGCGCGCCAGCGGAGCACGCGGCCGCGCGGCTCGCGCCGCTCGACGCGCATCTCGTCGGGCCAGAGGGTGAGCTCCTCGACGATGCGCCCCGCGCGCGTGTTGGCCCGGACGGCGAGGTGCAGGACACCGAGCGCCATCGCGCAGAAGGGCAGCAGCCCCCAGAAGGCCGGCGTGCCCGCCACGCCCGCGAGCGGCAGCGCGAAGCCACCTGCCGCGACCCAGAGGAGCTGTCGGTGCCCGCGCCGCCCGAGCGAGCGGTTGGGCCAGAGCGTGACCCGGTAGAGCGGATTGTCGGCCCGCTCGGACCACTCAACCCACGGCTCTTGCCGCCCTGTGCCGTCAAGCATCCGGTTCGCTCTCGCCCTCACGCAATCGGGCTTCATCAGACCGCGACCGACTTGCGCCAGTAGGCGCCGGACCAGTCGATCGGCTCGATGGGCGCGGTTTCGCCGATGCGCTCGCGGAATTCGTGGCAGGCGATCCGGCACGCCTCCCAAGAGCCGTAATCGTCGACGATCACAAATCCGCCGGGCGAGATGCGATGGTAGAGGTTCTCGAGAATCTGCATGGTCGGCTCGTAGAGATCGGCGTCGAGCCGCAGCACAGCGAGCCGGTCCACCGGTGCGTTCTGCAGCGTGTCCTTGAACCAGCCCTTGAGAAACACAACCCGATCCGGGTCGAATCCGAAATGCGCGATGTTCTCCTTGACCTGCTCCAGCGAGACGCGGAGCACCGTGTCGTTGGAGTGATACCGATGCAGGGCGTCGGCCGGGAAGGCGGCGGTGTCCGGTCTCGGCATTCCCTCG
>CAYORO010000424.1:0-2607 GCA_964406355.1 uncultured Limibaculum sp.
ATCAGGTCGGACAGCGCTCTAGCGCTCAGATCACGCCGATGCGCCGCGCCATCGCGACCATCGCCCGGTCGCCCGTGATGTGCAGCTCGCGCGCCGCTTCGGCCGGCTGGAGCCAGACCGGGTGGTGATCGGGCTCGAGCGGCGGGCCCATCCGCGCGACCGCCCGCGCGAGATAGATGTGCTGCACTTTTCGCGCGAAATACTCGTAATCCCAGAGCCAGGCATAGCGCTGGAACGCGCCGAGGCGGCGCGGCAGCCCTCCGTCGGGGCCCGCGATGCGCCAGCCGGTCTCCTCGATCACCTCGCGGTGGAGCGCGCGGATCGGGCTCTCGCCGGGATCGACCCCGCCGCCCGGCAATTGAAGCTCGTCTTTCTGCCAGACGCAGAGGAGCCGCCCCCCGCGCATGACAATCCCGTAGGCGCCCGGGCGGTCGCGATAGGCGATCCCGGGCCGCTGATGCTCGCCGATCCGTCGCATGAGCCGCTTCTCGCATCGGCGGCAAGCCGGCGCAAACCGGTTTGCCAGCCCGGTCGGAAATCGGATAGTCGGGGACGGGCCGGCCGACGACGCCGACCTCGGACAGTCGATTGGGGGCAGCATGAATGACGGGTCTGCAAACGGATCGGCTGACGGCCTCGCCGCCGCGGGCTTTGCCGGCGACGACATGCTCCTGCCGTTTCAGCTCGAGCGGTCGCAGATCCGTGGGCGATTCGTGCGCCTCGACCGGACGCTCGAGACGATTCTCAACCAGCACCGCTATCCCGAGCCGGTCTCGGCGTTGGTGGCCGAGGCCGCGCTGCTGACCGCACTGATCGGCCAGGCGGTGAAGCTCCGCTGGCGGTTCTCGATCCAGGTCCGCGGCGAAGGGGCGGTGCGGCTGATCGCGACCGACTATTTCGCACCCGAGGCCGAAGGCGAGCCCGCCCGGATGCGCGCCTATGCGGGCTTTGATCGGGGCGATGTCGCCTCGTTCCGCGGTGTGCCCTACGATCTGCTCGGCAAGGGCGTGATGGGCGTCACGATCGACCAGGGGCCTGACATGACGCCCTATCAGGGGATCACGCCGCTCACGGGTTCGACACTCACGGAATGCGCCGAGACCTATTTCGCCCAGTCAGAGCAGCTTGCCACGCGGTTCCAGGTGATCTCGGCGAGCGCGCAGGCGCCGGGCGGCGTCGCGCACTGGCGCGCGGCGGGGCTGATGATCCAGCTCCTGCCGGAGGAGCCCCAGGGCCCCGCGCCCGACGGCCCCTCGGGCGAGGAGGGGCTGATGACGGCCGATGACGTCGCCTCGATGGGCTCGAGCGAGCGTGAGGAAGACTGGAACCGGGTCAATCTCCTGGCGGCCACCGCCGAGGAGCACGAAATGATCGGCCCGCATGTCAGCCCGGAGCAACTCCTCGCGCGGCTCTTCCACGAGGAGCGCCCGCGGGTCTTTGCGCGCCAGCCGGTGACCTTCGGCTGCACCTGCTCGGCCGAGCGGGTGCGGGCCGCGCTCGCCCAGTACTCGGCCAAGGACATCCGGCGCATGACCAACATTGAGGGCCGGGTGACCGCCGACTGCCAGTTCTGCTCGGCGCATTACAGCTTCGATCCCGCCACACTCGGCTTCGAGGCGGAGAAGAAGGGCCAAGCCAGCGGCTGAGGAGCGCCGCGCACCGGGTCACTCAGTGTAGAGGATCCGACGCACCACGGGCATCGCCTCGCCCACGGTCATGCCGGGGCGCAGACGCGGGTCGTAGAGCAGGCTGAGGAGCGCCGCGTCATGGTCGGTCATGAGCGCGAACTCCTCGTCATCGTTGAAGATCGAGGGCCGGAGCGAAGGGTCGTCGCGGGCGAGGCCGAGCGACTGGGCGATCTCCTCCTCGATGCAGGAGCGCCGCGAGATGCCCGTCACCTCGGTCCGAATGTAGACGACGGCGAAATAGATCTCGTAGGCCCGCGGCTGCCCCGGCGCGTGATAGTAGAACTCCGCCGCGCAGGGCCATTTCGGATCGCGCGACCAGGCGCCGAAGAGATCCGAGAGCGGCTGATAGTCGGGCTCGCGGGCAAAGAGGCGGCTGACCTGGGCGCGCGCCTGCGGCCCGAGGAAGAACACCAGCAGGTTGGGATTGGCGTTGGCCTCGCCGATCTCCAGCCCGGTCGCGGCGGTCAGCCGGTCGGCGAAGCTGCGCACCGCGTCGGCATCGGCGAGATTGTGGTCGCCGAAGAGCGCATAGCGCACGGGCCCGCCCCACCGCGTCATCGGCGCGCTCCGGTTGGCGTTGACGGCGGTGTACTCGCCGTCGACGATCTCGAACTCCGAGCCGAAGCCGATTTTCGCGAAGTTCCGGGCGAGATCGGCCGAGGTGTAGGGCGCGTCGATCGGCGCGCGATCGGCGCGGAGCTTGCCCGCGGCTTGCAGATCGGCATCCCAGCGGGCGAAATCCGCATCCGAGGCCGGTGCGGCGCAGGCGCCGAGGGCGAGACAGATCAGGGATATGGCAATGCGTAAGCTCATGAGACTAGAGAGCCAAAACCCGGCGCCGAGATCAAGCGGGCGGTGAGGGCAGAGTGTGTGCACCTTCGGACGGGCCCCGGCCGCCTCGCGGACGGGGTTCTGAGCG
>CAYORO010000425.1:0-2602 GCA_964406355.1 uncultured Limibaculum sp.
AGGTGATGATCAGCACCGCGGTCGCCACCGAGACCGCGAGCCGCGTGTCGCCCGTGGTGAGGAGCCAGCCGAGAAACGCCACCAGCGCCACCAGATGCACGGCCGGCGCGTAGATCCGGGCCGCGCGGTCGGCCCAGCGATCGTAGCGGGTCTTGCCATGCTCGGCGGCCGCGATCATGCGCCCGATCTCGGCGAGAAGCGTCGCCTCCCCGGTCGCCGAGGCGCGGATGCGGAGCGGGCCCGAGAGGTTGAGCATGCCGGCATGAACCTCCGCGCCGGGCTCGACCGGCTCCGGCCGGCTTTCCCCGGTGACGAGCGAGCGGTCGAGATCGCTGCGGCCCCACTCCACCTGTCCGTCGGCCGGGACACGCTCGCCGGGCGCCACCTCTACCAGTGCGCCGGGGGTGAGCTCATCGGCCGGCACCGCCTGTCGCGCGCCGTCCGCGCCGATCACGGTGGCCGAGCGGGCCGAAAGCGCGGTCAGCTCCGCCGCTGAGGAGCGCGCCACGGCCCGCGTCCGGTGGTCGAGATACCGCCCGAGCAGCAGGAAGAAGACGAGGCTGATGCCGGCGTCGAAATAGGCGTGATGGCCGCCGAGCGCGGTCTCGTAGAGCGAAGAGATCCCGGCGAGGCACACCGCGACCGAGATCGGGACATCCATATTGAGCCGCCCGGCCCCGAGCGACCGGAGCGCCGAGCGGTAGAACGGCATGCCCGCGAAGACCATCGCCGGCAGCGCGATCAGCCCGGAGATCCAGTGCATCAGATCGCGCGTGGCCGCATCGGCACCGGACCAGACCGAGACCGAGAGCAGCATCACATTCATCGCCGCGAAGCCCGCGATGCCCAGCCGGGCGAGCAGGTCGCGCCCCTCCGCGTCCCGGTCGATCGCGGCCATCGCATCGGCGTCGAAGGGCTTTGCGTCGAAGCCGAACCCCTCGACCGCGGCCAGCACCCGGTCCGCATCGGTCCGCGCGGGGTCGTAGACAGCATGCAGCCGGCGGAGCGTGAGATTGACGCGCGCATGGGCGACGCCCTCGAGCGTGGCAAGCCCGTTCTCGATCTGGCGCACGCAGCCCGGGCAGTGGATTGTGGGCACCAGGAGGTCGATCGCCCGGCGCCCGCCCTCGACCGGCCGGGCCCAGCGCTCGGCTGCCGGGCGCGCGGGTGCGGCCGCTCCCGGGCAGCAGCCGAGCGAGGGCGCGGGCTGAGGCTCGGGTTGAGGCTCGGGTTGAGGCTCGGGCAGGTCGCGCATCAGTTGGCCTCGGCGCGGCGGGCGGCCAGGCTGCTGATGTTGAGCGAGGCGGCCGCGTCGAAGCGGCGGCCCTCGGCGTCGGTCACCTCGAGCGCGACCCGCCAGAGGCCGGGTCCGAGATCGAGGGGCGCTGCGTATCCCTCGTCGGTCTCGGTGAGGGCGAGGCGCTGGTCCTCGATATCGGTCGCGGGTCGGCCCACCACCGCCGACACCGCGAGCCCGCTGACCGGCGCGCCCTCGGCCTCGATCCGCACCGCGAGGAGCCCGTCCGCATGGCCCACGGTCGCCTGCCAGCCGAGCGCGCGCTGCGCCTCGGTCCTGGTGTCCCATTTCTGGCTGGCGACATAGGAGTTCTTGACGATCAGCCCGGGGAAGCTGCCGGTCGCCGCGACCACCAGCGCGATATTCGCGGCGATCACCACGCTAAAGGCGCAGACGGCGATCAGCAGGACGGTGCGGCCGGTGAGCGGACGGCCTGCGGGTTTGAGGTCGGTCATGGTTTGGGTCCCCGGAAATGGGTGTCGTAGGAGATGCGCTCGCGGGTCTCGGTGTTCTCGACCCAGATCGTCAGGCCGAAGCGCTCCGGCATGTCGAACCAGGGCGGCGCCGTGAGCAGCAGCCGCAGCCGACGGGTGGCGTTGGCGTCGACCTCGAACACCAGGCTGTCCTCGCCCTGGATCACCGGCTGCACGACATACTCGCTCTTGAGCGAGAGGCGGAACTCGGCCGGCGTGCCGGTCATGTTGTCGACCCGAAGCGTGTAGCCGTTGCGGATTTCGCCATCCGAGAGCGTGACGAAGAGCGGGTTGCGATCGCGCTCCACCGAGAGGTCGAGATCGGTGCGGATGAAGAGCGCGACCATCATCGCGACGCCGATCCCGGCCCAGAGCGTGGTGTAGAGGATCGTGCGCGGGCGGATGATGCGCTTGAGCGCGGGGACCGGGGTCTTGCCCGCGCGCTCGAGGTTCTCGTCGGCCAGGGTGCAGTAGTCGATCAGCCCGCGCGGCTTGCCGATCCGCTTCATGATGTCGTCGCAGGCATCGATGCAGAGCGCACAGGTGATGCAGCCGAGCTGCTGGCCCTCGCGGATGTCGACGCCGGTGGGGCAGACATTGACGCAGGCGTTGCAGTCGATGCAGTCGCCGAGCGCGTCCTCGGCACGGGCGGCTGGGGCTTCGGCGCTGCGGGTGACGCCGGGCTGCGGGATCACCGGCGCGCGCCCGCCGATATGGGGGCCCGAGGCCTGGCCCGCCTCCTCGGCCGCGATCCGCTCGCGCTTGCGGTGCTTGCCCCGCGGCTCGCCGCGCCAGTCCTTGTAGGTGACGATCAGCGACTGGTCGTCGAGCA
>CAYORO010000426.1:0-2594 GCA_964406355.1 uncultured Limibaculum sp.
CCAGGCCGACAAGCGGATCATCGTGATCAAGCAGCCGGTGGGCGTCGTCGGCTCGATCACGCCGTGGAACTTCCCGAACGCCATGATCGCGCGCAAGGTGGCGCCCGCGCTCGCGGCCGGCTGCACCTTCGTGGCCAAGCCCGCCGAGCAGACGCCGCTCTCGGCGCTCGCGATGGCCGAACTCGGCAAGCGCGCCGGCATCCCGGACGGCGTGTTCAACGTGGTGGTGGGGCTCGACGGCCCCGCGATCGGGCGCGAACTCTGCGAGAACGAGAAGGTGCGCAAGATCACCTTCACCGGCTCGACCGAGGTGGGCCGGATCCTGATGCGCCAATGCGCCGACCAGGTGAAGAAAATCAGCCTCGAGCTCGGCGGCAACGCTCCCTTCATCGTGTTCGACGACGCCGATCTCGACGCCGCGGTCGAGGGCGCGATGATCTCGAAGTATCGCAACAACGGGCAGACCTGTGTCTGCGCCAACCGGATCTATGTGCAGGCCGGGGTGTATGACGCCTTTGCCGAGAAGCTCGCCGCCGCAACCGCAAAGCTCACGGTCGGCGACGGCTTCGAGGATGGCGTGACCCACGGGCCGCTGATCGACCAGCAGGGGCTCGACAAGGTGGAGGCGCATATCGCGGACGCGACCGCCAAGGGCGCGCGTGTGCTGGCCGGCGGCAAGCGCCATGCCAAGGGCGGGACCTTCTTCGAGCCCACCGTGCTGACGGGCGTGACACGCGAGATGCGGCTCACCCAGGAGGAGACCTTCGGCCCCGTCGCTCCGCTCTTCCGCTTCGAGGACGAGGCCGATGTGATCGCCCAGGCCAATGACACGATCTTCGGTCTCGCCTCCTACTTCTACGCGCGGGATCTCGGGCGGGTCTGGCGCGTCGCCGAGGCGCTCGAATACGGCATGGTGGGCGTCAACACCGGGCTGATCTCCACCGAAGTGGCGCCCTTTGGCGGCGTCAAGCAGTCGGGCCTCGGCCGCGAGGGCTCGAAATACGGCATCGAAGATTTCGTCGAGATGAAGTATCTCTGCCTCGGACTCTAGGGGAGCTCGCGGCCGGCGGGCGCGAGTGCCGAAGGGAAAGCGGGCTTCGGTTTCGCGTCGCGCCGGACGGACAGGGCAATTCTGAACTGTTAGAGTGCTGTCATGATGCGTTGTGGAAAAACGATTCGACTGAGGTGGATGGGCATGCGCGGCGTCGCTCTGATCCTGCTGGTGGCCATGGTGGCGCTGGCGAGCGTGCCTTCGGCGCTGGCCGCGACCGGCGGGCCGCGCAAGCTCGCGCTCGTGATCGGCAATGACCGCTATGAGAACTTCGTGCCGCTCGAGCGCGCGGTTGCGGATGCCCGGGCCTACCGGAGTCTCCTGCAAGACCTGCGCGGCTTCGAGGTCGTCTATGTCGAGAATGCCGATCGGCGGACGACCTATGGCGCCGTTTTCGAGTTCCTCAACCGCATCCAGCCGGGCGACACGACCATGGTCGTCTATGCCGGGCACGGCGTTCAGCTCGACCCGGACCGGCGCGACACGCTCTTTCTGCTGCCGACCGACATCCCAAACAACGATCCGGGCCTCGGCGCCGAGGATGCCTTCCTCTCGGCCAACGCGATCCGCTTCGCCGAGGTCAGCGACTGGGTGAAGCAACGCGGCGCCAAGCTCAGCATCTTCGTGCTCGACGCCTGTCGCGACAATCCGTTCGGCCAGCGGCCAGGGTCGCGCTCGGTCGGCCTCAGCCGCGGCCTCGGGCGGCTGAATGCCGGCGAGGGCGAGTTCGTGTTCTTCGCCGCGGCGCCCGGCGAGCAGGCGCTCGACCGCCTGCCCTTCGACGACGACGACCCCAACTCGGTGTTCACCCGCGCCTTCCTGAAGCACTTCCGGCCCAACACCTATCTCGAGGACGTGGCCAACAACGTGCAGGCCGAGGTGCTCGAGATGAGCATGCGGGCCAATCTGCGCCAGGCGCCCTACTACACCGACGGCGTGGCGGGCAAAACTTGCATCGACGCCGATTGCAGCCTGCCGACGCCCGCGGCCATGACCGTCGCGCCCGCGCAGACGCCTGCGCCCCAGACGGCCAGCCCGAGCATCGAGGAGACGTTCTGGCGGCTCTGCGAGACGAGCAGCAATCCCGCCTATTGCGAGGCCTATGTCGAACAATACCCCGAGGGCCCGCGCGTGCTGCTCGCTCGGCTGCGGCTCTCGGAGCTTGCCCGCAGCGCCGGTGTCGATGCGGAGGCCGCTCAGGCTGCGCGCGCCGACGCGGAGGCCGCGCGCGCAGCCGAAGCGGCGCGTCTCGAGCAGGCCGCTGCCCGGGCCGCCGAGGAGGCTGCGGCGCGGCGCCGCGCCGAGGCCGCCGCCGCCCGGCTCGCCGCGGCGCTCGGCGCGCGCCGCGCGGCGGCAGCCGCGGCACGCCGGCACGCCGAAGAGGCGGAGGCGCGGCGCCAGGCCGCCTATCAGGAGACCGAGCAGCTCCGCGCCGCCAAGGAGGCCGCAGCCGCACGGCTCGCCGCCGAGGCCGCGGCGCGCCGGCAGGCCGAGGCGGAGGCCGCGCGCCTCGCGGCCGAGCTTGCGTCGCGCCGGGCGGCCC
>CAYORO010000427.1:0-2588 GCA_964406355.1 uncultured Limibaculum sp.
AGAACGGCGACCGCTGGGAGCGCGAGATCGCGCGCAATCTCGAGCTCGACGCGCCCTATCGCTGAGGTCTGAGGTGGGAGCCTGGGGCATCGGCGCCTTCGAGGACGACACCGCCCTCGACTGGTTCGAGACCTTCGTCGAGCAGGGCCCCGGGACCGTGCGCGCGGCACTCGACGCGGTGATGGCGGTCGGCCCGGGAGCGGAGATGGACGCCCATATCGGTATCGAGGGGCGCGCCGCGGCCGAGGTCGTGGCGACGGTGTTCGGCCGCCCGCCCGAGGGCCTCAATGGCAACCGGCGCGACCGGATGCTCGAGGCGGGCGGCGATCTCCGCCGCGACGAGATGCTGCCCGCGCGGGCGCTCGAGGCCTGCGGACGGATATGGTCGGATGCCTCCGAGCTCAACGAGCTCTGGATGGAGGACGAGGACACCCAGGCCGACTGGCGCGCCGCCGAAGCCGACATCGCGAGCCGCCTCTCCGCCGCCCGGCTCGGGCCGCCCGGCTGAGGTCCCGCGCGCCCAGGATCGCACAGGGGCTCTGCCGGTGGCTCTGCGCGCTTCTGCCCCTTGTCACGGGGCGCGCGAATGTCGAGTGTGCGGGGCGCGCCGCCGGCGGATCGCCGTTCCGACGGATGGAAGGAGACGAGATGACGCTCACGGCCATGGCCTTCTATCTCTTCGCGACAGTCGCCGTCGCCTCGGGCGCCCTCGTGATCATCGCGCGCAACCCGGTGCATTCGGTGCTGTGGCTGATCCTCACCTTCTTCTCGGCCGCGGGGATGATGGTGCTGCTCGGCGCCGAGTTCGTCGCGATGCTGCTGGTGATCGTCTATGTGGGCGCGGTGGCTGTGCTCTTCCTCTTCGTCGTGATGATGCTCGACGTGGATTTCGCCGAGCTGAAGCGGGGCGTGGCGGAGTATCTGCCGGTCGGTGCGACCATCGGCGTGATCCTCTTGATCGAGCTCGGCCTCGTGATCGGGCACTGGGTGCTGGCCGATGCAGCGCCCCGCGCGCGCGCCGCCGCGATCCCGCCGCCCGAGGAGCTCTCCAACACCGAGGCGCTCGGCCTGATCCTCTATGACCGCTTCATCTACATGTTCCAGGCCTCGGGACTGATCCTGCTCGTCGCGATGGTGGGGGCGATCGTGCTGACGCTGCGCCACCGCGAGGGCGTGAAGAAGCAGGACGTGATCGCCCAGATCCATCGCACGCGCGAGGCGTCGGTCGAACTGCGGGACGTCAAGCCCGGCCAGGGCGTCTGAGCCGGGCGGGGAGGCAGGCGATGGACACACATCTGATCGGCGGCGTCGGGCTCGAGGCCTATCTCACGGTGGCGGCGGTGCTGTTCGTCACCGGGATCTTCGGCATCTTCCTCAACCGCAAGAACGTGATCGTCATCCTGATGTCGATCGAGCTGATGCTGCTCGCGGTCAACATCAATCTCGTCGCCTTCTCGGCGCATCTCGGCGATCTGGTGGGCCAGGTCTTCACCCTCTTCGTGCTGACGGTCGCCGCCGCCGAGGCGGCGATCGGGCTCGCGATCCTCGTCTGCTTCTTCCGCAACCGCGGCACGATCGACGTCGACGACATCAACATGATGAAGGGCTAGGCCGCCCCATGTACACCGCCATCCTGCTCCTGCCGCTCCTCGGCGCGATCATCGCCGGCTTCTTCCACCGCCAGATCGGCGAGCGGGCGGCCATGGTGATCCCGACCGGGATACTCTTCTTGTGCTGCCTGCTGTCATGGGTCGCGCAGTTCACCCTCGATCCGTCCGAGCCGAGCCGCGTGGTGCTGTTCCAGTGGATCGCCTCGGGCGATCTGGTGGTCGACTGGGGCATCCGGGTCGACCGCCTGACCACGGTGATGCTGGTCGTCGTCACCAGTATCTCGGCGCTCGTCCATCTCTATTCCATCGGCTATATGGAAGAGGACGACGCGAAGCCACGGTTCTTTGCCTATCTTTCCTTCTTCACCTTTACCATGCTGGCACTGGTGACGGGCGACTCGCTGCTGCAGATCTTCTTTGGCTGGGAGGGGGTCGGCGTCGCGTCCTATCTGCTGATCGGCTTCTGGTGGAAGAAATCCTCGGCAAACGCGGCGGCGATGAAGGCCTTCATCGTCAACCGGGTGGGCGATTTCGGGTTCTTGCTGGGCATGTTCGCGCTCTTCGCCCTGACCGGCTCGCTGCAACTCGACGACGTCTTCGCCGCCGCCCCCGATCTTGCGAACGAGACCGTGAGCTTCCTCGGCCTCGAGGTGAACGCGGTCGAGCTGGTGGCCTTCCTCCTCTTCATCGGCGCGATGGGCAAGTCGGCGCAGCTCTTCCTGCACACCTGGCTGCCGGACGCGATGGAGGGCCCGACGCCGGTCTCCGCGCTGATCCATGCCGCGACGATGGTGACCGCGGGCGTCTTCCTGGTGGCGCGCATGTCGCCGGTCTTCGAGTACGCCCAGGGCGCGCTCCTCTTCGTCATGGTGATCGGTTCGCTGACAGCGCTCTTCGCGGGCTCGGTCGGCCTCGTGCAGCAGGACATCAAGCGGGTGATCGCCTACTCCACCTGCTCGCAGCTCGGCTACATGTTCG
>CAYORO010000428.1:0-2583 GCA_964406355.1 uncultured Limibaculum sp.
GTAAAGTTAGCAAATTGCCATGTGGTGACGCAACACTGGCGCCGTTGCCCGCCTGCAAGGGTCTTAGGGGAGGGCGGCCTGAAGCCAGGCGAGCTTCTCCTGGAACACCCGCTCCAGCGCATAGCGCTCGACCACATGCGCACGCGCCGCATCCCGAAGCCGCTGAGCCTCCGCCCGGTCCTCGAGCAGCGCCTCGACCGCCGTCGCGATCGCCTCGGGATCGTGGAAGTCGACGAGCCGCGCCGTCACCCCGTCGGTCGCGAACTCCCGAACGGGCTCGACATCGGAGGCGACCAGCGCGCAGCCCGTGCTCATCGCCTCGATCATCGACCAGGAGAGCACGAAGGGCGCCGTGAGATAGACATGCGCATGGCTCGCCTGCAGCACCGCCAGATAGTCGGGCCGCGGCAGATGGCCGGTGAAATGCGTCCGGTCGGGGTCGAGCGAGAGCTCGGCCAGCATCCGCTGCTTCCAGCTCTCGCCCTTCGGCAGCTGCTTGCCGTAGGCGACCCGGTCCTCGCCGACGATGATCGCGTGGAGCCGGGGCCGGCGCTTCTGCAGCCGGTCGAGCGCGCGCATGAATTCCGGGAAGCCGCGCTGGGGCTCCATCCCCCGCGTCGCATAGGTGACGATCTCGGGCATCCGCGCGATCTCGAGCCCGCCGATCCGCTCCGCCGCCCCGGGGGCGTGGAAGTCGGTGTCGACGCCGTCATGGATCACCGTGATCCGCTCGGCCAGGCGCGGCGGGAACTGCGCGGCCTGGAACCGGGTCGGCGCGATCACCCGGTCGGCCGCCTCGATGTCGAGCAGGATCGGCGCGTTGCGGATGCGCTGGCGGAGCCGGCTGTCCTCGTCGTCCTGGAAGTCCGGGAAGAACGCGCTGTCGACCGGCGGATAATTGTACCACCACTCGACATAGGGGATGTAGTGCGCCTCCGGCCAGATATCCTTGGCGAAGAGCCCCGCGCCCCAGCCCGAATGCGCCATCACGATATCCGGGCGATAGCCCTTGGCGCGCGCCATCAGGAAGCTGCGCGCGGCCGACTGTCCGCGGATCGTCGCCTTCTCGAGATTGGCGACATACTGGTGCACGCCCTTGGTGATGTCGCGGCCCTCCTCGAAGGGCAGGATCCGCATCACCCGGCTCTCGGCGCCCTTGCGCGCGGTGGCGAAGGTCACGTCCCAGCCCACCTGGGCGAGGCGCTGGCCGAGAAAGCCGAACTGTGCCGGGAAATTCGTGTGGGCGAAGAGGATCTTTGGCGTCACGAGGGGGCGGCCTCCCGCTGCGGGCTTGATGCGCGACGGGGCTAGGGGATCGACGCGCCCGCGGCAAGCCCCGCGCTCACTCCGCCGGCCCCCAGATCTTTCGCGGGGCCTCTCCCTCCGCGCATTCGAATGCCTCGCGGATCCGCGCGGGGCCGCCAAAGAAGCGGTCGCCATGCGCATCGATGAAGGCGGCGAGCCAGGGCGAGTCCGCCGGCCAGCAGCTCTCGACAGAGAGCCCGGGCGGCAGCACGGTGTCGTCGTTCCCGATCACCCCCTCCAGTTGCGCTTGCGTGAGGCCCTCGCATGTGAAAGTCGCAAACCGCGCGGCCGCACCGTGGAAGGTAGCGGTCGCGCAGTATGCGTCCTGCAGTTGCGCCCCTCCGAGGTAGGCCCCCTGCATTTGCGCCTCTCCGAGGATGGCCTCCTGCATTTGCGCTCCACCGAGGAAGGCCCTCTGCAGTTGCGCCCCTCTGAGGTTGGCCACCTGCATTTGCGCGTCGTCGAGGTTGGCCCCCTGCATGTCCGCCCTTCTGAGGTCGGCCCTCTGCATTTGCGCCTCTTCGAGGTAGGCCCCCTGCAGTTGCGCCCCTATGAGGAAGGCCCCTTGCATTTGCGCCTCGTGGAGGCCGGCCCCCTGCATTCGCGCCTCGTAGAGGTTTACCTCCTCCAGATTGGCGCCTGGGAGTGTTGCGTCGGCGAAGTGGGCGCCGGAGAAGTCGATGCCGACGAGGAAGGCGTTGGAGAGATCGGCGCGGTTGAAGTGGCGGCCCGAAAAGTCTGGCGGGCGTAGATCGGCGATCAGCTCGCGCCGCGCCGCCCGCATTTCCTGCCACATCTCCAGCTCTTGTGCGCGGGATAGCTCGGCACCGGGCGCGATCTTGCGCTTCGCGCGCCACTCGGCGCGGAACTTTGCCTCCCAGTCGGCGCGGTCGAGCCAGTCGGCCGGGCGGGGAGTGAGCTCGGCGCGGCGCAGGTCGATCGGCGCCACGATGTCCCCGATCTCGAAGGCCGGCACCCCGACGAAGCGCTTGCCGTCATGCTCATAGGGCAGGAGAAGGCCAGATGTCCGCTCCGCCGAGAGCCACGCCACCGCGACCGAGAGGAGGAGCGCCGGCCAGCCGAGCGCCAGCCGGTCGATGATGCGCCCCACCTGCCACCGCCAGAGCCGCAGCCCGGGCGAGAGCCGGGCCACCACCTAGCGGAAGCTCACGACGCTCACATAGCCCGCCACCAGCATCAGCGCGCCGTGGAAGAGGGTCAGCCGCCAGTCGTGATAGGGCATCGCGCGCCACCAGAACCAGCCGAGCGTCGCCGGTG
>CAYORO010000429.1:0-2577 GCA_964406355.1 uncultured Limibaculum sp.
ATGGAGATCGGGCTGATCTCCCCCCCGCTCTGCCTCTACCTCTATGTCATCAACGGCATCGCCCCCGACATCCGGCTTAAGACAATCCTCGTGGGCTCGCTGCCTTATGTCGGCTGCATGGTGCTGGCGATCCTGATACTCTGTGTGGCCCCGGGACTCGCCACTTGGCTGCCCGAGGTGCTGATGGGGCCGACGCGCTGACGGAGGCGGCGATGGTGCGGGGGGTGCTCTCGGATCTCATGGCGCGGGTGAGCGATGTCGGTCGCTCGCTCGCCGCAATCGACCGCGCCCCGCCCGAGCTCAAGCCCGAGGCGGTGGCTGGCCTCGCCAGCGATCTGATGAGCGGCACGGGCGAGGCGACGGGGCTCGCGCTCGCCCGCGAGGTGCTCGAGCGGTACGGTTCGCTTGACGGGCATGAGAAGCGCTCGGTCTTCGGGCTCTTGCGCGAGCGCTTCGGCGTCGACCAGAAGGCGCTCGGCGAGGCGGTTGCGCGCTGGCAGGACCGGCCTGACGACGATGCGGCCCGGGCGCTCCATTATGCCTGCGAGCCGCGGAGCCAGGAGCTCCTGCGCATGCTCAACCGGGCGCCGGGCGGCACGGCGGCGCTCGTCGCGATGCGCAACGATCTCCTCGGTTGTCTGCGCGAGGCCCCCGAGCTCGCGCCGCTCGACACCGATTTCCGGCATCTCTTCTCGTCCTGGTTCAACCGCGGATTTCTCGAGCTGCGCCGGATCGACTGGGACACCTCGGCCGCGATCCTCGAGAAGATCATCCGCTACGAGGCGGTCCACGCGATCCAGGACTGGGACGACCTGCGCCGCCGCGTCGCCGCGCCCGACCGCCGGCTCTATGGCTTCTTCCACCCCGCGCTGCCGGGCGAGCCGCTGATCTTCGTCGAGGTCGCGCTCACCGAGGCGATCCCGGAGGCGATCGGGCCGATCCTCGCCGAGGACCGCACCGAGATCGACCCCGCGCGCGCCAGCACGGCGGTGTTCTACTCGATCTCCAACTGCCAGACGGGGCTGCGCGGCATCTCATTCGGCAACTTCCTCATCAAGCAGGTGGTCGAGGAGCTGCGCGGCGACGTCCCCTCGGTGAAGGTGTTCGTCACGCTCTCGCCGGTCCCGGGGCTGCGGCGCTGGGCGACGGCCGAGAGCGCGCGGGGCGGGGCAGGCGCGCTCACCGAGGCCGAGCGGACAGCGGTCCGCCGCCTCGATCCGATCGACGGCTCGATCGATGCGCAGACCGCCGCGGAGGCGACCGACCGGCTGGCGGGCATGGCGGCGGCCTATCTGCTGGACGCCAAGGGGCGCGACGGGCGGCCGCTCGACCCTGTGGCGCGGTTCCATCTCGGCAACGGCGCGCGGCTCGAGCGGATCAACCTTGCGGCCGACCACTCCGCGCGCGGGCTCACCGGGGCCTGGGGCGTGATGGTCAATTATCTCTACGACCTCGACGAGATCGAGCGGAACCACGAGAGCTTTGCCAACACCGGCGCGGTGACCACCGCGACCGCGGTTCGCAAGCTCGCCCGTGCCCGCCAGGAGGACAAGCGATGACCAACCATCTGGCCGCGGCGCTCGGGCTCTCGCGGGGCGACCGGACCGGGCGGCCCTTTGCCGAGCTGACCGACGGACGCGCCTTCACCTATGCCGATGTCGAGGCCCAGTCAGCGCGCTTCGCGGCGGCGCTGGTGGCGCTCGGTGTCGCGCCGGGTGACCGGGTTGCGGTCCAGGTCGAGAAGTCGATCGAGGCGCTCTGGCTCTATCTCGGCTGCATCCGGGCGGGCGCGGTCTTCCTGCCGCTCAACATCGCCTACACGGCCGCCGAGATCGCAGGTTTCGTCGGCAATGCCGAGCCTGCGCTGCTGGTTGCCGATCCCGCGCGGGCCGAGACGCTCGCGCCCATTGCGGCCGAGGCGGGCGCCCGGCTCGAGACCCTTGGCGTCTGGCGCGACGATGGCGGGGACCATGGCTCGCTCCTTGCCCATCTGGCCGTGCCCGCACCCATTGCCGATATCGCCCGCGCCCCGGAGGATCTCGCTGCGATCCTCTACACCTCGGGCACCACGGGGCGCTCCAAGGGCGCGATGCTGACGCATGAGAACCTCGCCTCCAACGCGCTGGTTCTGAAAGACTTCTGGCGGTTCACCGAAGACGACCGGCTGATCCACGCGCTGCCGATCTTCCACACCCATGGCCTCTTCGTCGCCACCAATGTGACGCTGGCGGCGGGCGGCGCGCTCCTCTTCCGCGAGCGGTTCCGCGCAGAGGTCGTGCTGGCCGATTTCGCCCGGGCCACCGCGCTGATGGGGGTGCCGACCTGCTACACCCGGCTCCTCGAGGAGGACGGCCTCACCCGCGAGGCCTGCGCGTCCATGCGCCTCTTCGTCTCCGGCTCCGCGCCGCTGCTCGCCGAGACGCACACCCGCTTTGCCGAGCGCACGGGGCACGCGATCCTGGAGCGCTACGGCATGACCGAGACCTCGATGAACACCTCGAACCCCTATGAGGGCGCGCGCCGGGCCGGCACGGTGGGCCAGCCCCTTCCCGGCACGGAGGTCATCGTGACCGATCC
>CAYORO010000430.1:0-2574 GCA_964406355.1 uncultured Limibaculum sp.
GGCGGAGGGACTAAGCCGCTCTCGCGGCAATGGCGCGTGTGGTGGACGTTTGGCGCTGATCTGACCTCTGCTCTTCATTGATCCGGTCTCCGGGCCTGACGATCGGGGTCTTCCCAATCGTCAGACAGGAGGTTCCCATGACGGAGGAGAGAACCACGCCGCTGCGGGCGCGGATGATCGATGACATGCGCATCCGCGGGATGAAGGAGACGACCCAGCGCAACCACATCCGGGGCGTAAAGAGCTTCGCCGCCTTCCTCGGACGCTCGCCTGACACTGCGACGCCGGACGAGCTGCGCGCCTATCAGCTCCACATGACTAACACGGACGTCTCCACGGCGACCTTCAATACGCGGATCGTGTCGCTCCGGTTCTTCTTCGGCGTGACCTGCGGGCGCGAGGAGATGAAGCGGCACATGCAGTTCCGGCGCAAGCCGCGGAAACTGCCTGTGGTCTTCAGCATCGAGGAGGTCGGTGATCTCCTGGCGGCAGTTCCAGGACCTGGGCTCAAATACCGCGCGGCTCTCGGGATCAGCTATGGCGCGGGGCTCCGGGCGGCAGAGGTGTGCAACCTCAAGGTCGCGGATATCGACAGCGACCGGATGCTGATCCATGTCGATGAGGGCAAGAACGACAAGGACCGCAAGGCGATGCTGTCGCCCGGCCTGCTCGAGCTGCTACGCGCCTATTGGCGAGAGGCCCGACCCGAAGGCTGGCTGTTCCCAGGCAAGCCAAAGATCGCACCGCTGTCGCCGCGGCAGCTGAACCGGGCGTTCAGTGCGGCCAAGCAGATGGCGGGCATCAACAAGCCGGCCACGCTGCACACGCTCCGCCACAGCTTCGCCACCCACCTCTTGGAGGCCGGCACCGACGTTCGCGTCATCCAGGTCCTGCTCGGCCACGCCAAGCTGAGCACCACGGCGCGCTACACGCATGTCGCCACGAAGACGATCCGGAGCACGGTGAGCCCCTACGAGATGCTGGCGACGCTGCAGGATCGCACGATGAGGCGAGGCCTGGAGTGATGGTCGGGGGCGTTGCCCCGGCCAAGACTGGAGATCGCCGACATCTTCCGTGAGCACGGCCCTGCTTGGCGGCGGGCCAATACCGGGCATGTCAGTCTCGCGCAGCTCAGGGTGATGTCGGCCATCGTGGCCTGCCGGACCGAAGCGCTCGGCGGGCATGTCGCGGCGTGCGCCGACTGCGACCACCGGCACATCGCCTATAACTCCTGCAAGAACCGGCACTGTCCGAAGTGTCAGGGCCCCGCGGCGCGCGACTGGATGGCGGCGCGGGCAGCAGATCTGCTTCCGGTCGAGTACTTCCACGTCGTCTTCACCCTGCCGGCGGAGATCGCACGGATCGCCTATTGGAACAAGAGCGCGCTTTACGGCCTGCTGTTTAAGGCGGCCGCCGAGACGGTGACGACCATAGCCGCGGACCCGAAGCATCTCGGCGCGCGCATCGGCATGACCAGCGTGCTGCACAGCTGGGGCTCGGCGCTCACCCACCACCCCCACGTCCACATGATCGTGCCCGGCGGCGGCCTCTCGCCCGATGGCAGGCGGTGGATCCCATGCCGCTCCGGGTTCTTCCTACCCGTCCGCGTCCTCTCCCGGCTGTTCCGGCGTCTGTTCCTGGAGGGGCTTAAGGCGCTCCACGGCGCGGGCAAGCTCGCCTTCTTCGGCGAGCTGCAGAGCTTGATGGACGCGCGTGCATTCGCTGCCTGGCTCGCACCGCTGCGCAGGAGCGAGTGGGTGGTCTACGCCAAGCCACCCTTTGGTGGTCCCGAGGCGGTGCTCGCCTATCTCAGCCGCTACACCCACCGCGTAGCGATCTCGAACAACCGCCTAATCAGCGCTGATGCCGAGACCGTCGCCTTCCGCTGGAAGGACTACCGGCACAAGAACCGCGACCGACAAAAGGTCATGCGTCTCACCACGGGGGAGTTCATCCGCCGCTTCCTGATCCATGTCCTGCCCGACGGCTTCCACCGCATCCGCCACTACGGCTTGCTCGCCAGCGGCGCTCGCAAGGCCAACATCGCGAGGATCCGGGCGCTGATCGGCGCCGAGCCCGCGGCGGATGCGGCCTCGGTCGACACAGACGCAACTCAGCCGCTCACGCTCAGGGAGCCGTGCCCGTACTGCGGCGGGCCAATGCGCATCGTTGAGACCTTCAGGCGCGGCGAGCGTCCGGTCGCCCGCGCACCGCCCCGAGAGAGCGCCGCATGACGATCCGCCCATTCCATCCGACGACCCAACTTCGGAACGCTCAGGCGGTCCGAAACCGGGTCGATCGGCACGGCTCGTCCCTGCAAGCCTCAGATCTTTCGCCGCGCCTCAACGGGGCGCCGTTCGAGCCCTCGCGAGCCGTTCTCCAGCAGCTGAAAGTCCTCGCGGCTATCTCGGCCGGCAGCCGGACAGGCGCCAGCGTCAACAACACCCGCACACTATCCCCATAAGCGCCGGGGCCAGACCCCCGCCGCTTCCTCCTTCCGAGGTTTGTCGACGCGGGCCGCCCCCGCCCAGCCGCAACCGTCACGCAGCGACCCGCATCGAAAAACCTTCAGGA
>CAYORO010000431.1:0-2558 GCA_964406355.1 uncultured Limibaculum sp.
GGTCTCGACCGAGACCGCATCCGGCAGCCGCACCGCCTGCGCCGCGGGCAGCGCGTCGGGCTCAGCCGGCACCTCCTGGCGGCGCTGCGCGCGGGGGAGATCGATCTCGCCCTCGCTCTGCACGACCCGACGAACGAGGGCGCCACGGTCATCGCGACCGATCCGCTCGTCTGGGTCGAGGGATCTGCGGGAGCCGCCCTCGAGCTCGGGGCGGGCGTCCCCCTCTGCCTGATGCAGGCGCCCTGCATGTACCCCGAGGCGGCGCTCGACTGCCTCTCGAGGGCCGGCCGCCAGCCCCGCGAGATCGGCACCGGCAGCAGCGTCCAGTCCGTCCGGGCAGCGGTGCTCTCCGGTCTCGGCTGCAGCGTGCTCGGGGCCTCCTGCCTCGGCGACGGCCTGAGGCCGGCGCGGGCGATGCAGGGGATCGGCCCGCTGCCTGTGGCCACGCTCAGCCTCCATGGCAGCGATCACCGGAAGGCCGAGATCGCCATCGTGCTGCGGGGCGTCTTCGGCGACGCGCTGCAGATCGGGCTGGGGGCGCCGGTCTGAGCTGCGCCCGGGGGGCCGGGCGCACCAAGCGGCTTCACTCGATCACGACGACCGTGCGGATCTCGATGCTCTCGCGCGCCGGGGCGCCGTCCTGGTCGGGCAGGGGGAACGCCGTGTGCGGCGTGAACTGCGCGCGCCCGTCCTCCAGGCTGTCCCAGCCCTTGATCAGCAGCACCTCGTCGCGGGTCATCTCGGGCGCGAAGTACCACCGCTGCGCCGGGTTGTGGGCGAGGTGGTAGATCTCGCCCACCCGGTCGGGGAAGATCTGGTCCGTCGCCACCAGGTCCTTGGGCGCGATGCTGCTGGCGTCGGCGACCGCCAGCGGCGAGCGCTGCACCGGCCCGACGATCGGGCGCCAGACATTGACCTGCACGATCCGGGCGCCCTTGCCGACGAGGCGGTCGAACTCCTCCGAGCCGAGCGCATCGCGGGCGCGCTGCGGGCCGCTCTTGGCGGTGTAGTCCACGTGGATGCGGGTGGCGGCCCCGCGCTTGCCGTCCTTGTTCGCCGCGCCCTTGCCGCCGTCCGAGCGGCGCGTCGCGTCGAAGATCGCGACCCGGGAGGCGCCGAACTCGGCGATCAGCAGCGCCTCGATCTCGGCATAGTAGGCGCTCTCGACGCGCGCATCGTCATAGAGGTCCGCGACCGCGGTCGGCGCCCGGCGGAAGGCGAACCCGGCCTCGTCGAGCGTGAAGCGATCCGCGTCGGGCCGCAGATCGGCGATCGCGATCGGATGCTGCTCGACATCGAAGAAGAATTCCGCCTCGCCCCCGGTGAGTGCCTGGCTGTTGAAGGAGGGCTTCTCCTCCTGCGGGACGATGAAGGTCAGCGGCGCGACGGTCGCGGTGCGGCTGTCCTCGGCAATCGGTGCGATCTGGTTCATCTCGGCTCTCCGTTCCTTGGCAGTGCCTCTGCCTGACGCGGAGGTGGAGATCCGAGCCCGTCCGCACAAACGAGAACTCCTCAGCGCGACTTGAATTTCCCTCAAGTGGCGGGCGGCGCGCTCGCGGTCGCTGCGACGCGCCCGGCCTCGTCCGTCAGCCAGTGCGCCAGCCTGCGCGCCCCGGCCGACGGGGTCTCGCCCGCCAGCCTGCAGAGATAGTAGGCCGCGCCGGTCGGCCCGACGCCGCCGAAGGGGGCGACCAGCGCCCCGGTCTCGAGCCGCGCTTGCAGATAAGGCCACCGGCCCATCGCGAGGCCATGGCCTGCCTCGGCGACCTGCAGCACCTGCTCGATCGAGTCGAGCATCAGCGCACGGTCGGTGGGCGGAGGCGGGAGGTCGCGCGCCCGCGCCCATTCCTCCCATTCCCCGGGCGTGCTGTGGCTGATGATGAGCCGCAGATCCGCCGGGAGCGCCTCTGGGCCGATCCCGGGCGGCAGGAAGCCGGGTGCCGCGACCGGGGTGGCGAGATCCTCGAACAGGAAGGTCGCCTCGAGCCCCTCCCAGGATCCGCGGCCATGCCGGATCGCCAGATCCACCTGATCGCGCCGCAGATCGACGAGCCGCGTGGTGAGGACGAGCTGCACATCCACGCCCGGCGCGACGGCCTCGAAGCTGGCGAGCCGGGGGATCAGCCATGTCGCCGCCAGCGAGGGCGGGAGGGTGAGCCTGACCGCCTGCCGGCCATCCGTGGGCAGGATCGCCGCGGTTGCGGCTTCAATTTCCCTCAAGGCCGGTTCGATGCGCTCGAGGTAGCGGCGCCCGGTCGGCGTCAGCACGCGCCGGCCGGAGCTGCGGTCGAAGAGCTGGGCGCGCAGCAGCGTCTCGAGCTGGCGGATCTGGTGGCTGACGGCGGACTCCGTGACGCCGATCTGCTCGGCGGCATCGGCCAGGCGATCATGGGTCGCCGCGGCCCAGAACGCGACCAGCGCCCGAAAGGGCGGCACTTGGAGCTTGTCCTTGCTCATGCCGAGAGGTTTACCGCAAAACCTTCGTCGCGGCCGCCCTTTGGGACCGCCTCAGTTCTTCGAGGGCACGACGTCGACCGAGATCAGCACCGCCGGCTCGT
>CAYORO010000432.1:0-2551 GCA_964406355.1 uncultured Limibaculum sp.
CGGGGGGGGGCTACGGCCCACATGCGGCTACGTATTACCCGGGTTTGGGTCGGGCGGGATGGGTCAGGGCGCGCGCTCGACCCACCAGACCTCGGACCGAAAGCCGTAGAGGGCCGCGCGCTCCGGTCGGCGGAGCATGGGCGCGGCGGCCACCCGGTCCTCGGGCAGCGTGCCGAACGGGACCACGTAGATCCCGGCGGAGAGCACCCGGTCGAGCGCGCGCACCGCGGCACCGAACTGCTCCCGCCCTTCGGCGGCGAGCAGCGCCCGGATCATCGCGTCGACCGCCGGGTCGGCGACGCCCATATAGTTGCGCGTGCCGGGGCGCTCCCGGCCCTCGGCGCCGAAATAGAGCCAGAGCTCGGTGCCGGGCGAGAGGCTGAGCCACCAGCGGTTGACGGTGATGTCGTAGTCGTATGCGCGCCGGCGGGCCTCGTATTGGGCCGCATCGACCAGGCGCACGGTCACGGCCACCCCCAGACGCGCGAGCGCATCGGTCCAGAGCCCGGCGAGCGTCTCGTGCTGTGCGGAGACAACGAGGATCTCGACGGCGAGCGGCTGACCCTCTCGGTGGCGCGTACCGCCATCGACCGTCCAGCCGGCCGCATCGAGGAGCCGCCCGGCCCGGCGGAGCGCCCGGCGGTTCTCGCGCCCGTCGCCCTCGGGAGGCCGCCAGCCCGCCTCGAGCGTGCCCTCGGGCAGGTCCGCCGCGAAGGGCGCGAGAAGCGCACGCTCGGCCCCCTCGGCCGGCCCCTCGAAGCCGAGCTCGGAATTGTCGAAATAGCTCTCGATCCGGGCATAGGCGCCGCCGAAGAGCCGCGCGTTGATCCACGACCAGTCGAAGGCGAGCGCGAACGCCTCGCGCACCCGGCGGTCGTCGAGGGGCGCGCGGCGAGTGTTGAAGACGAAGCCCTCCATGCCGGTCGGCCGGCCATGGGGGATCTCGTGGCGCGCGAGCCGGCCGTCGGCGACGGCAGCGACGTCGTAGCCCTCGGCCCAGCGCACCGGATCGCGGTCGGGGAAGAGCGTGACGGCACCGGTCAGCACCGCCGACCAGAGCGCGTCCTCGTTGCGGAAATACTCGAACCGGACGGTCTCGGCATTGTGCAGCCCCCGATTGACGGCCAGATCGCGCCCCCACCAGTCCGGATCGCGCCGCAACACGAGGCGTCGGCCGGGCTCGGCCTCGGCCACCAGATAGGGGCCGGAGCCGATCAGCGGCGCGAGCCCGGCCTCGGGGAGCTGGCCATCCTCGGGCCGCTTCAGCACGGGCCGCAGCCCCATGATCAGCGGCAGCTCGCGATTCGCCTCGGCGAACCCGATTCGCAGGCCCCGCTCGCCGACCCGCTCGATCCGGTCGATGGCGTCCCAGGCGGCGCGGTAGCGCGGGTGCCCCTCGCGCCCGAGCGCCTCGATCGACCAGATCACGTCCTCGACCGTCACCGGGCTGCCATCGGAGAAGCGCGCCTCGGGCCGGAGGCGGAACGTGACCCAGGAGCGGTCGGGCGGGGTCTCGATGCTCTCGGCAAGGCGGCCGTAGAGGGTGAAGGGCTCGTCCCAGCTCCGCGCCATCAGGCTTTCATGGGTGTAGGACGAGAGCGCCCAGGGCGCCGACCCCTTGAGGACGAAGGGATTGAGGCTGTCGAACCCGCCGACCTCGCCATAGACGATCGTCCCACCCTGCGGCGCATCCGGCTCGGCATAGGGAAATGCGGCGAACCCCGGCGCCAGCGCCGGCTCGCCATGCATCGCGATGCCGTGGCGGGGCTCGGCAATCGCCGGGCTCACGGCGACGAGAGCCAGCGCGAGCAGTCCGGCAAGTTGTCCACCGACCCCTGTGGGCAAAAGCCCCTTGCCGCTCCGGTGCCCTTCGCGTATCCTCACTTCACTGCTCGATAGGTTTCTTGCCTGTATGAAACCTGCCTCAACACTGTATGCGCCCCCCTCGGGGGGCGCTTTTTTTTGGCGCAGCGCGGCATCGATAGATGCGAGGCTCTTCATCGCCCGACCCTCCCTGGAGTAGGTTCGCCGCGCAGCATGGACCGGCCGCCCGGCGCGGGTCCAGAGAGCCCTCGCCCACCACCCGGCCGCCGGCCGCCCATCTTTGAGAAAGGTCCGCCCATGTCGATCGCAGGTAAGGTCGCCGTCATCACCGGCTCGAACTCAGGCATCGGCCTCGGCGTCGCCGAGGAGCTGGCCCGTCGCGGCGCCAAGGTCGTGCTCAACTCGTTCTCCGACACCGCCGAGGACCACGCGCTCGCGGAGAAGATCACCCAGGAGACCAACTCCGAGGCGAAGTACATCCAGGCCGACATGTCGAACGGCGAGCAGTGCCGCGCGCTGGTCATCAAGACGGTCGAGGCCTTCGGCAAGATCGACATCCTCGTCAACAATGCCGGCATCCAGCATGTCGAGAAGATCGAGGATTTCCCCGTCGAGAAGTGGAGCGCGATCCTGGCGATCAACCTGTCCTCCGCCTTCCACACCACGGCCGCAGCGCTGCCGGAGATGCGCAAGGCGGGCTGGGGCCGCGTCGTCAACATCGCCTCGG
>CAYORO010000433.1:0-2533 GCA_964406355.1 uncultured Limibaculum sp.
GAGATGGCCGCCGCGGATCAGGCCGAAACTCATCGCACTGTCGATCGAGCCGCCCCCGGCACGGCGGTGACGAAGCCGCCGCCGGCATCGGTGAGGTCGGGGTCCTCCATCCCCTCGGGCGGGCGGGCGCCGAGGCCGATCACCCCGTTCTCCGCCTGGAAGAACACCTCGCGCTCGGCCGGCACGAAATTGGCCACCAGCGAGGGCAGCCCGATGCCGAGATTAACCAGCATGCGCGGCTTGACCTCGAGCGCCACCCGGCGCGCGATGATCTCCTTGGGGCTGAGCGCGGGTGCGTCCATCAGGCGGCCCTTTCCAGCAAGTGATCGACCAACACGCCCGGGGTCTTGACTGCATCGGGCGAAATCACGCCCACGGGCACGATGTAATGCGGCTCGGCGATCACGGTCTCTGCCGCAAGCGCCATGATCGGATTGAAGTTATGCGCGGTGAGCGAGTACTCGAGGTTGCCGACATAGTCAGCCTGGCGGGCGGCGATCAGGGCGAAATCGGCGAAGATCGGCGTCTCGATCAGGAACCGCTTGCCCTCGACCTCGACGACCTGCTTGCCCTCGGCGACCGGCGTGCCGAGGCCGGTGGCCGTCAGCACCCCGCCGAGCCCCATGCCGCCGGCGCGGATACGCTCGACGAGGCTGCCCTGGGGGACGAGCTCGATCTCCATCTCGCCGGCGATCATCTTCTTCTGTGCCTCGGGGTTGAGGCCGATATGGCTGACGATGGCGCGGGCGACGAGGCCGGCCGAAACCAGCTTGCCCACCGCGTGGCCGGGCGAGGCGAGATCGTTGCCGATGACGGTGAAGCCGCCGACGCCGCGCTCGACCATCGCATCGAACAGCCGATGCGGCGCGCCGACGCCCATGAACCCGCCGAAGAGGAGCGAGGCGCCCTCGGGGATCAGTTCGGCGGCCTCCTCACACTTGATTGCACGCTTCATTGCATCGTCTCCAAAGGCTCTCCCCGACCGGCCATCAGCGCGCTCGCGGCCCGGGCGATCACGGCCTCCTCGTCGGTCGGGATCACGAAGATCCGGGCGCGGGAGAGATCGGCCGAAACCAGGCGCGCGCCGAGCGGCAGGGTCGGCTCGCGGCTGGCGTTGCGGGCGTGGTCGAGCTCGAGGCCGAGCCAGCCGAGCCCCTCGCAGACCCGCTCGCGGATCAGCACCGAGTTCTCGCCGATCCCCGCGGTAAAGACGAGCGCGTCGATCCCGCCGAGGACCGCGGCCAGCGCCCCGAGCTCGCGCCGGATGCGGAACACGAAATAGTCGATCGCCTGCTTGGCCTCGGGCGCATCCGAGCCCTCGAGCGCGCGCATGTCGTTCGAGACGCCCGAGAGCCCGATCAGCCCCGAGCGCTTGTAGAGGAGTTCGGTCACCTCGGAGACCGTCATGCCCTCCTGCTCCAGCAGATAGAGGATCACGCCGGGGTCGATCTGGCCGCAGCGGGTGCCCATCGGCAGGCCGTCGAGTGCGGTGAAGCCCATGGTCGAGCCGATCGAGCGCCCACCCAGCAGCCCGCACATCGAGGCGCCGTTTCCGAGATGCGCGACCACCACGCGGCCGGCATGGATTTGCGGCGCGATCTCGGCCATGGCGCCGGCGATGTAGTCGTAGGACAGCCCGTGGAAGCCGTAGCGGCGCACGCCCTTGTCGAGATACTCGCGCGGCAGGGCGAAGACGTCGTTGACCCAGGGGTGGCTGCGGTGGAAGGCGGTGTCGAAGCAGGCGACCTGCAGCGCCTCCGGGAAGGCCGCCTGCGCCGCGCGGATTCCGGCGAGATTGTGCGGCTGGTGGAGCGGCGCAAAGGGCTCGAAGCGGGCGAGGGCTGCCATCATCTCGTCATCGAGGACGATCGGAGCGCCGAAATCCGGACCGCCATGGACCACGCGGTGCCCGACCCCCTCGACCGGCCGGTCGGGATAATGCTCGCTGAAGAGCGCAAGCACCGCCGAGAGGGCGCCGATGTGGTCCGCGGCCTCCGAGCCCGAGAGCCCGCGTTCGGTGAGCGGCGCGCCCTCGGCCGATTTCGCCTTGATCCGGGCGCCGACGGTCTCGCCGATCCGCTCGACCAGCCCCGATGCGACCTCGCGCGGTGCGTCCCCCGCCTCGAACAGGCCGAACTTGATCGAGGAGGAGCCGGCGTTGAGGGTCAGGACATGGGCGCGCGGCGCGCCCGCCCCGCCCCGCGCGGCGTCGGCGCTCATTCCGCCGCCTTCCGAATCGGCGTGGTGCCCGTGAGCCGCGCCTGGTGCAGCGCGGCGATCGCACAGGAAGCGAGCCGCGCCTCGTCGCCATCCGAGCGCGAGGTGAGGATGATCGGGCATTTCGCGCCCATCACGAGCCCTGCACCCTCGGCATGGGCGATGAAGGTCAGCTCCTTGGCGAGCATGTTCCCGGCATCGAGATTGGGCGCGACAAGGATCTCGGCGCGGCCGGCGACCAGCGACTTGATCCCCTTGGTACGCGCGGCCTCCATGTCGATCGCGTTGTCCATCGCCAGCGGCCCGTCGACGAGCC
>CAYORO010000434.1:0-2528 GCA_964406355.1 uncultured Limibaculum sp.
ATCGCCGCCTCGACCTCGCTGTCGAGCGCCGAGGTCGCCTCGTCGAGGATCAGGACCGGCGCGTCCTTGAGCACCGCGCGGGCCAGCGCGATCCGCTGGCGCTGGCCGCCCGAGAGCCGGACGCCCCGCTCGCCGACATAGGCGTCGAGGCCGCGACGTCCCGCCTGGTCGATCAGATCGGGGATGAACTCGTCGGCATGGACCTTGGCGGCCGCGGCCCAGATCTCGTCCTCGGTGGCGCCGGGGCGGCCATAGGCGATGTTGGCCCGGATCGAGCGGTGGAGAAGCGCCGTGTCCTGCGTCACCATCGAGATCTGCTGGCGCACGCTCTCCTGCTGCACGGCCGCGAGGTCCTGCCCGTCGATCAGCACGCGGCCCTCGTCGGGATCGAAGAACCGGAGCGCGAGGTTCACCAGCGTCGACTTGCCCGCGCCGGAGCGCCCGACGAGGCCGACCCGCTCACCGCCGTGGATCGTCAGCGAGACCTCCTCGACCCCGCCTGCACGCTTGCCATAGCGGTGGGTGACCCGGTCAAAGCGGATCTCGCCCTTGGTGAGCGCGAGCGGCGGCGCGTCCGGCCGGTCGGTCAGGCGAAGCGGCTCGGAGACCGTCTCCATCCCCTCCTGCACCGTGCCGATGTTCTGGAACAGCATCGAGAGCGACCACATGATCCAATCGACCATGCCGATCAGCCGCACCACCAGCGCCGCCGCCGCCGCGATCGGGCCGATCGAGATCTCGCCCACCGACCAGAGCCAGACGCCATAGCCCACGACCCCGCCGATCAGCACCGTGGAGAGCACCGCGAGATAGATCGTGAGCCAGGTGTAGAGCCGCGTCTGCCTGGCGAAGGTCCAGCGGAAGTCCTCCATCGCCTCGCGCGCATAGGCCTCCTCGCGCTCGGAATGGGCAAAGAGCTTCACCGTCTGGATGTTGGTGTAGCTGTCGACGATGCGCCCTGCGAGCGTCGAGCGGGCATCCGCCACCGCCTTGCCGGCGCGCGTGACCCTGGGCACGAACCAGACCGCGATCCCGATAAATCCGGCGAACCAGATCGCGAGCGGCAGCAGCAATCGCAGATCCGTCTCGGCCAGGATCGCCGCCGCCGCGATCACATAGATCAGCGCATACCACATCTCCTGCGCCAGCTGGTGCACGCTGTCATTGAGCGCGGGCGCGAGCTGGATCTGCTTGTTGGCGATGCGACCGGCGAAATCGTCGGTGAAGAAGGAGAGCGACTGGCGCAGCATCCGGCGGTGGGTCCGCCAGCGCACCAGCGCCCCCATCGGCGCATAGAACCCCTGGCCGGAGACGATCGACTCCGCCACCACCGAGAGCGGCCGGATCACCAGCGCGACGGCGATCATGATCAAGAGCGTGTCGCCATGCTCGGCCCAGAGCGTCGCCGGGTCCGCCGCCGTGAGGATATCCACGAGTTGCCCGGCAAAGCGCAGCAACAGCGCCTCGGCCACGGCGAAGATCAGCCCGAGCCCCATCGTGGCCAGCAGCAGCCAGCGCGCGGGCCACAGCATCGCGACATAGAACGGGACCAGCCGATCCGGGATCTCCGCGCGCTCGTCATAGCGCTGGTAGGGGTCGATCAGGGTCTCGAAATAGCGAAACATCGGGGATCCTCGCGGCTGTCCCTCAGGCATATGGGGCGCGAGATGCGCTCGGCCTCACCGCGGTCGGGTCCGGCAGGCTCGCGTCTCGCGTTCAGGTCTCTCGCCGCAGGGGCGTGGTGGGCCGGTGTCGCGGGTGGGGGCGCGATCTCCCGGTGTGTCGGGTTCACACTACACCGAGTGTCGCACCCGATCCACCGCTTCGCGCCGGCCGGGTCGCATTGAACGCTGCGGGCGCGGTGCGCTAGGGTGTGTCAATCCCGGTTGACGGAGGCGGAGAACATGGACGGCGAAACGGCAGCACCGAGCGAGATGACCCAGCAGAAGGCCCGGGCGGCGGCCTGGTTCGTCGAGCTGCGGGACCGGATCTGCGCAGCCTTCGAGGCGCTCGAGGACGCCCAGGCCACCGGCCCCCATGCGGGCCTGCCCGCGGGCCGGTTCGAGCGGCGCGAGACCCGCCGCGCAGGCGGGGGAGAGGGCGACGCGAAATCCGACGGCGGCGGCGGCGTGATGGCCGTGATGCGCGGCGGGCGCCTCTTCGAGAAGGTGGGCGTCAATGTCTCGGAGGTCTACGGGACCCTCGGCGCCCAGGCCCAGCGCTCGCTGACCGCGCGCCGTGAGATCCCCGGGCTTGCGGAGGATCCCCGCTTCTGGGCGTCGGGGATCTCGCTGGTGGCGCATATGCGGAGCCCCAAGACGCCGGCCGTCCATATGAACACGCGGATGTTCTGGACCGCCGGCGCCTGGTGGTTCGGCGGCGGGTCGGACCTCAACCCGATGGTCGAGGTTGCCGAGGACACCGAGCATTTCCACACCGCGCTCAAGGCCGCCTGCGACCGACACGCGCCCGACTACTATCCGCGCTACAAGGCCTGGGCGGACGAGTACTTCTTCATCAAGCACCGC
>CAYORO010000435.1:0-2524 GCA_964406355.1 uncultured Limibaculum sp.
CGGGCGCCATCGCCTTCGGCAATTCGGAGTTCGTGCAGCTGACCATCGCCGGCGCGCAGCTCGCCCGTCGCTACGGCATGCCCTATAAGTCAGCGGGCGCGACAACCTCGAAGGTCGTCGACGCCCAGGCCGCCTACGAGACCCAGATGGCGATGTGGGCCGGCATTGTCAGCGGGGCCGACGTGATGGTCCACGCGGCCGGCTTCATGGAAAGCGCGCTGACGGTGAACTATGAAAAGCTGATCGTCGACACAGAAATGATCCAGATGCTGGCCGCGATGATGAAGCCCATCGACTGTTCGGCCAAGGCGCTGGCCCTGGATGTAATCCACGATATCGGCCCGGGCGGGAACTTCTTCTCGCACCAGCACACGCTCGACCGCTACGAGACCGAGTTTCACGAGCCCTTCCTCTCGGACTGGGACAATCGTCAGAACTGGCTCGACCGCGGCGGTCTGGCGGCCCACCAACGGGCGACGGCGGTCTGGAAGGACCTGCTGGAGCGCTATGCGCAACCCCCGCTGGACCCCGCCATCAGCGAAGAGTTGGACGACTATGTCGCCCGCCGCCGTCGCGAGATCGAGGCCAGTGCTGCCGCCTGACCGGAGAGGCGCATGACCGCCTACAAAGCCCTCTTTCAGCCGCTCGAGATGCGTGGAAAGGAGGTCCGCAACCGTCTTTTCAGTTCGGGCCATGTCCCCGGCTATACGCCCGAGGGGTATCCGAACGAGCGCTACATCGCCTACAACCGCGAAAAGGCCAAGGGCGGGATCGGGCTGATCACATTCGGCGGCTCCACCAATATTGCCCGCGAGTCGACGACGATTTTCGGCGGGCTGAATGTGCGCTCGGACGACGATATCCCGCATTACCGGGCGCTCGCCGAAGTGGTGCAGGCCGAGGGCGCACGGATCATGTGCCAGATCACGCATATGGGCCGGCACTGCCGCACCGATTTCAGCGAGTGGCTGCCGGTGGCCGCCCCGTCGCAGGTCCGCGACCCGGGAGGCGGGCGCGCCTTGCCCCGAGAGATGGACGAGGAGGACATCGCCGCGGCCATCCAAGACTATGTGACCGGGTCGCTGCGATTGGCCGAAGCCGGGCTGGACGGCGTCGAGATCATCTCCTCCATGCACCTGCCCGGGCAGTTCCTCTCACCTTTGGCAAACCGGCGGAACGATCGCTGGGGCGGATCTCTGGAGAACCGGCTGCGCTTTCTGACGAGCGTGCTCGACGCCGTCCGCCGTGCGGTGCCGTCCGATTTCTGGGTCGGCGTGAGGTACACGGCGGACGAAACCAACGAGGGCGGCATCCCCGCCGAAGAGGGCATCGAGGTCGGCCGCCTGCTGGGCGAACACGGCGCCGCCGATTTCCTGAACGTGAACGGGGCCTATTCGGGCACCTCGCAGGGGGTGAACGTCGCCTTTCCCGGCATGGAGGCGAAATCGGCGCCTTATGTCGAGCTTGCCCGCAAGGTGCGCGCAGCCAGCGGCGTGGTGACCATGCAGGCCTCGCGGCTCGATACGCTCTCGAGCGCGAACTGGGCGGTGGACTCGGGCGCCGTTGACCTTGCCGGGATGACAAGGCCGCATATCGCCGATCCGCATATCGTCGCCAAGCTCATGCGCGGCGAGGAGCACCGCATCCGGCCCTGCGTCGGCGCGGGGTATTGTCTCGATCGGCCCTATCGCGGGTTGGACGCGCTCTGTATGCACAACCCGTCAACGAGCCGCGAGACCATCCTGCCGCATGAGGTCGATCCGGCCCCCACGCCGCGCCGCGCCGTCGTCGTGGGTGGCGGACCGGCCGGGATGGAGGCCGCCCGCGTGCTCGCCCTGCGCGGGCATGAAGTCACCCTGCACGAGGCGACGGACAAGTTGGGCGGCCAGCTCGCGCTCGCCGTTCGGGCCGGATGGCGCCGTGGACTGCAGGGGGTCATCGACTGGCTCGCGGCCGAGCTCGAGCACCTCGATGTGGACATCCGGTTCAACTCCTTCGTTGAGCCCGAAGACATGGATGACGCTGAGATCATCATCCTGGCAACGGGTGGCGTGCCTCTCCAGGACCTGCCCGGCGGAGGCGGGGAATTGGCGCTCACGGCCTGGGACATCCTGGGCGACGGCAAGCGTCCGACAGGCGATGTGCTGGTCTATGACGAGGTCGGCGGGCATGCCGCGCTCTCGATCGCGCAGATGCTGGCCGAGAGCGGCGCGACCATCGTCTTCGCCGCGATGGATCAGGTCGCGGGCCGCGATCTGGGCGCGCAGAACAAGCCGGTCTATCTGGGCGCGCTCCGCAGGCGCGGCGCGGTGGTCTCGGCTGACACGCGCCTGGTCGGGCTCGCGCGCGCGGGAAACCGCATCACTGCACGCTTGGAGGATCGCTGGAGCCGTGAGATCACCGAGACGGATTTTGACAGTGTCGTGGTCGATCAGGGCGTGTCCCCCGACACGTGTTTGCTAACGGCCCTGGCGCCCAAAGCGGCCAATCGAGGCCGGCTGGACCTCAATGCGCTGGCCGATGG
>CAYORO010000436.1:0-2510 GCA_964406355.1 uncultured Limibaculum sp.
CGCGCCGGATCAATTCCTCGCAGAACTCGGTGAATTTCTTGCGGTTGATGGTCGGTTCTTCGTCGGCGAGGATGAAGAAGCCGACATCGTGCTCGTTGACCAGCTTCTCGATCTCGTCGACCACCGCCTTGGGGTCGCGCACGCGGTAGTCGCGCCAGAACTTCCACTGCGAGCAGAAGGAGCAGGTGAACGGACAGCCGCGCGCCATGTTGGGGATCGCGACGCGGGTGCCGAGCGGGATGTAGATGTACTTCTCCCATTCGAGGAGCGACCAGTCGGGCTCGAGCCCGTCGAGGTCCTTGACCGTCGAGGCTGCCTGGGTGGCGACGATCTCGCCGCCGTCCTGGAAGGCCAGCCCCTTGATCTGGCGCCGCTCGGCGGGCCACCGCCCCTCATCGACCGCGCGGACGAACTCCTGGAAGATCTCCTCGCCCTCGCCGCGCACGATCACATCGATCCAGGGCGCCTCGGAGAGCACCTGCTTGTACATGAAGGTCGCATGCACGCCGCCGAGGACCGTCACCGCCTGCGGATGCACCTCCTTGGCGATCTCGCGCGCGCGCTCGGCCTTGTAGATCGAGGGGGTGATGGAGGTCGCGCCGATGATGTCCGGTCGCTCGGCCGCGAGCTCGGCGCGGAGCTGGTCGTCCGTGAGGTCATTGGTCATCGCGTCGATGAAGCGGACATCGGTGTAGCCGATCTTCTTCAGCGCGCCGGCGAGATAGGCGACCCAGGCCGGCGGCCAGTTGCCCGCGATCTCGGCGCCGCCGGAATGGTAATTCGGGTGGATCAGGACGATGCGCATGTTGCCTCCCCGCATTTTGGGGAAGCCTCGGCTCAGGGTCGCTCGGGCGCCTTGACCTGTGTCAAGTGATCTTGACGCCCGAGTGTCGGCCTGGCCTGACGGCGCCCGGTTACCGGCCTGCGGCGGGGGTGATGAAGCCGATCACCACGCCCGTGGGGTCGGCGATCATGGCGATGCGGCCGACCTCGGGCACATCGAACGGCGCCTGGCGCACGCTGCCGCCCTCGGCCTCGACCCGTGCACAGGCTGCGTCGACATCCTCCACATGGATGTAGCTGACCCAGCCATCGCCGGTGCCTTCGAACTGGGGCCGCGTGATGTCGAAGATCCCGGCCGCCGGACGGTCGCCGACCATGCAGACGCGATAGTCCGGGCCGTCCGGCATCGGCATCGGGGTGACGGTCCAGCCGAGCACCTGCTCGAAGAACGCGGCCGCCTTGGCCGGCTGGCGGGTCATCAGCTCGGTCCAGTGGATCTCGCCATGGACGCTCATGGTCTTCCTCCCATCCTGACGCGCGACGACCGGTCCCGAGCGCTGGTGATCTATGCCGTCCCGCTGTTGTCGTCGGTCTTCGGCTCGGCCTCGCTGTCGGTGCCGCCGTCGGTCTCGCCCGGCTTTGGATCGGGGGCTGCCGGCTCTTGCGTCGGCATGGCCTTGGCCACACCGACAAGCGCCGGGCGCAGCAGCCGGTCGGCGATCACGAAGCCCGGCTGCATCACTTCGATGATCGTCTTCGGCTCGGCCCCGGGGATCGGTGCCTCGAACATCGCCTGGTGGCGGTTGGGGTCGAAGCGCTCGCCCTTCTCGGGCCGCACCGGCGCGATCTTGTGCTTGGCGAAGGCGTTGAGGAGCTCGCGTGCCGTCAGCTCGACGCCTTCGAGGAAATTCGTGTGATCGGTCTTCAGCGCCTCGTCGGCCGCCGCCATCGCCCGCTCGAGATTGTCGTGCACCGTCAAGAGGTCGCGTGCGAGCTTGGTGCCGGCATAGGTCTCGGCATCGCGCCGGTCGCGATCGGCCCGGCGGCGGACATTCTCGGTCTCGGCAAGGGCGCGCATCAGCTTGTCGCGGAGATCGTCGCGCTCGGCCTCGAGGGCGGCCACCTGCTGGGTCAGCTGGTCGATCTCCTCGGCCGCGACCGCTGCGCCGAGGCCGGGGACGAGATCCTCGGCCGAGAGACCGGCCTCGCCGACGAAGGCCGCGGCCTCGGCGGCCAGCGTGGCGTCGGCAGGCTCGCCCGCTCCGGGCCCGCCGGTCGTCGCGCCGGCCGGTGCGGCGCCCTCAGACCCGGCAGCGCCGCCCGCGCCCGTCTCGGCCGGCTGGGCCGGGCTGCCCTTGGGGCGCTCGGTCTCGCTCGGGTCGACGGACTTCTCAGGTTGCTGCGCCATCATGTGCCTTTCCTGTTGCGTCCATGCGCGGGCCCGTCGGCCACCATGCGCCCGACCAGCCGCGCCGTGTAGTCGACGATCGGCACGATGCGGCCATAGTTGAGCCGCGTCGGACCGATCACGCCGATCGCGCCTATCACGCGCCGGCTCGAGTCCCGATAGGGAGAAATCACCAGTGACGAGCCGGACATCGAGAACAGCTTGTTCTCCGAGCCGATAAACACCCGGACCCCCTCGCCCTCCTGTACCATATCGATCAGCTGCGCAAGATCGCGCTTCTGCTCGAGATCGTCGAAGAGCCGGCGCATCCGGTCGAGAT
>CAYORO010000437.1:0-2486 GCA_964406355.1 uncultured Limibaculum sp.
GCGTTCGGGCTGGGCGGCGACGATGGCGAGCTCTTGAGCGTGTTCTAGGCGAGCCGCTAGGAGCGCACCGCTGCGCGGGCGGGGCGGCGGCGTCCCGCCCGCCCACCCCCGCCGCCACCCCGCCCGCGCGGGCCGCCGGCGTTGCGAGAGAGGGAGAGGGCGATGAAGTCGGTGCGCGAGATGGTGGCGGAGGCCAATGCGGTGGTGGCGCGGGCGCCCGCGGTGGAGGTGATCCCGTTGCACGGGGCGCAGGGCGTGACTTTCGTCGATCTGCGCGACCCGCGTGAGCTCGCGCGCGAGGGGATGATCCCGGGGGCCTTTCACTGTCCGCGGGGGATGCTCGAGTTTTGGATCGACCCCGAGAGCCCCTATGCCAAACCCGAGTTCCAGGCCGGCGGGCGGTACGTGTTCTATTGCGCCTCGGGCTGGCGATCGGCACTGGCGGCGCGGACCGCGCAGGACATGGGGCTGGCCGGCGTCTCGCATATCGAGGACGGGTTCGCGGGCTGGCGGGCGGCCGGTGGTCCGGTTTCGCCGCCGCCCGAGCGGCGCTGACTGCGGCGCTGACCGCAGCGCTGACCGCAGCGCTGACCGCAGCGCTGACCGAGGCGCCGGGGCGCGGCGCTTTACCGGCCCCGATCTCCTTGCTATCGCCAGCACGGGCGCCAGCATGGGGCGGCCGATCGTCCGGCGGGTGGAGCGAAGCGATGGGGGATGCAGCGACGCTCGTCGTCGTGTCGTCGAACGCGGGCGACCACCAGAGCGGGGAATCGATCAAGGCGCTGCAATACGTCGCGCATCTCTGGGAAAGCGGCTCCGACGTGGTGCTGATCACCCATGCCCGCAACCGGCGCAACCTGTCGACCCGCCCCTTCGCCGACCGGATCCTCTATGTGCCGGACACGCGGCTGCAGGTGTTCCTCTACAAGAGCCGGGTCCTCGCCCTTCTGCTGTCGCTGGTCTTCCATGTGATGGCGTCGCGGCTGATCCGGGAGCGGTTTCCCGACCCGGCGGCGGTGCTGATCCACTATCTCTGCCCGATCTCGCCGGTGGCGTTGCGCCGGCCGCCGCGCGGGTATCGCTTTGTGATCGGCCCGCTCAACGGCAATATCCGCTATCCGGCCGCGTTCCGGAGCCGCGAGCCCAAGGGCGACCGGCTGAAAGGGGCGACCCATGGTCTCTCGCAGCGGCTGCTCGGCACGCTCGTGCCGGAGAAGCGCCGGGCCGCGGCGGTGCTCGTCTCGGGCTTCGAGCGCACACGCGCCTCGCTCCGGCTCGCGGGCGTGCCCGAGGGGCTGATGACGGATGTGCTCGACAGCGGGATCGCCGGGCGGTTCCTCGAACGGCCGCGGGGGCGGCAGGAGGGCGTCAACCGCCGGTTCCTCTCGGTCGGGCGGTTCGTCGACTTCAAGGGCTTCGACCTGGCGATCCGCGCGGTCGCCGCGGCGCGCGAGCCGGTCGAGCTCGAGATCGCCGGCACCGGCGTGCGCCGGGCCGCGTGGGAGGCGCTTGCCGAGAGCCTCGGCGTGGCTGATAGGGTCCGCTTCCTTGGCTGGGTCTCGCACGAGACGCTGATCGAGAGCGTCGGAGGCTATCGCGGCTTCGTCTTCCCGAGCCTCGCCGAGGCGAACGGGATCGCGGTGCAGGAGGCGATGGCGCTCGGCCTGCCGGTGATCGGGCTCGACTGGGGCGGGCCCGCGGGCCTCGCCGCCGAGGACGAGGCCATGCTGATCGCGCCCGAGAGCGAGGCGCATGTGGTTCAGGCCCTCGCCGATGCAATGGACCGGCTCGCCACGGATCCCGCAGCCGCGGATGCGATCGCCGCCGCCGCCCGGGCGCGGGCCGAGCGCGCCTTCACCTGGGAGGCGGTGGCGGCGTCCTGGATGGCGTGCTTCCCGGTCCCAATCGCACGGCGCGGGGCGGGTCGCGCGGCGGTGCAATGAGCGGCCGATCCGAGAGACGGAGGCGCAGATGACCAAGATGCTGGGCGCGGTCCCGCTCCTGCCGGTGGCGGATGCCGAGGCGGCGGCGCAGTTTTATGTCGAGACGATGGGGTTCGAGGCGGGCTTCGATGCGGGTTTCGGAGCCGACGGCTATGCCATCGTCCGGCGCGACGATGTCGAGATCCATCTCTGGCAGGCGGGTGACGAGGCTTGGCGCAGCCGCGCCGTGCCGGCCGGCGAAAGCCCGGTCGCGAGTGGCGCCGAGAGCTTCCTCGCCGGCACCGGATCGGCGCGCATCCGTGTGCAGGGGATCGAGGGGCTGCATGTCCGCTGTCGCGAGGCCGGGATCGTCCACCCCAATGGCCCGCTGACGGACCGACCCTGGGGCACGCGCGAGTTCGTCGTGCTCGACCGCGACGGCAATGCGCTGACCTTCTTCGAGCCGGTGGCGCCGCAATCCGGCTGAGCCGGGGGCGCCGCCGGGCCGGGGGGCGGGGGGGGGGGGGGGGGGGCGGCGCCCGGCGCCCCGCCCGGGGGGCGCGG
>CAYORO010000438.1:0-2485 GCA_964406355.1 uncultured Limibaculum sp.
AACACGCCGGAGGGGGTGTGGATGCGGCGGATCTGCTGGGTGAGCGCGGCGAAGAGGATCTGGTAGCGGAACACCTTCGCCGAGCAGGAGGTCGAGCCCGCGCAGCCTCCCACCAGCGCGATCACGAAGAAGATCGCCACCGGGAACCCGCCCCAGGCGCCGTAGTCGTCGGAGGCATAGCCCGTCCCGGTCATGATCGAGCTGATGTTGAAGAGCGCGGCGCGGGCGCTCTCCTCCACCTCCATCCGCCCGTCGAGCCAGAGCCAGAGGGCGACCGCGACGGTGGCGACCAGGATTGTCCCTAGAAAGGCCCTCACCTGAAGGTCCTCATAGAGCGGCAGCGCCTGGCCGCGGCTGATCTGGATGAAGCGGATGAAGGGCAGGGCGGCGAGCCACATGAAGATCACCGCGACATACTGCGTGGCGGCGGGCATCGAGGCGAAGCTGTCGTCGTAGTTGCCGAGCCCGCCGGTCGAGACCGTGGTCATGGCGTGGCAGACGGCGTCGAAGGCGTTCATACCCGCGGCCGAATAGGCGAGGACGCAGCCGACGGTCATCGCGAGATAGATCCAGAAGAGCGAGCCCGCGACCTCCGCGGCCCGCGGCAAGATGTCCGAGCCGATATCGAAGCTCTCGGAGCGGAAGAACTGCATGCCGCCGACCTTGAGTGCGGGCAGGAACACCATGGCGAACACGACGATCCCGACGCCGCCATACCACTGCAGCAGCGCGCGCCAGAAGAGCATGCCCGCCGGCGCCTCGCCGAGCCCGCTCATCACCGTCGCGCCCGTGGTGGTGAGGCCGGACATCGCCTCGAAGAACGCGTCGGTGTAGCTCGCCTGGGGCGCGCCGAAGACGAAGGGCAGCGCGCCGAAGATCGGCAGCACGACCCAGACGAGGGTGGTCAGCAGGAAGGCCTGCTGGCGCGTGAGGCCGCCGAGCGTGCTTTGCGCCGTGACGACGGCGAGCCCGAGCCCCGAGGCGAGCGTGATGAAGCCCGAGAGCGCAAAGGCCTGCCAGTTGGCGCGGGTCTCGGGATCGTCGCTCGAGAGATCGACGAACATCGCCGCCATCATCGACGCCCCGAGCACCACCGTCAGCCGGCCGATGACGTTCACCACAGGCCGGAGATCGTGCACGGGAGGACGCGTCCGCGCTCAGAACGGAGTGTCGCCGGCGGCCGCGCGCGCCGCCGTGACATAGGCCGCGACGACCTTCTTCTCGCCCGCCTTCTCGAAGGCCACCGTCAGCTTGTCGCCCTCCACCGCCGTGACGGCGCCGTAGCCGAACTTCTGGTGAAACACCCGCTCGCCGGGGGTGTAGGCGGGCCGCGCCTCGGCGTCGATCACGAGGCCGCGCGCCTCCCGGGGCTGGTCGAGCGGGCGCTGGCCCCGCCGCGCGGCCATGCGCCGCCAGCCGGGCGAGTTGTAGCTGTCGGACTGGATGGCCTCGGCCTCGAGCCGGGAGGCGCCGAGGCTCCCCATGCTCGCCGCTGCCCCGTGCACGCCGCCATGCAGGCCCGGCGGGGTCAGCACCTCGACATGGGAGGGCGGCAACTCGTCTATGAAGCGCGAGGGCAGGGCGGACTGCCAGCGGCCGTAGGTCTGACGGTTGGCGGCGAAGGAGATCGTCAGATGCCGCTCGGCCCGCGTGATGCCGACATAGGCCAGCCGGCGCTCCTCCTCGAGCCCCTCGAGCCCCGACTCGTCCATCGAGCGCTGGGAGGGGAAGAGCCCGTCCTCCCAGCCCGGCAGGAAGACGCATGGGAACTCGAGCCCCTTGGCGGCGTGCAGCGTCATGATTGAGACGCGGGCGCCGCCCTCGTCGGTCTCGTTGTCCATGACGAGCGAGACATGCTCGAGAAAGCCCTGGAGGTTCTCGAAGGCGCCGAGCGCGTCGACGAGCTCCTTGAGGTTCTCGAGCCGGCCGGGTGCCTCGGGCGATTTGTCGGCCTGCCACATCGCTGTGTAGCCTGACTCGTCGAGGATCTGCTGCGCCAGCTCGACATGGTCGACCCGCTCGACCGCGGCGCCGGTCGAGACCACGCCCTGGGTGCGCCCATGCCAGCGCTCGATCTGCTCGCAGAGGCCGGCAAGCGACTTCGCCGCCCGCGCAGTCAGCCCGTGGCCGCCGCTCGCGCAGGTCCGAGCGGCCTCCATCAGCGTCACGCCCTCGGCGCGGGCGAGGCGCTGGACCGCCTGCACCGCCTTGTCGCCGAGCCCGCGCTTCGGGGTGTTGACGATGCGCTCGAAGGCCAGGTCGTCATCCGGCGACACCGCCACGCGGAAATAGGCCATCGCATCGCGGATCTCCATGCGCTCGTAGAAGCGCGGGCCGCCGATCACGCGATAGGGCAGGCCGATGGTGAGGAAGCGGTCCTCGAAGGCGCGCATCTGGAAGGAGGCGCGCACCAGGATCGCCATATCGTCGAGGCTGAGCGGATCGTTGCCGCGGGTGCCCGTCTGCGCCGCCTCGACCTCCTCGC
>CAYORO010000439.1:0-2478 GCA_964406355.1 uncultured Limibaculum sp.
AGGACGACAAGCTCGGCGACCCGATGGTGACCGAGGAGCACATCCTCGCCTTCAACTGGGCGACGCAGCAGGATGTCGACGACATGATCGCGCTCGCGCTCCGGGTCAACGACTTCCTCTCGGGGCTGTTCCTCGGCGTCGGGATCAAGCTCGTGGACTTCAAGATCGAGACCGGGCGGATCTGGGAGGGTGATTTCCAGCGGATCATCGTCGCCGACGAGATCTCGCCGGACAGCTGCCGCCTGTGGGACCACAAGACCGGCGAGAAGCTCGACAAGGACGTCTTTCGCCGCGATCTCGGCTCGCTGTCGGATGCCTATTCCGAGGTGGCGCGCCGGCTCGGGATCCTGCCCGAGGGCTCACCGGGCAAGAAGGAAGGCCCGAAGCTCGTCCACTGACCGGTGTGAGCGGCCGCTCGTCCACCGCGACGAGCCCGGGCGACCCGCAAGGCCCCCCGTCATGGCCCCACCCAAGCGTCAGGTTGCGGGGCGTCGACGTGCGACCAACGCCAGGGCGCCGATACCGACGAGAAGCAGGGGCAGCGGCATCGGCACCGGCGCGGCGATCGTCTGCGTTCCGCCGGCATCGGGGCTGAAGATGATGTTGCCGAAGGTGAAGCCGCGGTTCTGATTCGCTGGAGCGCCTGGTTCAGCCAGGTTTCCGGCGGTCACGATGAACGAGCTCAGGCCGATATAGTTGAGCTCGAGGGCGACACTGCTCTGCTCGGCGGTCAGCAGATCGGTGGTGGGGTTCGGCACATCGGGTCCGATGCCGATGGCACCAAACCCGTTATCGTCGACCCGGGTCCGGAGGATAGAGTTGCCGCTGAGCGTGATCGTGCTCGGCAAGGTCTTTCCCGCGACCACCTCGCTCGGGAAGTCGAGGTCGTAGGCCCCCAGATTGAAGTTGCCCGTCACGGGCTGCCCGCCATTCGTGGCCGAGAACAGCAGCTCCACCAGATTGTCGGTGCTCGATCGGAAGATTTTGTATTCGATCCCAAAGATCGAGTTGTCGGGGCGGGTCAGCACATTCAGCGACTCGATCCCGCCGATATTGGTGATGGGCGTCACCGTGATGTCGGTGCCCATCCCATCGATGTCCTCGATGAAAAACGTGAAATCGCCCGCGTTCGGCGCCGCGCGGGTGTAGTCGATCGGCGCAGCGAGTGCAGGTGTTGCCGCCAAGCCGACAACGAAGGCGAACAGAAGACGCATGGCCACCCCCTCATTATAACCCGTCATATGATACGCTTAACATGCAACTCTTCAATGACAACTTCGCAGGCGCCTCGGATGCGTGGGCGCTGCCGATCACGCGCGCGCGACAGGTCGGGCGGGCGAGCCGAAGGGACGGAGCGGTGACCCGGGCCCCATTGCGTCGCCGCGCGAGTGGCTTATGTCTAGGCGTGGCGGGTGCTGTTCTTCACGTGCGAGGACAGAATCCTGGTGGCCATATCTCTCTCGCGGGAGCTGGCTCTGCGCTTGGTCGTGGCCTCGCGTATCCGGTGCCCACCTGGTACTCCAGGCTCGCGAGGATCTGACCCCTCCACGGTCGCTACGGGCCCGCCGCCCAAGAATTCTCCTCCGAGGAGACGCCATGCCCCGGCCCGGGACCGCCGCTGAGGCGTCCGCATGACTGTAGAGCCCGATGCAAAGGCCGCGGCACGGCGCGCAGCTTTTGCGCGTCGCAAGACGGCCCATGCGGCGGCTCCGCGAGAGGCGGCCGCCGCGGCCCGCGACATGTTCCTGGCAGCCGGGTTGCACAAGGGGGCATCGGTCGTCGGGGGCTACCGGCCGATCCGGAGCGAGATCGACCCGACGCCCCTGATGGAGGCGCTCGCGGGCCAGGTCGATGCGCTGGCCGTGCCGGTGATCGAGGGACCGGGCCTGCCGCTCCGGTTCCGATCCTGGTGGCCGGGCGCCGAGATGGTGGCGGGCCCCTTTGGCGCCGAGGTCCCCGCCAAGGGCGACTGGGTCGAGCCCGACTGCCTGATCGTGCCGCTGGTGGCCTTCGCGGTCGAGGAAGGCGGGCTCTGGCGGCTCGGCTATGGCGGCGGGTTCTATGACCGGACGCTCGCCGGGCTCCGGGCGCAGAAGCCGATCACCGCGGTCGGCTTCGCCTATGGCGCGCAACAGGCCGCGGAGATGCCGCGCGAGGCGACCGACCAGCCGCTCGATGCCATCGTCACCGAGCACGCGGTGCTCCGCCCGGAGTGATCCGGGCCGTGCGCTGCGCGCTCAGCGGGGGATCCGCAGCCTCTGGCCCTCGACGATCACGTTGGGGTTGGTGAGAAGCGCCCGGTTCGCCTCGAAGATCTCGTCGAAGCGGAACGGGTCGTCATAGAAGCGCTCGGCGATGGTCGAAAGGCTGTCGCCGCGCCGGACGGTGTAGAACCGGGTCTCGCGGGGGCTCGGCTCGGCGGCGTCCGGCTCGGTGGCCGCGACGACCTCGGGCTCCGGCGCCCCGGGCTCCGGCGCC
>CAYORO010000440.1:0-2470 GCA_964406355.1 uncultured Limibaculum sp.
TCGACCACTGCCTGAAGCTCCTGCACCCGATCATGCCCTTCGTCACCGAGGAGCTGTGGCGCCAGATCGGCGAGGGGGCCGGGGGGCGCGAGACGCGCCTGATGCTCGCCCCCTGGCCGGAGCTCGACGGGGCTCTCGCCGACGCGGAGGCCGATCGCGAGATGACCTGGGTGATCCGCGCGATCGAGCGCATCCGCTCGGTGCGGGCGGAGATGAACGTGCCGGACGGGGCGCGGCTCGAGCTCGTGCTCACGGGGCATTCGGCGGAGGTGGCGGCGCGGCTCGGGCGCAACCGGGCGCTCGTCGAGCGGCTCGCGCGGATCGCCTCGGTGACCGAGGCCGAGACCACGCCCGCGGGATCGGTGACGATCGCCATGGAGGACTGCACGCTCGGCCTGCCGCTTGCGGGCGTGATCGATGTCGCGGCCGAGACGCAGCGGCTGCAGAAGGCCGTGGCCAAGCTCGACAAGGAGATCGGCGGGCTCGAGGCCAAGCTCGGCAACGAGAAGTTCCTGGCCAAGGCGCCCGAGGCGGAGGTGGCCAAGCAGCGCGACCGCCTGACGGCGGCCGAGGGCGAGCGGGCGCGGCTGCTGGCGGGGCTCGAGCGGCTCAGGACACTCGCCTGAGCGCCACGACGACGGCGAGCAGCACGCCCATCGCCACGAGATCGGCCGCGAGCGCTGTGCCGGTCTCCGCCGCGGGGTAGAGCCAGAGCTGGGTCGCGTCGAGCCGACCGCTGACGCCGACAAGCGTGAGGCCCGCGATGTTGAGCCCGACATGGAGGCCGATGGCCGGCCAGAGGCTGCCCGACAGCCCGACCAGGAGCGCGGCCGCGAGCCCGAACAGGCCGGTCACCACCACATAAAGGCCGGCCGCCCAGCCCGGCAGCCCCGGCGCATAGTGCAGAAGGCCGAAGGCCAGCGCCGGGATCCCGGCCCAGGCAGCGGGGTGGGGCGCCCGGCGCGCGATCTCCTGGAGCAGGTAGCCGCGGAAGACGAGCTCCTCGGCACCGGCCTGCACCACGACGAGCGCCCCGAGAAGCGGGAGCCAGCCGAGCCAGTCGCCGACCGGGACGGCGCTCCGCGCGGGCAGGCCGAGCGCCATCGTGGCCAGGAGCGCGCCGACCCCGTAGGCACCCGCCCCCAGCAGCAGACCGAGTGCGGCGGCGCTGCCGCTCGGAGGTCCGAGGACGGTGTCGAGCGAGCGGTCATGCAGCGCGGCCAGCGCCACCTCGAGGCCGATCCAGATGCCGACGAAACTCGCGAGCAGGACGGCGATGTCGGAGATCCCGCCACTGCCGAAGGGCTCGAGCGTGCCGCGAAGCCCGCCGATGATCCCGAGGATCGACACGGTCACCAGCATATAGGCCAGCACAGTGACCGTGAGCCCGCCGACCACGCGCCAGAGCCCGGGTGGCCCGGCCGATCCCGTCAGATAGCGCGTGAACGGGCTCACGCAGCCCCGATCGCGTGCGGTGGCCCCGGCGCGCGGCCCGACCTGCTCTGCGCCTGGTTCACTCCGCGGTGCGGCGCGCGACGGCGGTGAGCCTGCCGATCCCCTGGCCGGGCTCGGCGCCGCTGCTGCGGGTCATGGTCATGACCTTGGGGTCGGTGCTGGCATCGGCCTCGGCGCGCTCGATGCGCGCGAATTCGCGGACCCGGCTGCCATCGGCCTCGGGGGATCCGTGTTCGGTGAAGAGCGTTTTGCTCATGGCTTCCTCCTCTGCTTTTTGCTTTGCCAGTGAAGGACAGCCGAGGACAGGCTGTCCTTGCGCTTTGGCAACTATGCGATGTCGCGGGGCGGATGTCGACGGGCGGTTGTCGACTGGGCCGATGTCGACCGGTGCCAACGGCTGGCGCGAACGGCTGGCCCTCCCGCGCCGTGGGCAGTAACGTCTGCGCCAATCAATGAATCGACCGCCGACCGTCGGCGGCCTGCGAGGAGGGACCCCATGGACGCGCGCGCCTTCGACAAATCCAAGCTGCCGAGCCGGCATGTCACCGAGGGCCCGGCGCGCGCCCCGCACCGCTCCTACTACTATGCGATGGGCCTGACGGACGAGGAGATCCACCGCCCCTTTGTCGGCGTCGCCACCTGCTGGAACGAGGCCGCGCCCTGCAACATCGCGCTCAACCGCCAGGCGCAGGCGGTGAAGCTCGGCGTCAAGGAAGCCGCCGGCACCCCCCGCGAATTCACCACGATCACCGTGACCGACGGCATCGCGATGGGCCATGAGGGGATGCGCTCCTCGCTGCCCTCGCGCGACGCGATCGCCGACACGGTCGAGCTGACGATGCGCGGCCACGCCTATGACGCGATCGTGGGGCTGGCGGGCTGCGACAAGTCCCTGCCGGGGATGATGATGGCCATGGTGCGGCTCAACGTGCCGGCCGTCTTCATGTACGGCGGCTCGATCCTGCCGGGCAAGTTCAAGGGCCGCGACGTCACGGTCGTCGATGTCTTCGAGGCG
>CAYORO010000441.1:0-2454 GCA_964406355.1 uncultured Limibaculum sp.
TGGCGCCGTGGTCGCTGGCGCCGTGCCCGTTGGCGCCGTGCCCGTTGGCCTGCCGGCCGGCGCGCTCGCGCCCGTTGAGGCCGCCGACCGGCGCAAGGCCACGGACGAGGCCGCGCCGGTCCTCGGGGCGGGTGCCGGCGAGGTCGATCCAGATCAACTCGGTCGAGCCGCCACCGATGTCGAAAACCAGGAGCTGCTCGGCCCGCGGATCGACCAGCGGCGCGCAGCCGGCGACGGCGAGGCGCGCCTCCTCCTCGGGCGTGATGACGTCGAGCGCGAGCCCCGTCTCCGCCGCCACCCGGGCGAGAAAATCGCCCGCATTGGTCGCGCGCCGACAGGCTTCGGTGGCCACGATCCGCGAGAGCCGCACCCGGTGATGACGGATCTTGCCGGCGCAGATGCGAAGTGCCTTGATCGCCCGGTCCTGGGCCAGATCGGCGAGCAGGTTGGAGCCCTCGACCCCCTCGCCGAGCCGCACGGCGCGGCTGAACGCGTCGAGCACCACGAAGTCGTCGGCGCTCGGGCGGGCGATCAGGAGGCGGCAGTTGTTGGTGCCGAGATCGAGTGCCGCGATCGGAGCAGTGGCCCGGCCCGGCCGGTGCCGTCCCTGCGCGTTCGCTCCGTCGATCCGCCCCGCCGGTCCCGCCATGTCCGCCCCTAGGCCACGTCGGACCATTTTCTAGGACGAAGCCGGCACAATCGGCAAGGGAAACCGCCGCCGGGGCAAGTTGGCCGGGCGGCGCGCCCGCCCAGCCGAAGCTCAGCCGCAGCCGGCGGCGCGCGCGGGCATCACCGGCTCGAGGCCGAGCGCATGGCAGACGGCGAAGGGCAGATCGGGCTTGTTGAGCGTGTAGAGATGCAGGTGCTCGACGCCCTGCGCCACCAGATCATCGCACTGCTCGGTCGCGATCGCGGTCGCGAGCAGCTCCTCCTCGGCGCGGGTCTCGGCGTTCTCGAATGCCTTCCACATCCAGTCGGGGATCGCGGCGGCGCAGCGCTGTGCAAAGCCGACGAGCTTGTCGAAATCGACGACCGGCAGCACGCCCGGCACGATCGGCGCCGTGATCCCGGCCGCAGCACAGGCATCGCGGAAGCGGTAGAAGGTCTCGTTCTCGAAGAAGAACTGGGTGATCGCGCCGGTCGCGCCCGCGTCGAGCTTGCGCTTGAGATACTCGATATCGGCGCGGTGATCGGCGGCCTCGGGGTGCTTCTCGGGGTATGCACCGACCCAGATCTCGAACTCGCCGGCCTCACGGAGCCCCCGCACCAGCTCGATCGACGAGCAAAACCCCTCGGGATGCGGCGCGAACCCACCCTGTCCCTCCGGCGGGTCGCCCCGCAGCGCCACGATGCGCCGGCAGCCGAGCCGGGCATAGTTGCGCGCGACCTTGAGCACCTCCTCGCGCGAGGCGCCGACGCAGGTGAGATGGCCCGCCACCTCGAGCCCCGCCCGGTCACGGATCGCGAGGATCGCCGCCATCGTGCGGTCCCGCGTCGTGCCGCCGGCGCCATAGGTCACCGACACGAAGCGCGGACCGAGCGGCGCGAGCCGGCTCACGCTCTCCCAGAGCGCCTGGCCCGCGAGCGGCGTTTTGGGCGGGAAGAACTCGAAGCTGACGCTCGGGGTGCTCTTCAAGGCATGTCCTTTCGGTCGGTCCGGTGCCGCGGCTGTGACCAATGCGACACAGGCCTTTTCCCGCAAAAAAGTTCGCACTAGACTAATGGCCGGAAACCGACCGGACAAGGCCCGGACACGACATTCTCCCCCAGGCGAGGCCGCCCGGTGTCGCTCACGCTCTGGCGCTGGTCGAAATCCGGCTGCGCGCGCGCGCAACAGTCCCCTATGTGGGCATCAAAGGAGACGCCAATGCCCCAGCTCGTCATCGTCTACTGGCGCGACATCCCGGCCCAGGTGATCGTGGGATCCGGCCGTCGTGCGGCCAAGCGCCAGCTCTCGGAGCGCTTCGAGCAGGCGATCGACCGCTGTGCGATGCGGGTGGGCGCGCGCGACACGGATGCCTATCTTGCAGAGTGGCGCAAGGCCGAGCCCGTGGAGCGCGAGGGCGAGGCGCAGGCGATCGCCGAGGCGGAGGCCGCCCGGCTCGAGGCCGAGCACGACACCGAGCGCCTCCGCGCGCTGATCGACAACGACGGCTGGGCCCACGCCCCCGCCGGGACGTCCGACTAACCCGCAAGAACGGGGCGCCGCCAAGCCGCCCGCACGCCCAAGGGAGACCGCGATGGCCAAGATCCTCGACTTCTTCTCGCGCCGCGCCGAGGCGACCCCTGCCCCCGCGGCTGGCCGGTTGACCGGGTTTCTCGAGGGCTTTTCGATCGAGGTGATGCCCCGCACGGCCGCCAAGATCGAGGATTTCCGCGCCATCCTGCCGGCCGGCACGCGGGTCTACATCGCCCATATCGACGGCACGCCGATCGAGGAGATGGTCGCCACCG
>CAYORO010000442.1:0-2440 GCA_964406355.1 uncultured Limibaculum sp.
CGCGCGATCGCGACCGCGCCCGAGGTGCTGCTGATGGACGAGCCGGCCTCCGCGCTCGACCCGATCGCGACCGCGCAGGTCGAGGAGCTGATCCACGAGCTCCGTGAGAATTACGCGGTGGTGATCGTCACCCACTCCATGCAGCAGGCGGCCCGTGTGAGCCAGAAGACGGCGTTCTTCCACCTCGGTCTGGTCCTCGAATATGACGAGACCGGCAAGATCTTCACCAATCCCGAGCACGAGAAGACGCAGCAGTACATCACCGGCCGGTTCGGCTGAGGACCATTCGGGGCCCGGTGGCACCGTGTGACTGGGTGCAACCGGCCCCTGGAGCAGGATCATGAGCCGACACATCGTGACGGCCTTCGATGCGGAGCTGCAGGGCATCTCCGCACGAATCTCCGAGATGGGGGGCCTCGCCGAGGAGCAGCTGAGCCAGGCGCTTGCCGCGCTCCGGGACCGCGACAGCGAACTCGCGGCGGAGGTGATTGCGGCCGATGCCCGCCTCGATGCGCTCGAGATGAAGTTCGAGGAGCTGGCGATCCAGACGCTGGCGCTTCGCCAGCCCATGGCCGGCGATCTGCGCGAGGTGGTGGCGGCGATCAAGATCGCCTCGACCCTCGAGCGGATCGGCGATCTGGCCAAGAATATCGCTCGTCGTGCCACGTATCTGAACGAGAACCAGCCGGTGAAGATCGCCTCGTCGATCGTGCGGATGGGCCAGCAGACGCGCCTGCTGGTCTCCGAGGTGCTCGACGCCTATGCCGCACGCGACACCGCGCTCGCCGTCTCGGTCTGGTCGCGCGATGTGGATATCGACGAGATGCACAACTCGATCTTCCGGGAGCTCATCACCTACATGATGGAGGACCCGCATCTGATCGGGCTCTGCTCCCAGCTCCTGTTCGTGGCCAAGAACCTCGAGCGCATCGGGGACCATGCGACCTTCATCGCCGAGATGACGTATTTCGTGGTGGAGGGGCGCCCGCTCGGCGACCGACGGCCCAAGGGCGAACCGCTCGGCGAGTTGCCCGGGCCGCGTCCTGGGCTCGGCTGAACGGTTGTCGCGTGACGCGGTGAGGGAGGACTAGCGACCATGCCGGCCCGGGTTCTTGTGGTGGAGGACGAGGACGCGCTCTCGGCGCTCTTGGAGTACAATCTCGAGAAGGAGGGCTTCGAGGTCCGCCTGAGCGCCGACGGCGAGGACGCGCTCTTGGTGATCGAGGAGGACAAGCCCGATCTCGTGCTGCTCGACTGGATGCTGCCGGGGCTCTCGGGGATCGAGATTTGCCGTCGCATCCGGGCGCAACCCGACACGCGCGACATCCCCGTGATCATGCTGACCGCGCGTTCGGATGAGGACGACCGGATCCGCGGGCTCGACACCGGCGCCGACGACTACCTCACCAAGCCGTTTTCCATTCCCGAGCTGACCGCCCGGGTGCGCGCGCTGATGCGTCGCTCGCGGCCGACGCTGTCGGCTGAGGTGGCGACCTTCGGCGATCTCACGCTTGACCGCGAGACGCGGCGGGTGCGGCGGGCGGATCGCGAGGTCCATCTGGGGCCGACTGAATTCAGATTGCTGGACTGTCTGATGCAGCGGCCGGGGCGGGTGTTTTCGCGTGAGCAGCTCCTTGATCTCGTCTGGGGGCGGGATGTCTATGTCGAGGCGCGCACCGTGGATGTGCATGTCGGTCGGCTCCGCAAGGCGCTTAATCGCCGGGGTGAGCGGGATCCGATCCGGACGGTGCGCGCAGCTGGATATGCGCTCGACGAGACCTATCAGTCCTCCACCAGCCGTTAGAGGGGCATCGCGCTGCCGCCGGCCACATGGCAGGACTGGCAGCCGCTGGAAGTCTGCTGCATCGTGGTGCTGAGCGGACCGGACATGCTGGTGTGCACCTGGTCCATGATGGCGGCGGTGCCGTCGAGATCCTCGTTGAGTTCGCCAGTTGCGCCGGCGACACCCGATTCGAAGACCGTGTAGACGACGGCGATCCCGAGGCCGAGGATCCCGGCCGTCAGGGCCACCCAGTCGACCGTGATGGCGCCACGGTCGTCGTGGAGAAAGAAGCTAAACACGTCGTACACTCCCACACGTACTTACTTACACACTTGCACACTCGTTGTACCCGGATGCTGATCTGGGGTCAGGGACCCCGGTCTACATCCGACTACCGAACGGTCTTGGGCAGTTTTACGCTCGCCCCTCCCGTTTGCAGCTTCTGTATGACGTGGCAATTGGGCGGGAAGCGGGCGCAGGTCTGACGCTCTGGAGATCAATTTGGGGCGAGGTTTGGATGCTCGGTGTGCGAGGCCGGGTATGGCAGCCCACGCCGCTCGGGGAGGTCGACGCCGGCCCGCCTCCAAACCACGCCCCTCAAACGAGCGCGTGCGAGCCAACCGGCTCGCCAGGTCGATGAGGCCTGTCGGGTATGGT
>CAYORO010000443.1:0-2423 GCA_964406355.1 uncultured Limibaculum sp.
TCGCGCGGTTGGCGATCACCTCGTTGGCGTTCATGTTCGACTGCGTGCCCGAGCCCGTCTGCCAGACGACGAGGGGGAAATGATCGTCGAGCTTGCCCTCGGCCACCTCCGCCGCGGCGGCGACGATCGCCTCGCCGAGTCGGGGCTCGAGGCTGCCCTGCGCCATGTTCACCGCCGCGGCCGCCTGCTTGACGACGCCGAGCGCGCGCACCAGCGCGACTGGCTGGCGCTCCCAGCCGATCGGGAAGTTGCCGATCGAGCGCTGGGTCTGTGCGCCCCAATAGCGGTCGGCCGGAACCTCGAGGGGGCCGAAGCTGTCGGTTTCCGTGCGAGTGGCGCCCATGGCTCTGTCTCCTCTGTCGCGATGCCGCGCGGGCTTGATACCGCGGGGTCGCCCGGGCATGAAGCCTGATCGACGATACCGGGGATCAACGCCCGGAGAGGGACCGAGGGTTATGCTCGACGATGCCGGCCGTCTGCGCCGCCTCTATCTCGATCTGATCGAGGACGTGATCATCAACCGGATCTACCGGGACCCGCCGGTCCAGCGCAAATGGTGGAAGCCCGCGCTCTTCGGCGAGCGCAACCGGGCGATCGGGCGCGACCTGCCGAGCCAGGCGCATTCGATGATCGGGGCGGTGCGGATGCGCAATCTGCGCGACCTCGCCGAGGCCGCGATCCAGGACGGCGTGCCGGGCGACTTCGTCGAGACCGGCGTGTGGCGGGGCGGTGCCTGCATCTATCTGAGGGCGATCCTGGAGGCCTGGGAGGTGAGCGACCGGACGGTCTGGCTCGCCGACAGCTTCCAGGGGCTGCCCCCGCCCGATGCGCGCTATCCCGCGGATGCGGGCGACACGCATCACAAGAACACCTCGCTCGCGATCAGCCGCGTCGAGGTCGAGGAGAATTTCCGCCGCTACGGGCTGCTCGACGACCGGGTGCGGTTCCTCGAAGGCTGGTTCTCCGAGACGTTGCCGGGCGCGCCGATCGAGCGGATCGCGCTCCTGCGCCTCGACGGCGACATGTATGCCTCCACGATGGATGCTCTCACCGCGCTCTATGACCGGGTCAGCCCGGGCGGCTATGTGATCGTGGATGACTACGGCGCGGTGGCGGCCTGCGCCGCGGCGGTGACGGATTTCCTCGCCGCGCGGGGGGAGACGCCCGAGATCGTGAAGATCGACTGGACCGGCGTCTACTGGCAGCGCTGAGCGCGTGGCCGAGGGGTCAGCGGGTGGGCTCGAGGCTCGCCACCGCGCGGATCTCGACGAGCGCGCCCTCGCGCCGAAGGCCGGCGACCTCGACCGCGGTCCAGGCCGGGTAGGGCGCGGTGAGGTAGTCGAGCCGGACCCTATCGAACAGTTCGAAATGCGCCCGCAGCCCGATGTGGTAGCTCGTCATCTCGACGACAGCGGCATAGCCGAGCCCGGCCTCGCGGAGGACACCGCCGATCTTCTCGAAGGCCGCTCGGAACTGCGCCTCCGCTGTCGCAGGCATCCCGCCCTCCGGATCGCTGCCGGTCATGCCGGTGAGGAAGAGGTGCCCGCCCGAGACGATGCCCGGCGACATGCGGAGCGCGCGGCTCGCCTCGCGCATCTCGGGCGGAACGACCGCGCGTCCGGCCATGGGTGGCTCCTCGTGCGGGTTCCGGTGTTCGGGCCCCGGTCGGGCACAGGGGCTCAGCTCTTGCGGAAGCGGTCGAGGCTGACGATGTCGGCCGAGCCGCCGCGCGGCCCCGGATCGCCATCGGGATCCTCGGAGCGCTCGGTGTCGCCAGCGGCCCCGGCCTCTCCGTCGTCCTCGGCGTCCTCCGGTGTCTCGTCCCCGGCGAGCCGGCCGACCGACATCGGATGGAATTCCGCGTCCTCGTCGGTGTCGTCCTCGTCGAATTTGAGGCCGAACTTCACCGAAGGATCGATAAAGGTCAGCACCGCCGCGAAGGGCACCACCAGCGTCTCGGGACGTTCGGAGAAGCTGAGCCGCACCTGGAACCGGTCGCTCGCCACCGCGAGATCGTAGAACTCGTGCTGCAGCACGATGGTCAGCTCGCGCGGATAGCGGGCCCGCAGCCAGTCCGCCATCACCACGCCCGGATGGGTGGTGTCGACCGAGATGTAGAGATGGTGCTCGCCCGGCAGCCCCTCTTCGGCGACGATGCCAAGCACCTCCGCCATCAGGCCCCTCAGGGCCTTCTGCATCAAACGTCCATAGTTCAGGCCCGGTCGGTCAGGCATGCGCTCCCCGCTCTTCGCGGCGACCATAGCCGATTCGGACCGACAGGAAAGGGGCAGGGGTCACACCGCGCGACCGAGACGCGGTGACGGCCGGCGCGTGCGGCCGGCCGTCTCGCCGTGGTCTCGCCGGGAGCCTCAGAGGTTCTCGCTCACCTGCTTCTCGAGATCCTCGACCATCTCGTTGACGCC
>CAYORO010000444.1:0-2389 GCA_964406355.1 uncultured Limibaculum sp.
GGGCCGCGGGGACCTTGGCGAGGTTCTGCTGCGCGGTGATGTCCGCGGCGAAGTCGATGCCTTCCTGCACGTCGCCCGGCAGCGCGTTGTACCATTCGAGGTTGCAGGAATAGACCTGACTGTCCGGCACCGCCTGGGTGAAGGTGACGTGGCTCAGGATATCCTTGAAGCCGAAGACGAAGAGCGCGCCGACCGAGGGGTCGAGCGCATCCGCCACCCCCTGCTTGATGGCAGACGGCGTCTCGCCCCAGGCGACCGGCGTCGGGTTGGCGCCGACCATCCGGTAGTATTGCTGCAGCATCTGGCTGCCCGGCACGCGGAACTTGACGCCCGAGAGATCGGCCGGGGTCTTCACGGGGCCGTCGCCGCCCTTGCGCACCGCGACCACGCGCGGGTCGATCACCACATAGTAAAGCGGGTGGAAGCCGCGCGCCTCGACCAGCGGGGTCACCGTGCTCGTCCAGTGGTCCGAGGTCACGAGGTTCACGAAGCGCTGATTGGCGCCGCAGAGATAGGGCAGGTTGATGAGGTCGACGACGGGCGCGAAGGGTGCGAAGTTCGACAGCGAGTGCTGCGCGGCCTGGATGGTGCCGCCCTGGACCTTCTGCGCGAGCGCTCCGCCGGCGCCCAGCTGCCCGCCGGCCGCGAGCTTGACATAGACCTTGCCGCGCGTCGCGTTCTGGATGTTCTCTTTGAAATCCAGCTGCATGATCGGATAGCTGCGATCCGCCGTCAGCACATAGGCCGTGGCGATCGTCATGATGTGATCGGCCGCCTGTTCGCGCTCGGCCTCCTCGCGCGAGGTCTGCGCCAGCGCCTCCGACGAGGAGAGCGTGCCCGCCGCCGCCGCGACCATGGCGGTGGTCAGGCTGCCAGCACCCGCCAGCTTCAGGAAATTGCGGCGCTCGACAAAGGCGATCTCTGCCGCGGTCTTGTGGTCAACCATCGTGTTTCCTCCCGATGCGTGGATCTCGTTACTGGCCGTTTCGACCTGTGGTGTCCTTGGCCCAGCGCTCTCGCATCAGCACGCCCGCAACGAACAGGAGCGCAGATGCGAAGAGGGTGAGCATCTCGGCGACATCGCCGAGGAAGACGGTGCCGCCGGCGGCACCGACCGTCACGTTGGCGAAGAAGATGACGAACATGACGAGAGAGGCGAGCAGCGGAACTGCTCCAGTCCTAACCATCGGCGCTCTCCCTTCAGACGCTCTGTGCGAGTCGTTATGCCCAAATCGTTGGCACAGCGGAAACCCGCATGCAAGCGCTTTCATAGTCGTTTCGCGGCTGCAAAACTTGAATGTAAGCGCTGACCTCCACATATTTGGCACATGATTGCACCGAGTTGACCTGCGCCCATGACGCCGCTGCCGACCCTTGAGGACGTCGCGCGCGCGGCGCGCGTCTCCACCGCCACCGTCTCCCGCGCGCTCAACGCGCCGCATCGCGTGCGCCCCGAGACGCGCGCCCGGGTCGAAGAGGCTGTCGCCACCCTCGGCTATGCGCCCGATTTCGGCGGCCGGGCGCTGGCCTCGCGCCGCACCGACACCGTGGGTGCGATCATCCCCACCATGGACAACGCGATCTTCGCGCGCGGGCTCCAGGCCATGCAGGAGACGCTCAGCGAGGCGGGCATCACCCTCCTCGTCGCCACCTCCAACTACGACGCGGCGCGTGAGGCACGCCAGGTCAGCGCCCTCCTCGGTCGGGGCATCGACGGGCTCCTGCTGATCGGCGAGGCCCGCCCGCCCGAGATCTACGCGCTGCTCGAGCGCCGCCAGTTGCCGGTCGTGCTGGTCTGGACCCACCGGCCGGACTGCCCCCTGCCCTGCGTGGGCTTCGACAATCGCGGCGCCGCGCAGGCCATGGCCGAGCGGGTGCTCGGGCTCGGCCATCGAAAGATCGCCATGGTCGCCGGCATCACCCGGGACAACGACCGCGCGACCCAGCGCGTCGAGGGGGTGAGCGCGGCGCTCGCGGCACAGGGCATCGCGCTCGGGGCCGAAACCCTCGTCGAGAGCCCCTACAGCCTCGAGGCCGGACAGCGCGCGGGGGAGGCGCTGCTGGCACGCGCCCCCCGCCCGACCGCGATCATCTGCGGCAACGACGTGCTGGCCGCCGGCGTTCTACTCGCGGCGCGCGCGAGGGGCCTCGCGGTGCCCCAGGAACTCTCGATCACCGGCTTCGACGACATCGACATCGCCGAGCTCCTCTCCCCGCCACTCACCACCGTGCATGTCCCGCACCGGCGGATGGGCGGCGAGGCGGCGCGCCTGCTGCTCGAGCTCATGCATGGGGAGGGCGGGACCGATGCGCTGCAGGTCTGCTTCCGGACCGCGATCGTCGAGCGCGCCTCGCTCGCCCCGCCCCGCCGGTGAACACCGGCCTTGCT
>CAYORO010000445.1:0-2384 GCA_964406355.1 uncultured Limibaculum sp.
CGCCCGGCGCGCGCCCCCCCCCCCGCTCGGCGCGCCCCCCCCGCGACCGGCTCCGCCGGGCCTGCCGATGCCCGGTTGCGCTCAGCCGGGCCGGGTCATCTCCCAGGTCTCACCGACCGTCGCATAATCCATATAGCCGAGCCGCGACACCGGCCGGTAGCGGGTCACCTCGAGCCGGCCCTCGACGATGTGCTCGTCGCGGATATGCACGCCCGTCACCTCGCCGATGACGAGGATGTTGCGCGCATGCTCCTTCCAGCTCGGCAGATCCTCGACGATCCGCACCAGGCGGCATTCGAGCACCGCCGGCGCCTCGGCAACCCGCGGCGCGCCGATGGTCTCGCAGGCGGCCTTTGTGAGCCCCGCGCGCGCGAACTCGTCGTCCTCCGGCGGGTAGACGCCCGAGGAGACGTTCATCGCCTCCGCCAGCGCCTCGCCCACGATGTTGCAGGCGAACTCGCCCGTCGCGCGGATATTCGCAATCGAATCCTTCTCGGCCTCGGCGCGTGTCTTCCGTCCCGTCTGCGCGAACATCACCAGCGGGGGCGCGTCGCCACATCCGTTGAAGAAGCTGTAGGGCGCAAGGTTCGACCGGCCCTCGGGGTCACGGCTCGAGATCCAGCCGATCGGGCGCGGCACGACGATCGCCTTGAACGGGTCGTGTGGCAGCCCGTGCCCCTCGCTCGGTCGGTAGAACATGCGCGCCCCCTGCATCCCGACGGTCGCGCTGGCGCGCCCGCAGCCCCCCGTGATAGGCGCACCGTCTACCGTTGCCGACCGAGCCATGCAAACCCGATGTTGCGATTTCTTCCCGAGACCGATGCCGACCGTGAGGCGGTTGAGAGCCTGCTCGATCTCGCCTTCGCGCCGGGCCGGGGCGCGCTCAGCTCCTACCAGCTGCGCCAGGGGGTGGCGCCGGTCGCGGCGCTCTGCCGGATCGTGCGCGACGAGTGGGACGCGGTGGTGGCCGCGATTCGCTACTGGCCGGTGGCGATCGGGCCTGAGGACGTGAGGGGGGACGTGGAGCGGGCCGCACCCGTGGACGCGGAGGGGGTGCCGGCGCTCCTGCTCGGGCCAATTGCCGTCCATCCCACGCGCCAGGGCGAGGGGGTGGGTGCCCGGCTGATGGGCGAGACGCTCGAGGATGCGCGCGCTCTTGGCTGGGAGCGGGTGATCCTGGTTGGCGACGAGCCCTATTACACGCGCTTCGGCTTCTCGCGCGCAGTGGTGGCGTCGATCGAGTTCCCCAAGCCCGTTAACCCGTCGCGCGTTCTCGGCCTCGCGCTCCGGCCCGATGCCTTTTCAGGGCTCTCGGGCACCGTCCGCCGCGTCGAGCGCCCGGCATCTGCCGAAGAGCCTGCGAAGGCGCCAAGAGATTCCAAATTTTTTCTGCTCTGACGATTTGAATTCTTCTGGCGGAATGATTATAACCCGAACGCCACATGACGAGCCGGGTTCGCATCGCAGATGTTTTGTTTCCGTCCGATTTGAGGGATGCGGAACGGGTGTGAAAATCCTGGCAGGTTGCAAATCCGGAGAGGTACCATGGCTGAGGAATCGAGCGAGCACGCACAGCTTCTGGCCCACACGTCGCAGATTGTTTCGGCGCACGTGTCTAACAACGCGGTGTCCAACACCGATCTGCCACAACTCATCGAAACGGTGTTCAAGACACTCTCGGGGCTCAACGGTGCCCCTGCGGAGCCCGAGCCCGAGCTCAAGCCCGCGGTGCCGATCAAGAAGTCGATCACCGACGACCACCTGATCTGCCTCGAGGACGGCAAGAAGCTCAAGATGCTGAAGCGCCACCTGGCGACGGCCTACAACATGACGCCCGAGGAGTATCGCGCGAAGTGGGGCCTGCCGCACGACTACCCGATGGTCGCGCCGAAATACTCCGAGACGCGCAAGCAGCTCGCCAAGAAGATCGGGCTCGGCCGCAAGCCGAAGAGCTGAGCCCGAGGGCGAAGCCGCAACACGATCTCCGGGCCGCAGGACGTTGCGGCCCGCGGCCCGAGCGGCTAGGTCACGGCCCGAGCCCGGCGCCCGCGACGCGTCGGCCGCGGGAGACGGGCATGGCGCGCAAACTTTTCGTCAAAACCTATGGCTGCCTGATGATCTTCTATGACAGCGAGCGCATGACGAGCGCGCTCGCGGCAGCGGGATACGAGACCGTCGACGCGCCCGAGACAGCCGATCTGGTCCTCCTCAACACCTGCCACATCCGCGAGAAGGCGGCGGAGAAAGTGTACTCCGAGCTCGGCCGACTGAAGCCGCTCAAGGCGCGCGGCACGCGCTTCGCCGTCGCGGGCTGCGTCGCCCAGGCCGAGGGCACCGAGATGGCCGCGCGCGCGCCGATGCTCGTTGTGGTCGTCGGCCCGCAG
>CAYORO010000446.1:0-2377 GCA_964406355.1 uncultured Limibaculum sp.
GCCATGCTCGGAGAACGCCGTTCGGGAAATTCCACCAGAACCGAGACACGACCGCGAGCGGGATATGGCGCGCGATCTGCGGCAGGAGGCGCGGCGCCACTATGACGAGGCCCACGCCGCCGCCGATCCCTCGGCGCTGATCGCCGAACAGGCAACTCTTCAGGAAGAACTGAGACATGGCGCGCGCCAGGCGGCGGTCCGGCGCATCGGCGATTTCGTCGCGCGTGAGGCGCTCAGGCGCCTGGCCGGGGAGCGGCGCAGCACGATGCTCGACGACGTTCGCGACGCTTTCGTCGCGATGACCGCCCCGGCCTGGAAGAATGTCGAAGCATGGACGCACGATCAGGGCGAGAAACTGGTCGGAACGACGGCAGATGGCGAGGTCGTGCATGTCGAGCGGATGTCATCTGGCACCATGGGACAGCTCTACTTTGCGCTCCGCCTGGCGGGATACCGCAGCTTCGTCCGCGAGGCCGGCCCACTTCCAATGATCCTGGACGACATCATGGAGACCTTCGACAACGCGCGGGCGAGCGAGGCGCTCAAACTCTGCTCCGAGCTCGGACGCGAAGGCCAGGCGATCATGTTCACCCATCACGAGCATCTCGTCGATCTGGCGCGCGAGAGCGTATCCGACGTCGCGGTTCTCGAGATGCATCGCTGACCTCTGTCCATCCGTACAGGCAAACTACCGGAGCGGGCGCGGTACGAGCATCATTCCGACGGAGCGGAAGCGCGTCTTCTAAGAATCTTCTTCTTGGTGACAGGCTTCTAGATCGTGGTGCCTCTCGGGCCACTGGTCGTACGCCATGGCGATAGCCATCTTGGATAGCCATAGGATGGCTATTTTTTGATTGACAAATGGGGAGATTATGGCTATCTAGCGTGGGTGACTACGAGGATCGCCATGAGCAAGAAAACCATGACACTCAACCTCACTGAGGCTGAGATGAGTACCCTTGAGGCGTTGTGCGCCAAGAAGGACCTTAGCAAGACAGGTGTGATGCGGCAGGCCTTGCGCCTCTACCAGATGATCGACACCCGGGTGGCGCGTGGCGGCAAGCTGTATTTCGAGGACGATCAGACCAAGGAGAAGGCGGAGATCATGATGCTATGACATCGTATTCCGTCTTCATCCTCGATGCGGCCTCGCGGCAGCCGGTTGAGGCCGAACTGCTCGACACCATCGGTGAGCGTCAGCTGCTGGATTGGCAGTTCCAATGGCGCCGGACACTCGAAACGTATCTCCGGCGGCTCGCCGACGGTGGGGTGACCCGGCAATCCGTTGACTGGCCGCAGAGCTGGCATTGGGACTGGCGCGCGAAAATCGACGAGGTTCGAGGCCTGCTCAGCCATACCGGCTACAGTCTGGTGTGTCGGGATGTGACGCAAGGCCTGATGCGGCTCGATCTGGCAAGTCGCATGGCCCGTCTTGAGGGCCAGGCCGGCAAGCCACTAGTCTATGTCGATTACCTCGAGATTGCTCCCTGGAACTGGAATGAACCCTATGCCGACCCGCCGCTCTATCGCGGCACCGGCCAAGTGCTGATCCGGACAGCGATCCAGAGAAGTTTCGATGAAGGCTTCCACGGACGTGTCGGCCTTCATTCCCTGCCGCAGGCGGTACCCTTCTACGAACGCTGCGGCTTCACCAATCTTGGCACCGATCCGGGCGAGTATCAGGGGCGTCTGCCTTACTTCGAGATCGCCACGGACGAGGCCAGGGCGTTTTTATGAGGAGAAGCGCAATGACCTACAGCACTACGGCTGACTGGATTCTTGCCCGGGCTGCGCTCGACGAGACGTCGACACCCGGCGCCGGTCCTCTCGCCGCCCGTCCCGATGTTCCCGCTGAAGCCTTCTGGCTCCGCGGCGAGGAAACCCGCTTGGCCTTCGCCCGCTTTGTGAATATGGCCCGCCGTCGGCGCGGCTGGTCGATCGAGAAGCTCGCCGATGACGCCGATATCGAGGTCGGTGAGATCATGAGCATCGAACAGGATGCCCATCACGAACCGGAGCTGCGCACGATCTGGCGGCTGTCGGAGATCTTCGATGTCTCGCAGGCGCGGCTTATGGAACTCGCCGGGCTGGTTGCACCCAAGGATACGCATGCCATTGAGGAAGCCGTTCGCTATGCGGCGCGCTCGACAGCCATCACCGCCCTCACGCCCGAGGAGCAAGCCGCTTTCGACGGCCTTGTTTCGGTGCTGCGCGACAAGGCGACGTAACGAGCCATTGGTGGCTCAAGGAGTCCAAGGTGGCTCGGAATGGCGGGATGATCTCGATCGTCTGCTAGCGACCAACGCGGCGCGGCCGGCGCGCGAGCGCCTGACGCTCACTCGGATCTTCGAGGAGCTGCGAGGGCTCGGCTACGACG
>CAYORO010000447.1:0-2364 GCA_964406355.1 uncultured Limibaculum sp.
GCGCCTCGACCTTGGCGCGCAGGCACTCGTTGTTGCGCAGGCGGTCCGAGGCGGTCTCGCCGCCGAGGATGCCGATGCGGAACTCGGTGATGCCGAGGTCGCGGTCCTCGACGGTGCGGCTGAGCTCGCCGTCCTGGGCAATCGCCGCGGTGGCGACGAGGCCGGCGGCCGCGGCCGCGATCAGGGTTTTGATGGTCATGGGGTCTCTCCCTCTCCAGATGTCAGGCCGGCAGGCTGCCGACCGGGTCAAGCGTTTCAGGCAGTGGCGGGACGGGCGGCGGGCTCCGGTGCGTCGAGCGCCTCGAGGCTCGTCGAGGTCGCGGCTTCGCGGAACGCCTCGCCGGCGCCGTAGATGTCGCGTGCGGCGTCCATGGTGAGCGCGGCGGACGGGCCGTCGAACACGATCTCGCCCAGGCGCATCCCGATCACGCGTTCGCAATAGGTGCGGGCGGTGTCGAGCGTGTGCAGGTTGCAGATCACCGTGATGCCTTCCTCCTCGTGGATCTTGCGCAGCGCCTTCATCACGATGTCGGCGTTGAGCGGATCGAGCGAGGCGATCGGCTCGTCGGCGAGGATCAGCTTCGGCGTCTGCATCAGGGCGCGCGCGATCGCCACGCGCTGCTGCTGGCCGCCCGAGAGCGCCTCGGCGCGCTTCATCGCGTGCTCCTCGATGCCGAGGCGGGTGAGGGCGGCGAGCGCATCGTCGAGGTCGCGCCGCTTGAACACACCGAAGAGCGAGGCGAGCGTCGAGGTGCCGTTCAGCCGGCCGAGCATGACATTGGTCACGACATCGAGGCGCGGCACCAGGTTGAACTGTTGGAAGATCATCGCGCAGTCGCGCTGCCAGTCGCGCTTGGCCCGACCGGCGAGCTTGAGGATGTTGGTGCCGTCGATCAGCACCTCGCCATGGGTGGCGGGCGTCAGGCGGTTGATCATCCGGAGCAGCGTCGACTTGCCGGCGCCCGAGGGGCCGATCACCCCGAGCATGATCGGCTTGTCGATGGTCGCGGTGAAGTTCCGGACGGCGCGGGCGGTGCCGAATGCTTTGCTCAGGCCCTTGAACTCGATGAGCACACCTGCCCTCCGCGCTGTGCAGGAGCTTCCTAGCTTGGGCAGAACACGCTTTTGCGACGGTTATGTATCGGATATATGACGCCTCCGGCGCGCCCGCCCGCCCGTCGCTCAGGACCCGACGGACCCCGCCTGGGCCTTGGCAAAGCGGGCGAGCCGGGCGCGTTTGAGCGGGGCGCGGCGCTCGGTCGGTGTCCGGTCGGGCAGGGTGGCGGCGAGGACCGGCTCCATGGCGACCGGGTCGCCGGACCAGAGCTCCCAGAGAAATCCGTCCGGGTGGCGGAGCTCGATGGCATGGGCATCGACCGCTCGGCGTGGGAAGTCGCGGAGATTGAGCGTGAGGAGGATCTTGCAGCCCGCCCCGGCCGCGGCCGCGAGCACATGGGCGTCCGCGGGGTCCGGCAGCGCGAGCCCCGCCTCGAGATCGGGTTGGGCCGCCACCTCGCCCTCGGGAAACCGGATGGCCATCTCGGCGCGCGCCGTCTCGGCCTCCGCAAACGCCTCGGGCGCTTTTCGCGCGGTCGCGATCAGCCACTCATCCAGCACACGGGCCGACCATCTCGGCGCATAGAGCCCGGCCGCGGCGGCCCCGAGCAGCAGCCGTCGCATCAGCGGCGGAAAGAGGACGCAGGCGTCGAGGAAGACCGTTGCGGGCGGTGTCATTCGAGCCGAAAGAACAGCGCCTTGAGATAGCCCGTCTCGGGGAGCGCCATGTGTTGCGGATGGTCGGGGCTTGCGCGGCCCGACTGGACCAGTGCGCCGGTGCGGCCGGCCACGCGGATGCCGCGCACGGACGCCTCGCGGAGCGCCTCGGCCGTGACCGCGCCCGAGCAGGAACAGAGGACGAGCCACCCGTCGGGCTCCACGAGCCGGGCGGCGAGCCGCGCGGTCTTCTCATAGGCGCGGAGCCCGGCCTCGAGCGCGCCCTTGTGCGGCGCAAAGGCCGGAGGATCACAGACCACCATGGCGAAGCGCTCGCCCGCAGCGGCGCTGGCGGCCATCGCCTCGAAGGCATCCGCCCGCCGCGTCTCGTCGCGCGCGGCGCGGCCGGCGCGCGCCGCGGCCGCCTCGGCGAGGGCAAGCGCGGGTGCGGAGCTGTCGACCGCCACCACGCGCTCGGCGCCACCCGCGAGGCAGGCGAGACCGAACCCGCCGACATGGGAGAAGACGTCGAGGACGGCACGGGGCCTGAGGCCTGCCACGGCGGCGTGGTTTGCGCGCTGGTCGAAGAAGAGCCCGGTCTTCTGCCCGCCGAGGAGGTCGGCGAGATAGAGCGCGCCGTTCATCTCGACC
>CAYORO010000448.1:0-2362 GCA_964406355.1 uncultured Limibaculum sp.
GGCATCTGGACGATCGAGAGCAGGCTGTCGAGGCCCTGGCGCGCGCGGCTCTCGCCCGGCACGCCGAGCACCGGCACCCGCGTCTTGGCGGCCAGCATCCCGGGCAGATGCGCCGCCCCTCCGGCACCTGCGATGATCGCGACAAGGCCGCGCGCCGCCGCGCCCTCGGCATAGGCGAACAGCCGGTCGGGCGTGCGATGGGCCGAAACGATGCGCGTCTCATGGGCGATCCCGAGCGTCTCGAGCGTCTCCGCCGCCACCCGCATCGTCGGCCAGTCCGACTGGCTGCCCATGACGATCCCCACACTCGGCGCCATCGCGCGTCCTCCTCGCTATGTCCCGGCTCGCGCGCTCAGGCGATGATGTCGGGGTAGATCTGGTCCTCGAGCCGCGCGATGCGGTCCTTCAGCAGGAGCTTGCGCTTCTTGAGCCGTTGCACCGCGATCCGGTCCACGGGGGTCTGCTCTTGCATCTCGTCGATCTCGATGTCGAGGGCACGATGCTCCGCACGGAGCGCCGAGAGCTCGGCCCTCAGCGTCGGCTCGTCGGTCTGTGCCGGCGCGTCCGGCTCGTCGGGCTGGTCTGGATCGTCGGTCATCGGTTTTCGGAAACCGGTCCGCATGAGGGAAAGCTTACGGCGGCATGGTTTGCCACTTCAGGGGCGCCTGTGTACAGGGATAGCGGCCGCAGCGGAACCGTCCGCGTGCCGCGCCACGGGCGGTGGTGGATGCGGCTCGAGGAGCGCGCAGATGCTGACGAAACTTGCAATCCTGGCGATCGCGGCGTGGGTCGGGTGGCGCCTGCTGAAGCGCGCGGTGATCGGCCCCAAGCGGACACCGCAACGCATCGACGCGCTCAATGCCGAGCGCTGCCCGGTCTGCGGGGTGCACCGGATCGCCGGCCGTCCGTGCGACTGCAAGGGCATCAGCCGCCGCTGACGCCCGTCGGTCAGCTGGCAAGACCGCCGGGAGCGGCTATGTCCGCCCGAGGGCGCAAGGCGGGGAGATCCCATGGCGGACAGGCGGGCATTGGTGACCGGGGCGGCGAAGCGGCTCGGCCGTGCGATGGCGCTCGACCTGGCGGCGAGCGGATACGATGTCGCGCTCCACTACAACGGCTCGGCGGAGGCAGCCGAGGCGACCGCGGTCGAGGCCCGCGCCCATGGCGTCGAGGCAGCGGCGCTGAAGGCGGATCTTCTCGCGGAGGCGGAGGTCGGCACGCTCGTCGCGCGGGCGCAAGAGGCGCTGGGCGGCCCGCTCGGCGTGCTGGTGAACAATGCCTCGATCTTCGAGGACGACCGCGTCGGCGCCATGGACCGCCCGAACTGGGACCGCGCGATCGAGAGCAATCTGCGCGCCCCGGTGCGGCTGACCGGGGACTTCGCGCAGCAGGCGCCGGAGCCCCAGACCGATGCGGCCGGCGAGCCGGTGGCCCAGGCCGTCGTGGTCAACATGATCGACCAGCGGGTGTGGAAGCCGACGCCCTTTTTCGCCTCCTACACGGTGGCCAAGGCCGGGCTCTGGATGTTCACCCGCACCTCGGCCCAGGCGCTGGCGCCGAAGGTGCGGGTCAACGCGATCGGGCCGGGGCCGACGCTGCGCGCCGAGCGCCAGTCCGAGGCGCATTTCGCCCGCCAGCGCGCGGCCTGCCCACTGCGCCGCGGCGCCGATCCCGAGGACATCGTGGCGGCGCTGCGGTTTATCCTCTCCTGCAAGGCGCTGACCGGACAGATGCTGGCGATCGATGGCGGCCAGCATCTCGCTTGGGAGACACCGGATATCCTGGGCGTGGATGTCTGAGTTTTTCGCTCATTCAGCCTGACGCCGGGCGGGTTCGGTGTAGTTTTCCACTCGGGCCTTGTACGTCACACCGCTGATACAAAATCGCCGAATTTTCAACATCTTGGGGACCCGTAAAGAAATTCTCTCAATGATATCATAAGCTTGTAGTTTTGCTTAATTTTTGACCAGACCGAGAAAACCCAAGGAGAGTCAAGCCGGTGAGCCGCGCTCCAACAGCTTCCCCACACGCTTATCCACAGAAATGGGGGACCGTTTTGGCCTTGCGCGGCGGGGCTCTCCGGGGTAGCCGACCCCCGAATCCATGAAGCAACCCATCAACGCGCGGAATGAGATCGACCCGCCCGAGCCCCGCGAGACGGGCCCGGAGGTGATCCGCCGCGCGCTCAGTGCACTCGAGGACAAGCCCGGCGTCTATCGCATGACCGACCGCGCGGGCGAGGTTCTCTATGTCGGCAAGGCGCGCTCGCTGAAGAAGCGGGTCGCCTCCTACACCAAGCTCGGCGGCCACACCAACCGCATCGCCCGGATGATCTCCGAGACCGCGGGCATGGAGTTCATCA
>CAYORO010000449.1:0-2356 GCA_964406355.1 uncultured Limibaculum sp.
GGTCGACATGGCCGATGGTGCCGATGTTCACATGCGGCTTGGTGCGCTCGAATTTTTCCTTCGCCATCGACTCACTCCGGTTGCGGGGGCCTCTGGGCGGCCCGATTGCTGCAAGCGCCGGCCGCATACGGGGTTTGGGCGCGATCGGCAAGATCCGAATCGGTGATCGCGCTCAGATGCGCCCCGCCATCATCGCGACGCCATCATCGCGACACGGACGAGCGCGCGGGCGGCAATCGCGGCCTCGGGCTTCGCCCCGGAGCGGCGGAGCCGGCGCTCGGCCTCGAAGAGCTCGTGGCAGGCGGTCTCAAGGCGGGGCAGCGGCCAGCGGCGGAGGCCGGCGAGCATGGCGTCGCGCCGCGGCCCCGGCGGGCCCGTGCGCCCCTCGCCCGCGCCGTGGAGATAGAGCCGCGAGAGATGGCGCGCGACCGCCCCGAGCGCCTGGGGCGCCGGCGTGCCGCCGGCCGCGAGCCGCGCGAGGAGCGGCGCCACCTGGTCCGCCGCTCCCGTGGTGACGGCGGCAATCAGCGCGTCGAGCTCGGCCGGGAGCGTCTCGGGTGCCAGCGCCGCGATGTCGGCCGCCTCGACCCGCGCCCCGTCGGCATGGAGCGCAACGGTCTCGAGGAACCGCGCGAGGCTGCCGGCATCGGTCTCGGCGGCGATGGCGGCAAGGCGCTCGGCCGCCTCGGGCGCGATCTGCGCCGGCCCGCCCGCAGCCCGGATCCGCTCGGTGAGCTCGGCTGCACCCGGCGGGTCGGGATAAAGCGCAGCGGCCGTGAGCACCGGCTCGCCCTCGAAGAGCTTGCGCAGCGTCGAGCGCGCCGTCAGCCCCGTCGCCGTGACGGCCAGGAACGCATCCTCCGGCCCGAGGCCCGGCACGAGCGGCGCGAGCATCGGCGCAAGCGCGTCCTTGGCCGCCTCGATCACCACCACTTGGCGGTCGGCAAAGAAGGCGCGTGCCTTGAGCGCGGTCTCGAGCGCTGCCGGGTCGCGCCGCACCGCGTCCCAGTCGAGCCGCACGAGGCGCATCGGATCGCCGCCGGTCAGCGCCTCGGTCAGCTCGCGTCGCCGTGTCGAGAGGAGCCCCGCATCGGGCCCATGCAGCAGCGCCCCGGCGAGCCCCGCATCGGGCGCCCGGCAGAAGCGGTGCGCGGCGGCGCCCGAGAGCCTCACGCCGGTCTCACGCGGGCGCCAGCTCCTCGGCGCGGGCAAGGATCACGCGCGCGATCCGCTCGGCCAGTTCCTCGGCGAGGCGACGCTCGATGGTCTCGCGCGCGACCCGGGTTGCATAGAGCGAGGTGGTGGCGTTAAAGCCCGACTGTGCGGTCTCGGTGCCGGCCAGAACCGGGCGCGGCTCCGGCGCCTTGACCAGTCGCCAGCGCGCCGTCGCGGTGATCGTGCGCCGGGTGATCGTGTTGTCCTGCGCGATTGCAAGGCCGGTCTCGGCGGTGTCGAGCGCCACGACGAGGCGGTGGTCGGGCTGGTTGGGCGCGCCCAGCCGGTCCTCGAGCCGCTTCGTCAGGTGGTAGCCGAGCCGCCCCGAGACCGGCGGCAGCGCGATCCGTCCGCGCGCGGCGCTGCCGGCGCTGTCCTCCGCCAGCATCGGCCGGAAGCAGCCGGTCAGCAGCACGGGCGCGCCGAGACCCGCAGCGAGGAGAGTGCGCCTAGACCACGACATTGACGATCCGCCCCGGTACCACGATGACCTTGCGCGGCGTCCGCCCGTCGAGGAACCGCGCGACATTGGCCTCGGCGAGCGCGAGCCGCTCGATCTCGCCCTGATCGGTGTCGCGGGCCACGGCGACCTCGCCGCGCTTCTTGCCATTGACCTGGATCGGCAGGCGGATCAGGTCGTCGCGCGCGAGGTCCTCGTCGTGGAACGGCCAGGGCGTGTCGACCAGCATGGTCTCGTAGCCGAGCCGCTCCCAAAGCTCCTCGGCGAGATGCGGGGCCATCGGGTTGACCAGCCGCGCCAGCGCCTCGAAGGCCTCGCGCCGCGCCCAGGCGAGATCGGCGCCCGCGCCAGAGGCCTTCTGGATCGTGTTGGCGAACTCGTAGAGTCGGGCAACGGCCTTGTTGAAGGCGAAGCCCTCGATATCCGCGGTCACCCCGGCAATCGTCTTGTGCGTCATCTTGCGGAGCGCCGCCGCCGCCTCGCCCATCGCCGGCGCGGGCGTGCCCATCGGCGCGATCTCGGCCTCGGTCGCGAGCCGCCAGAGACGCTGGATGAACCGCCAGGCGCCCTCGACCCCGGCCGCGGTCCACTCGACATCGCGCTCGGGGGGGCTGTCCGACATCACCAGCACGCGCACGGTGTCGGCGCCGTACTGCTCGATGATGTCCTCGGGCGCGATCA
>CAYORO010000450.1:0-2331 GCA_964406355.1 uncultured Limibaculum sp.
GCACCCCCATCGAGAGCCGGTTGACCCCGCCCGCCGCATAGCCGCGAAAGCTCTCCGCCTCGGCGGAGGTCGGATTGGCCTCGAGCGTGATCTCGGCGCCCGGCACGAGCCCCCACAGCCGGTCGATCTCCTCGACCAGCCGCGCCACCGTGGCAGGCCGCATCAGCGAGGGCGTGCCGCCGCCGAAGAACACCGTCTCGGCCCGCCGCGGCCCGGTGAGCCCGCGCATATGGCGCATCTCGGCCAGCAGAGCCGCCTCCCAGGCGGCATGATCGACCGCCCGCGGACATGGCTGTTGAAGTCGCAATAGGGGCACTTCGCGAGGCAAAACGGCCAGTGGAGATAGACCCCGAAGCCGCCAGCCCTCCAGTCCGCCGCGGTCTCTCTCAGCGATGCGGTCATGGCGCCTTCAGCGCGGTCACTTCGATCTCGACCTTCATCGCCGGATCCACCAGCCCCGCGATCACCATGGTCGCCGCCGGGCGGATCTCGGCAAACGCCTCCCGGAGCGCGGGTGCGATCGCCGCCTGCACCGCGGGCTCGGTGATCGTGTACTGAACGCGGACGATGTCGGCCATGGCAAAGCCTGCCTCGGACAAGGCGCGCGCGATGGTGGCGAGGGCGTTGCGGGCCTGCTCGGCCGGGTCCACGGGCATCACGCGGGTCTCGGGATCCGCACCCGTGGTGCCGGCGACGAAGCACCAATCTCCGAGGGCGACGGCGCGGGAATAGGCGAACTCGGCTTCGAACGGCGAGCCCGAGGCGATCAGGCGGCGGGTCATGGGCAATTGCTCCCAGGGTGGGGGGTGCACGACCGCTCTCGACAATCGGACGGACCGCGCTTATCATCAACACTGTTAGAAACGCTAAAATGAAACCATTCAATAGGAGTTTGAAAATGCCTGCCAAACCTGCCGCTGACGAAAAGACAAAGATGAAAGAACAGAAGACGACGGCCGCCGCGATCAAACCGGCGATCTCGAAATGCTTCGCAGAGATCAAAAATCAAGCCAAAGACGACAAAAAATTGTCCAGCGTTATTCCGGTTCAAGAAAAGAAAATGGCAATTCTCGTGAAAAAACTGAGCGCTGGCAAAGCCGAGAAGCAGGATTTCGACCTTTTCGAGAAAATGGCTCAAGAGGTCGTCAAAAACTTTGCCAAAATTAAGAAGGAAATGGCCAAGGACGTCGAGAAGATCATCATACGTCTGACGAAAGAAGTCGATGCAAAGTCGAAGAAACTCAAGCAGATGATGAACTGATAACATGGCGCGCCGAGCGCCCGGGGCGAGATAAAGGCCCGGGTGCTCGGCTCAGCCGCTCTGCAGACAGCCCTCGACGAGCTGTCGGAAGGCCCGCGCCCGATGCGAGATCGCGTGCTTGGCGTCGGGTTCGATCTCGCCAAAGGTCTCGCTCATCCCGTCGGCCAAGAACATCGGGTCATAGCCGAACCCGTTCCCGCCCCGCGGCGGCCAGATGAGCTGTCCCGACACCCGGCCGGTGAAAAGCTCGGAATGACCGTCGGGCCAGACCAGCGCCAACGCACAGATGAAGCTCGCGACCCGGGGGGCCGGAACCTCCTCGGCGTCGAGCTGTTCCTGCACCTTGCGCATCGCGTGGTCGAAGTCGCGCCCCGAGGGCGTCTCGGCCCAGCGCGCGGAATAGATCCCCGGAGCGCCGCCGAGCGCCTCGACGGCGAGCCCGCTGTCATCGGCGAGCGCGGGCAGGCCGGTCGCTTGCGCGGCCGCCTCGGCCTTGAGCCGGGCATTCCCCTCGAAACTGTCGGCCGTCTCCTCGGGCTCGGGCAGGCCGAGCTCGGCCGCCGAGACCGCCTCGAGATCATGGGGCCGGACGAGATCCGCAATCTCGCGGAGCTTGCCGGCGTTGTGCGTCGCGACCACCAGCCGGCCCGCGGCGAGCCGGCGCCTCATATCTCCGCCGCGGCGATCGCCGCGCGCTGCGCCGCCACCAGCTCGCCGATCCCTTTCCGCGCGAGCCCCAGCATGCCCGTCAGCTCGGCATCGGAAAAGGCGGCACCCTCGGCCGAGGCCTGCACCTCGACGATCCCGCCCGCGCCGGTCATGACGAAATTGGCGTCGGTGCCGGCCTCGCTGTCCTCGGCATAGTCGAGATCGAGCACCACCGTGCCGTTGTAGACCCCGCAGGAGATCGCGGCGACGTGCTCGCGGATCGGGTTCTCCATCACCTCGCCGCGGCGCAAGAGGCGCTCGCCCGCGAGCCAGAGCGCCACCCAGCCACCGGTGATCGAGGCCGTGCGCGTGCCGCCATCGGCCTGGATCACGTCGCAGTCGACGACGATCTGGCGCTCACC
>CAYORO010000451.1:0-2305 GCA_964406355.1 uncultured Limibaculum sp.
TGCGGCGGATCTCCTCGTCGCGCCCGATCACCGGGTCGATCTTGCCCTCGCGCGCCCGCTCGGTGAGGTCGGTCGCGTATTTCTTGAGCGCGTCATAACCCTCCTCGGCGCCCGAGCTGTCGGCCGTGCGGCCCTTGCGCAGCGCCGCGATCGCCTGCTCGAGCGGCTGCGGGCGGAGCCCCGCGCTCTCCAGCACCTTGGCCGCCTCCGTGCCCTTGGCGAGCGCGACCGCGAGCAGCAGCCGCTCGGCCGTCACATAGCTGTCGCCGGCCTTGGTCGCGATCTGCTGTGCCTCGTCGAGGAGCCGGGCGAGCCCCTGATCCATGTAGATCTGCCCGTCGCCGCCCGAGACCCGCGGAACCTTCGCAAGCGCGGCCTCTGTGCCCGCAAGTGCGGCCGTGCTGTCGCCGCCCGCCTGGCCGATCAGATTGGCCGCCAGCCCCTCCGCATCGTCCAGCAGCGCCTTCAAGAGGTGGAGCGGCCCGAGCCGCTGGTGCCCCTCGCGCATTGCAATGGTCTGGGCGGCCTGCAGAAACCCGCGGGCGCGATCGGTGAATTTCTCGAGATCCAAGAACTGCCTCCTTCATGAGCGCAACAGCCGCCGGCCCGATCATCGGCACCCTGCGGCAGGTCGGCGAGAGAGCGCGTCCGGCTGGCCCGCGCCCAAAAGTCAAGATGGGAGTGCCGCTATCCCGCCGCAAGCATTGCGCACACTGTGAACCCATGCGTAACTGCCGATGGAGTTGGTCACATGTTCCGCCTTGCCGCGTTGCTCGCTGCGATCCTCTTGCCCGCCCTGCCCGACGTGGCTCGGGGCAGCGCGCTTCATTGCCGTGCCGAGACTCTGCCGGTGGCGCGCGCCGCCTGTCTCACGCTCGCGGCCGACACGATCGGGATCGAGACCGCGGCCCGGATGGAGACCTCGATCGCCCGCTGGCAGGCGAGCGGCGATCCGCTGGCCTCGATCGCGGCGGGCCGGCTGCGCGCGCAGGCCCAAGCGCTGGCGGCGGCCGGAGCCTCACGCTGCGGCGATCGGAGCGGCGAGGCCTCGAACCTCGCGCGCGCGGAGTGCCGCCTGGTCGCGGCGGTGTGGCGCGAGCGGGAGATCGACCGGCTGGTCCGGGCGGCAGAACAGCGCCTCGCCGTGGCCGACCCCTATCAGGGCTTCGCGCCGCGGCTCGAGATCATGCCCCTCCGCAGAGGCGGGTTCGCGGTCGATGTGGTGATCGACGAGGTGGCGCCGCGCTGAGCTGCGCGGAGACCCGATGCAGAGGATCCGAACCCCCCATGGTCGACCAAATGGCTGACGAACGGCTGATCGTCGCGCTCGACGTTGCGACCGCGGTGGAGGGCGCGGCGCTGGCCGCGCGCATCGGGCCGGCCGTGGGCTTCTACAAGATCGGTCTCGGGATGCTGACGGGCGGTGGCCTCGCGCTCGCCATGGAGCTCATGGAGGGCGGCAAGCGCGTCTTCCTGGACCTCAAGCTCTTCGATATCGGCGCAACCGTCGAGGCGGCGGTGCGCGGGCTCTCGGCCTTCGATCTCGACCTCCTCACCGTGCATGGCGATCCGCAGGTGGTGGCGGCGGCCTGCGAGGGGCGGGGTGCCGCGCCGGTGCGGATCCTCGCGGTCACGCTTCTGACCTCGCTCGACCGGGACGACCTCGACGCCATGCTGATCCGCCCGGGTGCGATGGCCGATCTGGTGGTCGAGCGCGCGCGGCGGGCCTTTCTGGCCGGGGCCGACGGCGTCGTGGCCTCGGCACAGGAGGCAGCCGCGATCCGCGCCCTGCCCGAGGCGGAGGGCCGGCTGATCGTCACGCCCGGCATCCGGCCCCGCGGCGCCTCGGCCGGCGACCAGAAGCGCCTCGCGACGCCGGCCGAAGCGCTGGCGGCGGGGGCCGACCACATCGTTGTCGGGCGTCCGATCTGGGGCGCGGCCGACCCTCGCGCCGCCGCAGCCGCGGTGCTGGCCGAGATCGCCCCGCGCTGAGAGGGCTGCGCCCGAGCGCCCGGCGCGATAGACTGCGCGAACAGACGGCGACGGAGGGGACGGTGCCCGCGCTCTGCCGCGACTGCCTAGATTGGCGTGAGACCGACAGCGCGGGCCGCTGTCCGGCCTGCGCTAGCCCGCGTGTCCTGGCACATGCCGAACTCGCCAGTCTCGCGCTCGCCCATGTCGACTGCGACGCCTTCTACGCATCGGTCGAGAAGCGCGACCGGCCCGAGCTGGCCGACCGGCCGCTGATCGTTGGCGGCGGCCGGCGCGGCGTGGTGACCACCTGCTGCTACATCGCGCGGATCGC
>CAYORO010000452.1:0-2296 GCA_964406355.1 uncultured Limibaculum sp.
TGGCGGTTAGCAGTCATTCGTTGCACACGCGCGCCATAACATCGGAGACTGCTGAAGCCGACCTTCGCTGCAAGTGCGAAAGTTGGAAGGCGTCTTCGGCGCAACGGGCGGGTAGCAGACTGTCCGGCATTCATTTGAAGCAATGGCGATATGCGCGTGCGGCCCGAAGTTAGCTGAGGGGGGCTACCGCCGACATGCGGGGTTCTAGCTGCGGTCATTGGCGCCCCTTATCGTGCGAGACTCAGTGGCGCCGTTGAGCAACGGGCAAGCCAGATGTGCCCGACCGGCCGTCCCTCACTCGCCCCTAAGCGCCCGTTATTACACGAAATCCCACAATCCCGGGGTGATTTCCGTGAGCCCGGTGAGGAACTGACTGCCCTCACCGTTCTCAACGCTTACGGCGAAACTGAGGAGGATCTGGGCGCGGTCGACGCCGGGTCGAGCCGCAATCTCGTTCCAGAAGGCGATGCCTGCCGCATCGCCCTCGCGGTCGAGCACGTTGTCATAGAGCAGGTCGATATAGTCCTCGCCCGAGAGCGCCTCGACAGGCCCGAACTTGTCCACAAACTCAGCTGACTCGAGGAAGAAGAAGGCCATGTCAGTCATCGAGAGGCCTGCCTCACGCTGGTCGATCCAGAAATTCAGCCCTGCCTTGTCAATGTTGCCGTCGCGATCGAGACCAGCCTCGTAGAGGAGTGCGACTTCACGGACCTCTGCTCCAGAGAGCCCCATGCCGGTTTCGCCCGGCACAGGGGTCGCGTCACCTGCCACGAACCGAAGCACGCGGTCATTGACGACGAGCTCACTTACGTCCTCAACGATCGTCGTCCCTTGACCGGTATCGAGGTCAAGTTCCACGACCTTGTCTAGCGTGAAGGCGTAGAGGCGCCCGTCACTCCCTGTGAGCGCACCGACGGCATCGCTGACGAGAAGGTCTCTCGTCGATAGGATCGCACCGCTTTCGGGATCGAGGGCGATCAGTTCGCGCGCCGACGCTGCATAGAGAACTCCGTCCAGCATGGTCAGTGCCGAGGCGAACAGCGGTTCCGTTCCAGGGATCAGCGTAAAGTCCGCCGTCGCCAGGTCGACGCGGTAGATCCCACTCTCGACGCCGGTGACCGCGGCGAAGGCGCGCCCCTGCTCGTCGATCGCCAGGGCGTCGATACTCTGAGCCACGCGGTCGCTGCTGCGGGCAACGGGCACCGTTCTCTCCGCAGCGAGATCCACCGTGACGAGCAGACCGTCGTCGAACCCGTAGAGCCGTCCATCCGGCGCGGCCGCCAATGCTTCGAGCCTGCCGGGTAGAAGTGCTGCGAGGACGAAGGGGCCCGAGAGGGTGTCCGCCGCATAGATCTTGCTGCCGTTCTCGATCAGGAGCATCCTTTAACCTCGTATTGCGTAGTAGTTGGCTTTGTTTGGGGGGGCTTTGTCGGCTGTTTGGCCGTTCTCAGGGCTCGATGCGGACAGTCTCGAAGGGCTCGATCTCCAGGCGTTCCGCGACCGCTGTCGCGATGGCGTCGAGGACGGCGGGCGGCGTCTCCGGGTCGATCGTCCAGCCGGGCTCGAGCCGATCGGGTTGGACGAGGACCCATCGCGCTCCGTCGTAACCTGGAACCGACAGAGACGCCGGATCGGCGCTACCGCCCGGATCGATGACAATGAGCTGGCGCGATCCCGGCGCCATGGCGCCGGACGGAAGGCGGATCGTGTAGGCCCAGTCTCGCTCGGGCGCGATCAGCGTTCCTCGCAGGATGTCGCCGGCGGTGTCGGAGGACGGCGTGCTTCGCAGCGCTTGTGAGCCGGAAGCAGCGGGCGCCCGTGACGCTCCGCGCTCTGGGGCAGCCGGCCAGACGCTCCAAAGGAGCACCGAGATGGCAAGGACAAAGCCTCCCCCGGCGATCCCCGCGGCGAACGACTGCCTCCCGCGACGGCCAAGCTCGCGAGCGGTGCTGCCCGGAGGCTCCCCCGCCGAAGACGTTGCGGCAAACGCATCGACCGGCTCGAGGCGGGCCAACAGCGTGGCCGGCGTGGCCGCAAAGTCGGGATCACGCAGCGCGCGCTCGGCGATCTGTTCTTCGAGCGCGGCGATCACAACCTCGATCTCGCTCTCATCATGACCGCCGGCACGCATCACACGCGCGACGTCGCGCAGATACTCCGACACCGTGCGCTTGAGCTCAGGCGTCATCGGCGTTCCCCCGAAGCCCAGCCAGGGCATCCACAGCCACTCTCAGTTCGCGCCAATGCGCAGACATCGCGTCGTAGCGCGCATGTCACTCGGCGGACAGCTTGTAGT
>CAYORO010000453.1:0-2279 GCA_964406355.1 uncultured Limibaculum sp.
GCCCGAGGAAGGTGAATTCCGGATGGAGCGAGGACCACTGCCGGATCACCTCGGCGGTGACCCGCGGGTCCTCGACCTCGTCGGGCGCGACGCCGGCATAGGGGTCCGAGGTCACGTTGCGGATGCAGTTGCCGCTCGTCTGGATCGCGTGCATCTCGACCGAGGCGAGCGCGTCGAGGATGTCCGGCACCTCGCGCAGCTTCGGCCAGTTGAACTGGATGTTCTGCCGCGTGGTGAAGTGACCGTAGCCGCGGTCCCAGCGCTCAGCGATCTCGGCGAGCATCCGCATCTGGCGCCCGCCGAGCGTGCCATAGGGGATGGCAACCCGCAGCATATAGGCGTGGAGCTGGAGATAGAGGCCGTTCATCAGCCGCAGCGGCTTGAACTCGGCCTCGGTCAGCTCGCCAGCGAGGCGCCGTGTCACCTGGTCGCGAAACTGCCGCGTCCGCTCGGTCACGAACTGGTGGTCGAACTCGTCATAGCGATACATCGCCGTCTCCCAGCATCTGCGCGGGGAAGGGTGGAGCCGGAGCCCGCCGGACCTCAGGCGGCCCGGGCAACCCGCGCAGGCGCAGCATAGGCGAAGGTCGGTTCGCGGTCTGCTCGAATCCGCTCGCGACGGCTGACCGGCACCGGGCGCCCCGCTTCGACGCTGACTGCCACGAGATAGGGGCCGACCACCTCGTTGTCGGCCTCGGCGAGGCGGCCCGCATCCTCGAGGGTCTGCGCCTCCTCGGGCGTCGCGGCGACGCGCGCCTCGGCGATCCGGCGCGTCCAGCCGGCGGTGCCGAAGAACACGCTGTCGCCCTCGACGAGATCATTCGCGGTCAGAACCTGCGGTTGGAATGCCTTGGCCATGCTCGTGTCTCCCTCTTGCCGCCGCGCGGGCGACCGGTCCCCGATGGCGGACCGTGGCGATCGCGCGCCCTACCCCGCCGGTTCGCTTGGCAAACACCCCGCCGCGTTCGCCGCTCGGGAGGAAGGTAGAGCGGCTGGGTGTGGATCGCAAGATTATACGTTCTAACGCATGAGTAAGAAAAATATTACATTTGATAGATGCTAAATAATCTCTTGCGGCCCTGACTGGCGCGGGGTAACACGATCCCGTCATGGCAAGCCTCGACCGCGCGACGGACCGCGCCTACCTGCTGCCCCTGCCCGCGGCTGGCGATCCGCCCGTCGCGCGGGGGTTGGGCGGCGCCCGCCTCGCCTTTGCGGAGGTGCTGGTCCTGCGCCGCGGCCACAGGTCCGAACGACTGCCGATCGACGCTGCGGAAGCGCTCGTCCCGGATGCGGCACTCGCAATCGTGCGCGCAGCCGCGATGCGGGCTCCGCTCGCCGGGGTCGCCATGGACCGGCCGCGGATCATGGGGATCGTCAACGTCACCCCCGACAGTTTCTCCGATGGCGGGCGCCTGGCCGACGCGCAGGCGGCCATCGAGCATGCCCTTGGGCTCGCCGAAGCGGGGGCCGACATCCTCGATATCGGCGGCGAGTCGACCCGTCCCGGCGCCGAGCCGATCGGGGAAGCCGAAGAGCGCGCCCGGGTTCTCCCGGTGATCGAAGGGCTCATGGCCGCGGGCTGCCGCGTGCCCGTCTCGGTCGACACGCGCAAGGCCGCCATCGCGCGCGACGCGCTCGCCGCCGGCGCGACCCTCTTCAACGACGTCTCCGCGCTAACCCACGATCCACAGAGCCTCTCGGTCGCGACGACAGCGCCGGCGCTCTGCCTGATGCATGCGCGCGGCGACCCGCAGACCATGCAGAACGACCCGCACTACCCGGACGTTCTACTCGACGTTTACGATTATCTGTCAGAGCGTGTCGCGACGGCGGAAAGCGCCGGCATCACGAGGGACAGAATGGCCGTCGACCCCGGCATCGGCTTCGGAAAGACACTCGAGCACAATCTCGCGCTGCTCGCCGGCCTGCCGCTGTTCCTCACTCTTGGCTGCCCGCTGCTGGTCGGCGTCTCGCGCAAGCGCTTCATCGGCACGCTGTCCGGTGTCGCCGAGGCGGCGGACCGGGTGGCCGGATCCGTTGCCGCCGCGCTCCATGCCGCCGGCAAGGGGGCACATATCCTCCGCGTCCACGATGTCCGCGCCACGCGCGAGGCGCTCGATGTGTGGAGCGCCCTCCACCCGCCGCGCCGGCCCGCGATGGCCGCCCCACCCCATGCCGCCCAGAGGGAGACCGAACGGCGATGAGCAGAAAACTCTTCGGAACCGACGGCATCCGCGGCCGGGCCAACACCCATCCGATGACCGCCGAGGTCGCCA
>CAYORO010000454.1:0-2278 GCA_964406355.1 uncultured Limibaculum sp.
AGCGTGTAGGCACTGGTCGCCCCGCCGGCCATCGTGGAGGCAGCCCGGGTCGCGGCGCCCCCGCCCGCCGCCTGCGCGCGCGCGCCGCCAAGGGCCGCGCCGCCGGCGGCAGCACCGCCGATCGCGAGGCCGGCGGCCGAGCCGACCACAGCGCCGGCGCCGAGCTGCGGCGCGCCCGAGACCAGCCCGGCGGCGATGCCGGGACCGAAGATGCCGAGCATAAAGATCGCGAGCGCGCCGAGCACGGTCGAGAGCGCCTGTTCGATGGTGATGTCGCCACCCGCAAAGGACGCGGCGAAGGCGCCGAAGAGGGTCGAGCCGATGCCGACGATGACGGCGAGCACCATCAGCTTGATGCCCGCCGCGATCACGTTGCCGAGCACGCGCTCAGCCAGGAACGCCGTCTTTCCCCAGAGCGCGAAGGGCACGAGGACGAAGCCCGCGAGAGTGGTCAGCTTGAATTCGAGGATGGTGATGAAGAGCTGGATCGCCAGGATGAAGAAAGCCAGCAGCACGATAATCCAGGCGACCAGCAGGACAACGATCTGAATGAAGTTCTCGAAGAACGCGATCGGTCCCACGAGGTCTCTCGCTTCGATGAGGAGTGGTTGCGCCGCCTCGAAGCCTGTATGCGCAACGAAGCCGGGCCGCATCAGATCGGCCGTCGACAGGGCTGCGCCGGTCGCCTGGAGGCCGAGACCCGCGAAGCTCTCGAAGATCACGTCCGCGAGAAACGCGAAATTGTTCAGGATGAAGGCGAAGGCGCCGACATAGAGCACCTTCTTCAGAAGCGCCGGGATCACAGCCTTGTCGTCGGCCAGCGCCCACATCAGCCCCGCCAGCGTGATGTCGATGCCGATCAGGATCGTCGTCAGGAAGGCGACATCGCCGCCGAGGAGGCCGAAACCGGAATCGATATAGGTGACGAAGGTCTCGGTGAACCGGTCAATGACCCCGACATCATCCATGGATCTGTCTCGCTCGCGCCGGCGCGGCAGAGGGCCGCGCGGCTCCGCGGGGGCGGCCTGACCTACCGACGCGCGGTCGCGCTTGCCTCGCTGTGCTCTGTTTCATCATCATCAGCCGCCGTAGCTGCTGCCGCCGCCCATGAAGCGCTCGAACCGGGCGCGCGCCTGTTCGCGAGCGGCGACGGCGCGGGCGCTTTCAAGCGCATCGGCGCGGGCGGAGGCTGCGAGCAGGGTCTGGAGCTGCATCGCCTGCTTGGTGGCGAGCGCGGTCAGCTGATTGCCGGCCTGCACCGCCTGCAGGTTGCCGACCGCGGCCTGGCTCTCGGCGACCAGTCGGTCGAGGGCGCTGGCATCCACCCGCACCTGCCCGACCACCTCGGCCTGCATCTGCAGGCTATGCCGGAACCCTTCGCGCGCCATGCGCCAGGCCTCCTGCGCGTCCTGGACGATCCGTGACGTCGCAACGCCCGCTGCATATTCCTCCGGAATGAGCCGGCGATACTCCCGGTCAATCTCGGCGACGTCATAGGCGATCCCCTGCGCGTCACGGATCAGCCCGTCGACGGCGCCAAGCGAGGCCTGCAATTCGCCGGCAATGGAGCTCGGCAGGCTGGTCAGATCGCGCGCCTGATTGACCAGCATCTGCGCCTCATTGGCGAGCTGCTGGATCTGCTGGTTGATCTGGCGCAGCGTATTGACGGCGGTGAGCAGGTTCTGCCCGTAGTTCGCGGGATCGAAGACGGTGATCGCGTGAGCCGGCGGTACGGTGACGGATACGGTCGAGAGGCCGAGCGCCACGAGCGCACAGGCGCCCAGCAAGCCGGGACGGGTCATTTGCCATTCTCCTCTGGATTGCCCCACGTCCAGTCGTCCCGGCCGCGAGCCATGATCTCGACGCGGTAGCGGTAGGTGTTGAACTGGCTGATCGCGGCGACACCGGCGCCGAAGGGGCGCACTCGGCCGCTCGTGTGTCCATCGTAGACGCCGTAGAAGTAATCGCGGGCGTAGCTGTCGCCGAAGGTGTGACCGTCCGCGAAATCGACCGCGACGCCGCCATAGGCGACGATGCCTGTCGCCTCGTTGCCGATGGTGGCATGGCAGCCCGGAAGCAAAGCGGAAGCACCGCCCGCCGATCGCCGCAGCACCGTCCCGCGCCCGGGTTGGCTGGCCGTTGCGCTGACATCGCCGCGGCCATAGCCGCAATCGCCGCCCGTCGATGTCACGCGGACTTCATCGACGTCGGGATGGAGCGGGATGCAGAGCCGGCCGCGGCCTTCATCGGCCGCGTCGTGCAGCCATTGCTGGATCGT
>CAYORO010000455.1:0-2267 GCA_964406355.1 uncultured Limibaculum sp.
GTGCCTGTTGAGGGGATGGAGCCGATGGTCCGGCGCCGTGCCAAGGCGATCAATTTCGGCGTGATCTATGGCATCTCGGCCTTCGGGCTCTCGAACATTCTGCGCATCCCGCGGGAGGCCGCCCAGGCCTTCATCACCGCCTATTTCGAGAAGTTCCCCGGCATCGGCGACTATATGGACGACACCAAGCGCGGGGCGCGCGAGAGGGGCTTTGTCGAGACGCTGTTCGGCCGGCGCATCCACACGCCGACCATCACCCAGAAGGGCCCGGGCCGCGGCTTTGCCGAGCGCGCGGCGATCAACGCCCCGATCCAGGGCACGGCGGCCGATGTGATCCGGCGCGCGATGATCCGCATCCCCGGAGCGATGGCCGAGGCCGGGCTCTCGGGGCGGATGCTGCTCCAGGTGCATGACGAGCTGCTCTTCGAGGTGCCGGAGGCCGAGGCCGACGACACTGTCGCGCTGGTGCGCCGCGTGATGGAGGAGGCGGCGGAGCCGGCGGTCAAGCTCTCGGTGCCGCTCGTGGTGGATGCCGGCAGGGGCGCGAGCTGGGCCGAGGCGCATTGACGGCGATCATGACAAAAATCACATCCGACCCCGCCCGCTTTGGGTAACCATCGGCAGAACACCACACCACCGATGGAGCCAGAGGATGACCACCTTTGCGCGGGAGGCCGCGGTCAGTGACCTGCGCGCGCTCCAGGAAGCGCTGAATGGCGCCGGGGCGACACCGCCGCTCTCGGTCACCGGCCAGTTCTGCCCCGCCACCCGGCGCGCCCTGATCGCCTATCAGACCTGGCACGGCCTTCTCCCGGACGGGGTGGCCGGACCCAAGACCCTGGTGTCGCTGGGGCTGTCCGAGCCCCCGGAATGGCCCCTCGGCGACGAGTGGCCGGTGCTGACCCGCCCCGGCCTCGGGACGGCAGGGGTGGCGGATGAGGGTCACGATGTCGTGAGCCCTGACGGCGTCGCAGCCATGTGCCCCGAGGCCCGCCGGATGGACGAGCGCCATATGAAGGCCCGCCAGCATCGGTCCCAGCTCGAGCGCGAACTCGCCCTCCTCGCGACCGCGCTCCATCGCCGCCGGCGCGACTTCGAGGGGTGCCGGCTGAGCGACCCGGCCCAGGCGCGCGAGATCGCACAGGACGCCAGCGCGCTGCTCGCGGTCTATCGCAAGAAGTCCGTCGAGATGCGCCGAGCCAGCGCCGCCCTGCGGGACAGGCCGCAGGGCTAGGGCCAGTGGGCGCGGGTGGGGGCCTCAGGCGCGTCGGGCGACCGCGGTGAGCAGGCCCGCCCCCACCAGCGCGGCGCCGCCCGCCCGGCCGAGTGCCCGCAGCACCGACGGCTGCCCGATCCGCGCGCGCAGCGTCCCGGCTCCCACTGCCCAGAGCGCCACATTGATGCCGGCGAGCGTCAGGAAGGTCGCCTCGAGGATCACCACCTGCGGCAGCAGCGGAGCCGAGGGATCCACGAATTGCGGGACGAAGGCGACGAAGAACACGATGCTCTTGGGGTTGAGCGCGGTCACCACGAAGGCCTGCCCGAAAAGCCGCCCCCGGCGCACGGGCGCCGCAGCCAGTCGGTCCGGCGGGTGGCGCCAGAGATGGACCCCGAGCCAGACGAGATAGGCCGCGCCCAGGAACTTCAGCGCCGTGAAGAGCGTCGCCGAGGCCGCCAGCACCGCCCCGGCGCCCGCCAGCGAGACCGTCATCGCCACCGCGTCACCAAGCACCACGCCCGGCACCGTGGCCCAGCCGGTTGCCCGACCTCGCGCGAGGGCCTGGGCGACCACCAGCATCACCGTGGGCCCGGGGATCGCCAGCACCACCGCGCAGGCGACCGCAAAGGCGATCCAGGTCTCGAGGTCCATCCTTGTCTCCGTCTGTGGTGTGCGCCGGCCCGGGCGCCCGCGTCGAGCGGGTGGGTGGGCGGGGCTCGGCGCGGGCGCCTGGGCCCATCGCCCGCCGATCCGCCCTCAGGGCTTCCAGGTGAGAAAGTTCCCGATCAGGGTGAGCCCGGTCTCCTGGCTCTTCTCGGGGTGGAACTGGGTGCCAACCCGGTTCCCGCGCCCGACGATCGCCGCGACCATCTCGCCGTGGTGGACGTGGGCGATGCGGTGCTCGGGGTTGCGCGGGCGAAGGTGGTAGGAGTGGACGAAATAGGCGTGCGCCCCGGGCTCGAGTCCACCGGTCAGCGGGTGCGGGTCGCCGAACACCAGCTCGTTCCAGCCCATGTGCGGCACCTTGAGCTCGGGATCGTTGGGCGCG
>CAYORO010000456.1:0-2251 GCA_964406355.1 uncultured Limibaculum sp.
CCTCCTCGGCGAGGCCGGTCACGACGATCGGCAGCTCGTGCGGCGGCAGCGCGTCGGTGTAGTGCAGCACCGAGGTGACCGGCAGGTTCTCGCAGCCCACCGGCCCGTCGATCACCACCTGAAGGCCCTTGATCGCCGTAAAGGCATAGACCGAGCCCCAGTATCCGCCGGCGCGATCGTGATCCAGCACAAGCATCATTTGCCTCCTGCGTCGGCGGGCATCAGATCATCTCCTCGCGCTTGACCCGCTTGGCGGCGTTCTCGAGCTTCTTCTGATACTTGGCGCGGAACTCGGGGCGGGTGACGGGGTCGCCCTGCCAGACCCCTGCGGTCTCGCCCTCGCCGACGCCCTCGAAGAAGGCCTTCATGAAGTCCATGCGCGCCTTGCCGGCGATCGCACCGTTGACCACCTCGGCGAGCGAGCCGGCCCCGGCCGGGCCCATCAGCGGGCGGGCCGAGATCAGGTTGGTGAAGTAGAGGGCCGGGGTCCCGCGCTCCTTGGCCGCCTGCACGACGGGCGTGGTGCCGATCGCGAGGTCGGGCTCGAAGGCTTCCATCGCCGCGAGGTCCTGCTCGAGCGAGGCGCGATAAGTGACGGCGATGCCCTTGTCCTCGAGCCACTGCCGGTCGGGCTCGGACCACGGCGTCTTGGGGCAGGCGGTGCCGACATAGCGGACATCGGCGCCGCTCTCGACGAGGAGCCGGGCCACCAGAAGCTCCGAGCCCTCATAGCCCGAGAGCGTGATCCGCCCCTGGATCGGCGCCTGCGCGAGAGCGCCCGCAATCGCGCCGCCCATCGCGTTCTTCGCCGCATCGATCTGTGCTCGCGCGACGCCGGTGGCCTGGCCGACCGCCTCGAGCCACGCGACCGTGCCGTCGCGCCCCACCGGCGCCGAGCCGATCACCGGACGCCCCGCCGCCTCGAATTCGCGGATCGAGGCGGTGTAGAAGGGGTGGATCGCCCCCACGCAGGCGCCGTCGAGCGCCGCGTAGAGCTCACGCCATTCGCGCGTCGGCACCACCGGTCCGGCCGCGAGGCCCATCGGCGCCAGCATCCGCCCGATGATCACCGGGTCGGCGGGGAACATCTCGCCCAGAAGGGTGACCGTCGGGCGGCTGTCGCGACCGCCCTCCGGTGCCTGCACGGGGCCATTCTCGGCCTCGAGCCGTGCATAGTTGAGCATTGCGCCGGCGAGCACATCCTTCGCCTCGGCATGGGTCGGCACGCCGAAGCCCGGCACGTCGATGCCGATGATGCGCACGCCGTCGATCACTTTCGGCAGCAGCCGGAGCGGCACGCCCGACGCGGTCGGCACGCAGAGATTGGTCACGACGATGGCGTCGTACTTCTCCGGATCGGCCAGCTCGAAGACCGCGTCGCGAATGTCCTCGAAGAGCTTGCCCGTGACGAGGCTCTCGCTGTCGAAGGGCACGTAGCCGACCGTCCGCCGCGCGCCGTAGAAGTGGCTCGTGAAGGTGAGGCCGTAGACGCAGCAGGCCGAGCCCGACAGCACCGACGCCGTCCGCCGCATCCGCAGCCCCACGCGGAGCGAGCCGAAGGCCGGGCACATCGACTGCGGCTGGTCGTGCGGGCCCTTGGGATAGTCGGCCGCGTAGCGCGCGAGGATCTCAGAGGCGCCGGCCTCCTCGGCGGCCGCCCGCATCTCGGCGCCCGAATGGCAACCGAGCCCATCGGTCGTCCCGGCCTTCGCGATGTCGATATCGCCGTCCATCCTCTCAGGCCCCCATCACGCGTCGTCGTAGATCACTTCGAGCGAGGCCCGCTCGACGAGGTTGCCGCCGCGCATATCCGCCGCGGTGGCCGGCTCGAGCACGACACCGGCGCCTGTGTCCTTGCCGTCGAAGAGCGCGAGCAGCCCGTCCTGGGAGAGCGGCGTCGGGCGCTGCGGCGGCGCGAGTGCGACGTTCTCGGCGAGCTCGGCGAAGAGCGGGCCCCAGTCGCCATCCGGCCGGCCGACGATCTCGTAATTCGCGGATTTCCGGCGCAGCTCGTCATTCGCGGGGATCGAGGCGAGCACGGGGATGCCCGCGGCCTCGGCAAAGGCATGCGCCTCGCCGGTGCCGTCGTCCTTGTTGATCACAAGGCCCGCGACGCCGACATTGCCGCCGAGCTTGCGGAAGTACTCGACCGCCGAGCAGACATTGTTGGCGACATAGAGGGACTGGAGGTCGTTGGAGCCGACCACGATCACCTTCTGGCACATGTCCCGCGCGATCGGCAGGCCGAAGC
>CAYORO010000457.1:0-2241 GCA_964406355.1 uncultured Limibaculum sp.
TCGCCCCCTCGATCTTCAGGCTCGGGTCGAGCTTGACCTGGACGCTGCCCTCGCCATCCGGGCGACCGGCGGGGCGGGGCCGTCTGCGCGGCAGGCTCGGCGGTGTCTCGAGCGGGGCCATGGCGGTCTCCTCTCAGGCGGCAGCGGTTGCGGGTTGGGGGTCGAGGCCCTCGAGACGGTCCTCGAGCTCCTCGCCGGCGGCCTCGAGGGCCGCGAGCGTCTCGGCATCGGGCGTCCAGTACCGCCGCTCATGGGCCTCGAGCAGGCGATTGGCCATGCGCGCGGAGGCGGCGGGGTTGAGCGCGCCGAGGCGGCGGCGCATCTCGGCATCGAGCACGAAGGTCTCCGAGAGGCGCTGATAGACCCACGGGTCGACCGCGCCCGTGGTGGCCGACCAGCCGACCGTGTTGGTCACCTGCGCCTCGATCTGGCGCACGCCCTCATGGCCGTGGTTGAGCATGCCCTCGAACCATTTCGGGTTGAGCGCGCGCGTCCGGGTCTCGAGCGCCACCTGCTCGGCGAGCGTGCGGACCGAGCCGCCGCCGCGGGTCTGGTCGCCGATATAGACCGAGGCCTGCTGGCCGCGGGCGCGCGTCACGGCGCGGGAGATGCCGCCGAGCGTGTCGAAATAGTGGTCGACCGTCGTCACCCCGAGCTCGACCGATTCGAGGTTCTGGTAGGCAAGGTCGACCCGCTCGAGGATCGACCCGAGCAGCGCGCCCTGCGCCGCCGACCGCCCGTCGCGGCCATAGGCGTGGCATTTGCGCCGCTCATAGCTGTCGGCGAGTTCGTCCTCCTCGCCCCAGGTCCCGGCATCGACCAGCAGATTGACGTTGGAGCCGTAGACCCCCTCGGCATTCGAGAAGACCCGGAGCGCCGCCGTCTCCATGTCGCAGCCATGCTTGGCCTGATGCGCGAGCGCGTTGGCGCGCACATGGTTCTGGTCGAGCGGCTCCTCGGCGGTCGCGGCGAGCCAGGCGGCCTCGGCGAGCAGCTTGATCTGGAGCGGCAGCAGATCGCGGAAGATGCCCGAGAGGGTCATCACCACGTCGATGCGGGGGCGTCCGAGTTCCTCGAGCGGAATGAGCCGGGCGCCGGCGAGGCGGCCGTAGCTGTCGAAGCGCGGCGCCGCACCGAGGAGCGCCAGCGCCTGACCCACCGGCGCGCCCTCGCTCTTCAGCGTGTCGGTGCCCCAGAGGACGAGCGCAACCGTCTGCGGCGCCGTTCCTGTGTCGGCCTCGTGGCGGGCGACAAGGCGCGCCGCCTGCGCCGCCCCGTCCTGGAGCGCGAAGGCGGACGGCATGCGGAACGGGTCGAAGCCGTGGAGGTTGCGCCCGGTCGGCAGGACCTCGGGGCTGCGCACCAGATCGCCACCCGCCACCGGTGCGACGAAGCCGCCGCCCAGCGCGTGGAGGAGCGCGGGCGTCTCGGTGTCGGTCACCAGATGGTCGGCAGCCTTGGCGAGGCGCTCGAGGATCGCGGCCGTCGCTTTGGGCGTTCCTCGCGAGAGAAGACCCGGCAGAGCCGACGCCCCGCCCTCGGCGAGCCGCTCGAGGGTCTCGCGCGCCGGGGCCGCCACGCCCTCGGCCTCGGCGAGCGCGCCGGCCATCGCGGCCAGCGTGTCGGTCCGCTCGGCCAGCGAGGGCACACGGCCCACCACGTGGAGGCCATGCGGGATCAGCGTCTGCTCGAGATCGATCAGCCGGCGCCACAGCGCATCGACCTCGACCGCCGCATGGCCGTTCCACACGGGCTCGGGCTCGGCGAGATCCACCTCGACCGCCTGGGCCTGGATCAGCTCCTCGAGCGCATGGCGCTCGGCGAGCGCCTGGGGCGGGGCGGCCCGCCAGCGCTCGATCGACGCCTTGAGATCGGCCAGCCCCTTGTAGAGCCCGGCATTGGCAAGCGGCGGGGTCAGATGCGTGATCGTCGTCGCGGCCGAGCGGCGCTTGGCGAGCGCCCCCTCGGAGGGGTTGTTGGCCGCATAGAGATAGAAGTTGGGCAGATCGCCGATCAGCCGGTCGGGCCAGCAGCGCGCGCCGAGGCCGGTCTGCTTGCCGGGCATGAATTCGAGCGCGCCATGCGTGCCGAAATGCAGCACCGCATGGGCGCCCAGATCCTCGGCGATCCAGCGATAGAAGGCGGCGAAGGCATGGGTCGGCGCAAAGCCCTTCTCGAACAGGAGCCGCATCGGGTCGCCCTCATAGCCGAAGGCGGGCTGCACGCCGACGAAGACCTTGC
>CAYORO010000458.1:0-2226 GCA_964406355.1 uncultured Limibaculum sp.
GCGTGATCGTGTCTGTATCGGCGAGGTAGAAGACGTCGAAGGGCTTGCCTGTGTTCAGGTCGATGCTGACCTCGCCGGCCGAGATGCGTTTCCCACGTTGCGGGGCGCCTTGCGCTTTCCTGACCATCCGCATCTCCCTCGTTTCGGCGGACACAGTTCGCCCCTCGGCCCGCGGCAGACATGGCGTGGGCGTCGGCGCGCCGATGGGCGTGCCGGGCGTGGACACTCAGTTTCGGTTGGTCGTCAGGCCTTGAGTTGCTGCCTGAAGGCGGACGGCGTCGCTCCGGTCACGCTCTTGAAGGCCGTGGTGAAGTGTGACTGGTTGGCAAAGCCGCAATCGAGCGCGATCGCGGCGATCGGCGCTGACGTGCGCGAGAGCATCGCCGTTGCACGGGCGATCCGCCGGCGCTGCACAAAGCGATGGGGCGTTTCCCCAAACGACCCGCGAAAGGCTCGCGCGAAGTGATGCACCGAGAGGCAGGCGACATCAGCAAGGGCGGCCACCGAAAGGTCCTCGCCGAGATTGTCCTCGATGAACTCCCGCACACGGCGGATCCGCTGATCGGTGCTATCGCGCGGCGCGCTCTCCTTCAGGACTTTCGGCGCACAGACCTCCAGAACCTGGCCGCAGATTGCCAGTGCGAGACCTTCGAGTAGCAGCCTGTTAGGGACGCCATCCATCACGCATCCTACAGCTTGCGCAGCGATCGCAGCGGCACCGGGCACGGGAGTGTAGTCCTGGAGTTGGACATCAACCGGCGCACCGGCCAGGCTATCGAGCACGGACGGCGAGACCTCAATCACCAAATCGTTCGTGTGGTTGACGCCGGCAAGGCGCATATCGGACCCGGCGGGCAGAACCATCACGCCGCCTTGCGGGTGAATGCGTTCCTGCTCTCGGTCCGAGCAGAACGATACCCGGAATGGAAGCCCGCCGTTCAATTCCACATTTATGAGATGGTGGTCGCCCCGATAGTGAACCGCACAGGGCCCCGGCCGCAATGCCAGGATCCGGATACCGCAGAGCGTCACTTCATGCGCGAAGTCCGGCAGCCTTGTGATGGGCTCGGGCGTCTCTAGAAGATCGAGGGCGCCATAAAGATGCGTCTTGTCCATGTCGGTCTCTCCAACGAAGTCTCGTCCTGATCTCAGTCGACACTGATTTGTTGGCCCTGACGCCACGCACCGCCATCGCGGCGATACGTTGCGGCATGTACATCGTCCAACCAAGCCCAAAGTGAGAGGGTCGGTTCGGGGCCGCTCCGCATCTCATGGCGCTGATGGGGTTCGATGATCGCGAAGTCGCCGATGTCGGCGCGGAAGGCGTTTCCGGGATCGCCCACGACGCAGTCGAGATGCGACGACAACACGAAATAGATCTCGGCAGCGCCATGGGCGTGCTCGCTGTACAGTGTGGACGGCCCGAAAAGCGCGAAACCGAAGCGGAATTTGTCGTCCATGACGGGGCCTGCAGGACCGACCAACTCGCCGAAGGCGGCGGCGTCGCGGAAGCCGAGAGACCAGGGAGAGGCCGAGTGAGGCGGGCGCCAGGCCGCATAGCCGACCGTCTCGCGCAGGGGGATGGCGCGTGCCGGCACGCTCTGGCGCGCAGCCGTCTCCAATGCGCGTGGCAGCCATTCGAGCGCAGGCGTCGAGTCGCCAGCCATCTCGGGATTGCGCGCGGCCGGGTCGGCGCTCAACAGCGCGATGCCGAGCCGGCGCAGCGTCTCATGGTCGCTCTCGGTCGCAACCTCGCATTGCTTGAAGGCCCGCTCAGAGAACCACACCGCAAGTCGGCGAATTGGATGATGCACCGATCGTCTCCCCGTTTCTGACAAGGCGACTATCGCGGATGGGCGCACGGGCGGCTTCCCGAGAACCGCCCTGAGTTTTTCGCTTCTTGATCTTTTCGGCCCGGAGGATAGGAAACGTGCCCAAACGGCCGCCGTGCGGCATCTGCGTTGTCAGCCTCGGTGCGGTGATCCAGCGCAACATTCCGAACCTCGGTCGATCTTACCTCTGCTTTCCTTGTCAGGAACCGCAGTCCTTGCGCCTGAAACGGAAGCCAGCTTTCCGCTCAGCATGACCGAGATCGCCATACGATGTTCGCACATGCAGCAAAGATCGGCTTTGATTGTCTCGGACGGCTCAGTCAGTGACCGCGGCGAATGTCGGTCGTGTCTCGGTTCTGGTGGAATTTCCCGAACGGCGTTCTCCGAGCATGGC
>CAYORO010000459.1:0-2211 GCA_964406355.1 uncultured Limibaculum sp.
CACGCAGAACTGGATCTCGTTCATGCCGATCTCGTCGGCCAATGGCTTCAGGATCGGCGCAAGGATCACGATGTTGGGCGTCGTCTCCATCACACAGCCGGCCGCGATCAGGATCATGATCATCAAGAGGATCAGGATATAGGGGTCCTCGGTCAGCGAGGTCACCGAGGCGACGAAACCCTGAGGCACGCCGAGGGCTGCCATGGTCTGCGCCAGCGGCAGCGACATCGCGATGATCGGCAGGATCACGCCGTTCACCTTGGCCGAGCTCTCCATCATCGAGGGGAAGTCCGAGAGCTTGAGCGTGCCGAGGACGAAACCGAGGAAGATCGTGATCACCACGGCCGTCGCGCCCGCCTCGGTGGGCGTCAGCCGCCCCGAGAAGATGCCCCAGAAGATCACGCCGGGCACGAGAAAGGCGTACCACCCGTCCTTCAGCGCGCGGCCGAGATTGGCGGCCCATTCGGCGGTGCTGATCAGCCCCCCGCCCTCATAGGCGTAGCGGCGGTTGACCACGATGTTGGTCACCAGGATCGAGAGCAGGATCAGGATGCCGGGGATCAGCGCGGCCTGGAAGAGCGTCGAGGCCGAGATCCCGAGCACGAGGCCGATCACGATATAGGCGATCGAGGGCGGGATCAGGATGCCGGTACAGGCGCCGGCCGCCACCAGCGCACAGGCATAGGGCCGCGGATAGCCGCTCTCGACCAGCCGGTTGATCGTCATGCGCCCGACCGCGGCGGCGCCGGCAGCGTCCGAGCCCGAGATCGCCGAGAACATTCCGCAGACCAGCACCGTGGCCGAGCCGAAGCCGCCCTTGGCCCAGCAGGTCAGCGCCTCGGCGACATCGAGGAATTTTCGACTGAGCCCCGTGCGCACCAGCACGTCGCCCGTGAGGATAAAGAGCGGCACGGCGGTGAGCGCGAAATGGTCGATCCCGTCGAAGAGGCTCTCTCCGAAGAGCGACAGCGGCAGCACCTGGCTGACCGTCAGCATCGCCACGGCGCTGGCGCCGATCGAGGCCCAGACCGGCACGCCGAGCGCCACCAGGAAGACAAAGAGCAGGACCGGACCGTAGAAGTCCCAGCCGATCACCACGGCCTGCTGCTCGAGCTGGTTCCAAAGCATTGCCAGCCCCCTCAGTCGAAGAGCCGCTCGCCCTCGTAGACGGGCCGGCCTGCGCGCAGGTCGGCCACGTCGCGGAGGAGCGATTGGACGAGGCGGAAGATCATCAGCGAGAACCCGATCGGCACGGCGGCGAGGAACCACACCATCGAGAGCCGGAGCCCGTGGCTGACCGAGCCGAACCGCCACGACACCGCGACGGTCTCAAACGACCACCAGACCGCGATCACGGCGATCAGCATCATCACCAGATCGCCGAGGATGTAGAGCACGGCCTTGGCCCGCGGCCCGATATAGACGAAAAGCACGTCGATCCGGATATGCGCGCGCTCGCGCACCGCCGCGGCGGCCCCGATCCAGGCGAGATAGATGAAGCTGTAGCGGACGATCTCCTCGCCCCAGATCGAGGAATAGGCGAAGACCTCGCGGCGGACCACCTCGACGGCCATGGTGACCACGAGCATCGTGTAGAAGGCGAGCAGCGCCCAGCGTTCGGCATTCTTGTTCAGCAGATCGAGCACGCGCCCTCCTTTGCCGGGGGGACCGGCAGCGCGGGGTGTCGGGGGCGGATCGTGGCGCGCCGGACGCCAGGCGCCCGGCGCGGATCCGGGGCGGCTCAGGCGTCGTGGACGTAGTGGCGACCCTGGGTGTCGGAGGCCTCGACGAGCTTCTCGAAGTCCTCCATCGAGCCCGCGAGCTCGGTCTTGAAGCCGTCCCACTCGCTGCGCTGGAAGCCGCCGGCCTCCTTCCACTGCGCGAGTTCGTCCTCGGTCGGCGAGTAGAACTCGACCCCCGACTTGGTCAGCTCGGCCATCGCATAGTTGCGCGCCGCCGGCACCTTGGCGAGGTTTTGGGCGAAAGTGATCTCGGAGGCGAAGTCGATCCCCTCGCGCACATCGGCAGGCAGGCTTTTGTACCAGTCGAGGTTGCAGGAATAGACTTGGCTGTCCGGCACCGCCTGGGTGAAGGTCACGTAGCTCAGGATGTCCTTGAAGCCGAAGACATAGAGCGCGCCCACCGAGGGATCGAGCGCATCGGCCACGCCCTGCTTGATGGCCGAGGGCGTCTCGCCCCAGGCGACCGGCG
>CAYORO010000460.1:0-2201 GCA_964406355.1 uncultured Limibaculum sp.
TCGTCCTGCGCCTCGAAATGGTCCTCATAGATCTTCTGGAACAGGTCGTGCAGCGGGCCGAAGGCCATGCCGGTGACGTTCCAGTGATAGTTCTGCGCCTTCATCGTCGCGACGGCGGTCTCCGAGAGACCCTGCGTCAGCCCCTCGATGATCGCCTCGAGCGCATTCGCCTCGAGCTCAGTTGCCAGGTTCTGCATGACTGTCCTCACATATCTGCGGGTTGAGCGTGTGGCTGGCAGATCGAGCAGCGGCCACTGCCGAGATGCTGGCTTCGCAAGGTTTAGAATAGCTCTAAGTGGCGTGCGTCAAGCAGGTCAACCGTCCGCTCGATCAGGCGGCGCATGGTCGGCTGCAGCGCGCGGTCGACGCGCGAGGCCAGCGCGAAGGTGATGCTGTCCTCGTCGCCGCGCCGCACCGACTCCATCAGGCACAGGAGCCAGTCTTCGTCGAACGTCGTCTCCCTGGCGCCCGGGCGGTGGAAGACGACCCTCCGGCGGAGCGCCTTCGGCATCAGCTGCAGCAGGAGCGTGAGGGTCTTGTCGTCGATCGGGCACCCGGCGCAGCGCTCGAGTGCCGGCAGCGCGCGCTCGTCGATCCGGCGCTCGAGCCGGGCGCGGACCGCGCAGCGGCGCGCGCTCTCCAGGCAAAACACTCGGTGCGGATCGACCGGCGGAGGTGCGATGTCGCTGATCCCGAGGCTCGGATGCATGGGCGGTCGTCCCCGAGTTTCGGGCGGGAGCCTCGACGGACGCGGTGACAGATCCGGCCGACGATGCAATGCCCGAGTGATTTGCTAGGCTTTAGCCAGTTATCCAAAACTGGCACGGCATGCGAGAGGAAAAATTGACTTGGATCATGGGCGGACCGAAACCTCTCCGGCCGCCGATGCGACGCCTGCGCGCGGCTTGATGAACCGGTGCCGGGAGGCTAGGCGCACCAGCCATGGAGGCGGTCGACGTCATCATCCTCGGCGCAGGCGCTGCCGGCATGTTCTGCGCCATCGAGGCCGGGCGCCGCGGGCGCCGCGTGGTGCTGATCGACCATGCGCGCAAGGCCGGCGAGAAGATCCGGATCTCCGGCGGCGGGCGGTGCAACTTCACCAATCTCCACATCGCGCCGGAGCGGTTTCTCTCCGCCAATCCGCGCTTCGCCCTGTCGGCGCTCAGCCGCTACACCCAGCACGACTTCATCTCGCGGGTCGATGCGGCGGGGATCGCATGGCACGAGAAGACGCTCGGCCAGCTCTTCTGCGACGGCTCGGCGCGCGAGATCATCGCCATGCTGCTGGGCGACATGGCCGCGGCGGGGGTGGATCTGCGGCTTGCGACGACGGTGGAGCGCGTCGCGCGCTCGGGCGATGCTTTTGAGCTCAAGACGACCGGCGGTCGGCTCGCGGCGCCCTCGCTCGTGGTGGCGACGGGCGGCAAGTCGGTGCCCAAGATCGGCGCCACGGGGTTCGGATATCGCCTTGCCGAGCAGTTCGGGCTCCGTCTCGTCGAGACGCGCCCGGGCCTCGTGCCGCTCACCTTCACCGACGGGGCGCGCGCCGAGATGGCCGCGCTCTCGGGCCGGTCGGTCGGGGCGCGGGTGTCCTGCGGGCGGGCGGCCTTCGAGGAGGGGCTGCTCTTCACCCATCGCGGGCTGTCGGGCCCCTCGATCCTGCAGATCTCCTCTTACTGGCGCGAAGGCGGGGCGATCACCGTGGATCTCGCGGCGGGACTGGACGCGGTGGCGGCGCTGCGTGACAGGCGCGCGCGGGGCGGCCGGGTGTCGGTGAAGAGCGCGCTCGCGGACATCGTGCCGGCGAAGCTCGCCTCGGCCGTGACCGAGCGCGCAGGGATCGGCGGCAGGCTTGCGGACCAGTCCGACGCGGGGCTCGAGCGCGTGGGCCAGGCGGTGCATGCATGGCGCGTGGTGCCGGCGGGCTCGGAGGGGTACCGGACCGCCGAAGTGACGCTCGGTGGCGTCGACACGCGCGACCTCGACGCGCGGACGATGATGGCGCGTCGGGTGCCGGGGCTCTTCTTCGTGGGCGAGGTGGTCGACGTCACGGGCTGGCTCGGCGGCTACAACTTCCAGTGGGCCTGGTCATCGGGCTGGGCGGCCGGACAGGTCTGTTGATCCGCGCCCGGGCAACGGCCGAGGGGCGCGTCACGGCGCACGCGCATCTCTTGCGGCATCGTGGTGGAGGATGGTGGACC
>CAYORO010000461.1:0-2198 GCA_964406355.1 uncultured Limibaculum sp.
TCAACCGCTCCTACGAGACGACGCTCGCCGAGGGCGTGCGCTTCGAGCGGCGGCTCTTTCACGCACTCTTCGCGACCGAGGACAAGAAGGAGGGGATGGACGCCTTCGTGGAGAAGCGGAGCGCAAAGTTCATGGGGCGCTGAGCCGGCCCGAGCCCCGCGCGGGCGATTGACGCGCGCGGTTGCATCCGATAGCTACGGCGGCCTCCCGGCATGATTGGAGACGGAACACGGCATGGCCAATTCGCCCCAGGCGCGCAAACGGATCCGCCAGATCGAACGGCGGACCGCAGTGAACAAGTCCCGCAAATCGCGGGTCCGGACCTTCATCCGAAAGGTGGAGGAGGCGATCGCGAGCGGAGACCAATCCGCCGCAGTGGCGGCCTTGCGCGCGGCGCAGCCGGAGATCATGCGGGGCGCGACAAAGGGCATCATGCACAAGAACACCGCGAGCCGGAAGGTCTCGCGGCTGGCCGGGCGCATCAAGGCGATGGCGGCCTGATCAGACCGGCTCTGCCGCTCACTCGCTGACATTTGCTCGGTTTTCGGCCGGCCTGAGGGGCCGGCGCCGGCAGCATTTACCGAAACGTAACCTTTCTGAGATGTTCTTGTTTCTTTCGGCTTGATGGCGCTTCGCGCTGCGATCTATAGTGACGCTCAAGGCTACACAGCCCTACCACCGCCCTACATCTCAGTAATACGCAACGCTGCTTTTGCGGCGCGGCATTTCTGTATTCATAAAGACTTCACTTGTCGCTGTGAGACTGAGGGCTTGATTTAATTTTATTTGCGAGCGGCCAGCAAGAATCATTGCCTGACTATGGGTGGGCTGGCTACCCAAAGGGCATGCCACAGCATCCAGCACAACCTCCAGTTCATGCTCGGCCGGCGCCCGCCATCGCGGTCGACGAGGTCGATCCGACGACCGCCTACGCGCTGCTGCGCGACACCGAAGGCTCGGTGCTCGTGGATGTGCGGACGCGGGCGGAATGGACGTTTGTCGGTCTGCCGGAGATCTCGGAGACTGATCGGCCACTCTGGCTCGTCGAGTGGGTCAGCTTTCCGACCATGCTTCCAAATCCAGAATTTGTGGCACGGATCGAGGAACTCGCGGGCGAATCGAAGCTCACGCATGCGCTCTTCATCTGCCGGTCCGGCGGGCGGTCGATGATGGCGGCGCAGGCGGTGGCTCAGGCTTCCGCGGATCAGGGGAGACCGCTGCGCTGCAGCAACGTGGCCGAAGGATTCGAGGGGGATCTCGACCACGACGGGCGGCGGGGCCGGCAACACGGTTGGAAGGCACGGGGGCTGCCGTGGCGTCAGAGTTGAGTGGAGCGGCCGCGGCGGGGTCAGATTCGGCCCGTCCCGACCGGATTTCTGAGGGAGTGATCATGACCGACGGTCTGCCGGTGGACGGGGCCGAGACGCCAGCCGCGCTCGGATCTCTTTGGGCGACGGTGACGGAAAGCCTCGTGCGCAGCCTCGGGCGCAGCGCGGTGGACCAGTGGATCCGGCCCATGCGGCTCGTGGCCGTCGAACGCGACCTCGCGATCATCGCCGCGCCCACCCAGTTCCTCGCCGAGTGGATCGAACGCAATTACGGCCTGCACCTGCTCCGCTGCCTTCAGGCGCATCACCCTACCGTGCGGCGCATCGACATCACCGTGAGGGCGACGACACCCGCCGAAGAGGCCGGGGCCTCGCGCCCCGCCGAGACGCCCCGCCCCGCGGAGCCCCGGCGCCCGGCCGCGCTGCCGCGGGCCGAGCCGCGCCCGCTGCTGCCCGAGGACGATCTGCAATCGGCGCCGCTCGACCCGCGCTTCACCTTCGCGAGCTTCGTCGTGGGCAAGCCGAACGAGCTGGCCCATGCCGCGGCCCGACGCGTCGCCGAGACCTGCGATGCGAGCTTCAACCCGGTGTTCCTCTATGGCGGGGTCGGCCTCGGCAAGACGCATCTGATGCATGCGATCGGCCACCATCTCGCCGAGACCCGGCCGGATGCCCGCGTGCTCTATCTCTCGGCCGAACAGTTCATGTATCGCTTCGTCGAGGCGCTCAGGTTCCGCGACACGATGACCTTCAAGCGCCAGTTCCGCTCGGTCGACGTGCTGATGGTCGACGATGTGCAGTTCATCGCCGGCAAGGACTCGACCCAGGACGAGTTCATCCACACCTTCAACGCGCTGGTGGACCAGAAGA
>CAYORO010000462.1:0-2185 GCA_964406355.1 uncultured Limibaculum sp.
GCGCCGATCAGATCGTTGCCGTCGCCGCCGTCGATCTCGTCGTCGCCCCAGCCGCCATAGGCGGTGTCGTTGCCCGCGCCGGCCTCGAGCGTGTCCTCGCCATCGGCCGCGCCGAGGAGATCGTCGCCGTCGCCGGCCGAGACGAAATCGTCGCCCCAGCCGCCCCACATTATGTCGTTGCCGCCCGCATCGGTCAGCGTGTCGTCGTCGGCACCCCCGAAGAGGAGGTCGTCGCCGCCGCCGCCTTCCAGCGTGTCGTCGCCGTCGCCGCCGCGCGCGATGTCCTCGCCCTCGCCCGCATCGATCATGTCGTCGCCGCGCGCCGAGAGGATCAGGTCGTCGCCGCCGAGGCCCGTGATGGTCTCGTTCTCGGCGCGGCCGAAGAGGATGTCGTCGTCCTCGGTGCCGATGATCTCGTCCATGGGATGTCTCCTTGTGCTCGCGCCCAGCCGGGCGGATCCGCTGCCGCCTGTATACAACCGGGGCGCGACCGGCCGGCGTTACGAACCGTAACGAAGTGTGTCGCGCCGCCCGATGCGGGCACGGCACGCGGACAGCGGTCGCGCGCGCCTCGCGACGCGGGCGCACTTGAGATCCGGAAGGTTTGGAGAAGCGCCCGACGCGACGCGGGACTTGGGGGGGGTCTCGCACACCGGCCCGCGGAGGACCGGTGCAGGTGAAGGGAACCCCGCGTCGCGTCGGGATCGACCGGTGAGCCGGTCTTGAGGTCAGTATGCGCGTCCGAGCCGGGCTGTCAGCGCTTCTAACGGGTCATTCACACAGCGTTCAGGGGGCGTTCATCCGCCCGCCTAGCCATCGATGCGGATGCGGGCATTGCTGGGGTCATAGGGGCTCTCGGTCGCGATCACCGCCGGATAGAGCTCGCGGAACATGCGCACGCCGAAAGTCTGGCCCTCGCGCGCGAGATCGGGCTCGACATAGCCGATGCCGATCTGCTTGCCGAAGGCGACCGAATACCCGCCCGAGGTGAGCCGACCGACCTTGCGACCGCCATTCCCGTCCTCGAGCACCAGCGCCTCGCGGCCCCAGGGGTCGGCATCCGCCGGCCCGTCGATCAGGAAGGTGACGCAGGTGGCGCGGATGCCGGTCTGCTGCATCGCGTATTTGCCCTTGAAGGTCTTGTCCTGGGCGACGAAGCGGTCGAGGCCCGACTCGAGCGGCGTCGCGTCGCGCCCGAGATCGGAGCCGAAGGCGCGGTAGGACTTCTCCTGGCGGAGCCAGTTCTGCGCCCGCGCGCCGCAGAGGGTGAGGTCCACCTCGGGCCGCTCGCCCACCTCCATCAGGCTGTCGAAGAGCCGGTTCTGCATCTCGACGGGGTGGTGGATCTCCCAACCGAGCTCGCCGGTATAGGCCACCCGGATCGCCATGCAGGGCACCATGCCGAGATCGAGCGGGCGCATCGAGAGCCAGGGGAAGCGCTTGTTGGAAAGCGCGGTGGCGGGGTCGCCGTCGACCACCAGCGGGCGCAGCAGCTCGCGCGAGCGCGGCCCGGCGATCGCGAAGACGCCCCATTGCGTTGTGACGTCCTGCACCTCGATCCAGCCAAGCTCGCCGCGTTTCAGCTCCGCCATCTTGACGAGATAGTCGCCGTCATAGGCCTGCGCCGCACCGGCCGAGACGAGGTAGTAGCGGTCCTCCGAGAGGCGCACGATGGTGAACTCGGTGCGGACGGTGCCCGCCTCGGTCAGCGCGTAGGTCAGGTTGATCCGGCCCACCTTGGGCAGCTTGTTGCAGGTCAGCCAGTCGAGGAAGGCGGTCGCGCCCGGACCCTGCACGATGTGTTTTGTGAAGGCGGTGGCGTCGAAGAGCCCGACGCCGTTGCGCACCGCATCTGCCTCGGCCTTGGCGTGGGTCCACCAGCCCCCGCGGCGGAAGCTGCGCGAGCCATGGTCGTCGAAGCCCGCGGGGGCGAAATAGTTCGGCCGCTCCCAGCCGTTCACCTGGCCGAACTGCGCGCCCTTCGCGGCCATCCGGTCATAGCAGGGCGCGGTGCGGAGCGGCCGGCAGGCGGGGCGCTCCTCGTCCGGGTGGTGGAGGATGTAGACATGCTCATAGGCCTCCTCGTTCTTCCGCGCGGCATAGTCGCGGTTGAGCCAGCGGCCGTAGCGCCGGGGGTCGAGCGACCACATGTCGATCTCGGCCTCGCCCTCGGTGATCATCTGCG
>CAYORO010000463.1:0-2183 GCA_964406355.1 uncultured Limibaculum sp.
TCTTAGAATAGCCTCGCGGACGGTCATCTCGCCGGGCACACGGCGCCAGATCACCCGCGTCGTGTAGGGTGCGCCCGCAGCGCGCCATGAACTCCCCATCATCAGGCCCGTCATCGTGTTGGGCTGGAAGGGATGCGGCGCATCGAGCGCCGACAGACAGACCGCTCTCGGCGGGCGGGTGTTCTGCTCGACCACATAGATGCGCCCATCGATGAACTCCGCAAAGCCGCGATACCGGGCGCGCTGGCGGATGCCGACGACCTCGTCCTTGCCGTGCTCGGTGGTGCGCACGGCGATGCGGCCGGCGACCTCGGTCAGGATCGAGACGCCGCACTTGATCGCGTTGGGCCATGACGGCGTGCGATAGTAGGTGTGATAGACGCCGAGCAGATGCCGCACATCGTCGATCGGCGAGACGCCGAGGAGCATGTTCGGCGTCGCGCTCGGCGACGAGACTTGCGACAAGACCTGCGCGGCCCGGCCGATCCGGGCGCTCGGGGGTGGTGTGCCGGCTCCCGGCCCGGCCGCGTCCTCGCCAGCCGGAGCCATGAGGCGGAGGCCGCGACCGTAGAACGTGCGGATCACGCCGCCTTCCGCAGCGTCATCGCCAAGGGCTCGCCGAAGATCTCGGATGGCCGTCAGGACCGCAGACTCCGAGACCGCCCGCCCGCTCCAGACCGCCTGCACGATCTCCTGCTTGGAGACCACCCGGTCATGATTCTCGATGAGGATCTGCAACAGCGCAAAGGGGCGCGGTCGGAGCCGAAGCACCTCGCCGCCCCGGCGCGCGACCATCGTGTCCGTGTCGAGCTCAAGATCGCCGACCCGATAGATCATCCGCCCACTCCAGGATCGCCGATGCGATTTACCAGGATTTCCCAGATTTGGCTCGAAAGGTTGCGAGATGTCACTCGATTTGTCCACAATCGCCCCGGTTTTCCCAGAACCGGCCTCGCCCGTTCCTCGCTATGATACCTTATGTGGTGAGTATAAATCAGGCTGGATGTGTTGCTTGCCCCCAGTTGAATTAATCGGTGATGTATTGTGTCTGAGCTGGGTGGAATAGAGCGAGGATTTGCGTCTGGGAGCCGGCCTTAGTAGGTGTTGAATGTTTACTTGGAGAGCGATTGCCATGTCATTCCAGAAAGCTGGCAATGCCGGGAACGTATTTTTCTGCGCGCCGCTTCCCCGACATGCGGTCCGTGCAAGAAAACCTGCGTACCTGCGGTGATCGCTCTCCTCATTGAACGATCACGTGATGGCATGCGAGGTGGCCGAGCCAGACCCTAATTCGGGCCAACGCGACACAGGAATTTGCGAGTGCTGGTGGTCTAAGACGGCCCCTGGGACGGCCACGACGACCGAGCGGTCCGATGCTCCATGTCCCAAAGGGAGCGTGCGAGGCGTTGCATCTAAACCCATCGGGCCACGGCGTCGCGCACGGCCTGCATGACTGCCATCGACTGCGCGGGTTTCAGCGCGGCGGCATGGGGTTGGCCGAACCGCCCGGCATCGTTGTCGAAATACTGACCGGACGCGGCTGCGAAGCTGTCGTCGAGCGCGGCCCTCACCAGGATGTCGGCCCCGATGGCAAGATCATTCCCGGCGACGCCGAACCCTTCCTTGACCATTTTCGACGCCAGCAGGGAACCAGGGTTCACCGCCACAACGACCGGACCATCGGGCAACTCCCTGGCCAGCTCACGGGTCCAGATCGTGATGGCGAGCTTGCTCTGCGCATAGGCGCTCATGTCGTCCAACGCGCCCGGTCCCGTCATGGCGGCGAGGTCGACCGGTGCCTGGGCGGCGGAGGAGAGGTTCACCACGCGCCCGCCCATCGGGATGATCGGAAGCAGACGATGCGTCAGCAGGTACGGCGCGAATGTGTTCACCACGAAGCGCACGTCGAGACCATCGGGCGTCCGCGGGGAGGGTGTCTTGAAGACGCCGGCATTGTTGACGAGCACGTCGAGATGCGCATGCCGCTCACGAATTTGCGTCGCCAGTGCCGCGACATCCGAGCGGCGCGAGAGATCGGCGACATACAGTTCCGTCGCCCCCTCGATCTCGCCGGCGACGGTCTCGAGCTTTGCCGGATTGCGCCCGTGCAGCAGGATGGTGTGGCCCAGAGCCGCCAAGCGCTTCGCGGTCAGGAGGCCGATGCCATCGGTCGACCCGGTGAT
>CAYORO010000464.1:0-2174 GCA_964406355.1 uncultured Limibaculum sp.
TACGGTGGCAGACGGCAAGCCGACCGGACCTCCAGAGAAACTCGAGCGCGGTCTTCGACGGATGCCAGTCCCACCAGCCGGTCGAACCCCGCGCCTCGCCTTCGCCGACATCGAGCGAGGAGGCCGGTCCGCCGTCGCTCACGTGGCGCAGCACGGTGTCGAGCTCCGCCTGCCAGCCGTCCCGTCGCCAAGCCGGCCAGCGGGCGCGCATCCGCGCCTCGTCCCGCGCGAATTTTAGGCGCCACATCGGGTAGAATTCCATCGGGATCACGGCGGCATCGTGGGTCCAGTGCTCGAAGGCCGTCCGATGTCGGGCGATGAGCTGCTCGAGCGCCCGCGGGCGGTACTGCCCGCGTCGCGACCAGAGGATCAGGTCGTGAGCCCGGGCGAGCGTATTGACGCTGTCGACCTGCACGAAGCCGAGATCGTGGAGCACGGCGTCCAGATCATCCCCGCGCCCCGGCCCCGAACCGGGGCGGAGCAAGAGATGCAGATCGAGAAAGAGGCGACGGGCTCTAATGTTGTCGAGGAGTGGTCGGGTCATCGGCGCACTCTACCGTCGCACTGCTCTTTGGACAGGTCGCGGGAGCGCATCAGGGCGGTATCGTGCCGGCACACGGGCACATGCGAGACCGAGACAGTCCTCATGGAGCAGAAGCCTCGAAATCGGACAATTCTTGAGGAGCGGCCGATCTGACGCTATGATCCGGCAGTGAACGCGGCGATGGAGCCACGCACGAGCCTGACAGACTATGTCGATGATGGCCTCTTCGCCCCCAAGAGGATCGCCGTGGCGCTGCGGACGACCAGCGAGGAAGTCGCGCGCACGGTCGGCCTCGGCAAGGATGCGGTGCAGCGCAAGGAGCGCATCCGCTCGGACCGGACGCAGCGGCGCCTCCGCGAAATGATCGAGGTCCTGAACAAGGTGGAGCCCCGCTTCGGCTCCGCTCTGATGGCCTATGCCTGGTATCGCTCGGAGCCGCTCCCGGGCTTCGCCGGCATGACCGCGATGCAGCTCGTGCGCAAGGGCAAGGCGGCTGAGGTGCTCGACTTCGTCGACGCGGTGGATGCCGGCATCCACGCGTGAGCCTCGAGAACGGGCGCTATCGCGGTCTTCTCTGTGGTGCGCTCAACCCGGTCTATGCGCGCGAGCCGCTCTCGGGCCGGCGTGCCGCGCTCCATGGCGGCCGCTTCAATCGCATGGGCGTCGAGACGCGCTACACGTCGCTCACCCCGGAGACGGCGATCCGGGAGGCCAACCAGGTCGGCGATCTGCAGCCGACGACGCCCGTCGCCTACCGCGCCGATATCGGTCCGATCATCGACAGCCGTGACATGGCTGCACTGGCCGAGCGACAGATGACGCCGGAGACGCTCGCCGACGCAGGATGGCGTCTCCGCATGATCGAAAGCGATGCCGTGCCCACACAGGAGTTCGCAGAGGGGCTGATCGCGGACGGGTTCGTCGGCCTGCTCGTCCGGAGCTTCGCGGCCGGCGCCCGAGACGACCAGCTCACGACAACGGACCCGAGTTCATCGCTGAGAAAGTGCGCGGCCGGATCGCCGCCGTGGGCGCCAGACTACACGCTTCGCGCGCATCGCTTCGCGATGTCATCGAACCGGGAACACCCTGGGAGAGCCACCCTGCGGGCGCGTCCTTCGGACGATGTCGAGAGGTTCAATGGGCGCTTCCGGGACGAACTCCTCAACGGGGAGATCTTCCAAACCCTAGGTGAGGCTCAGATCGTCAGCGAGGACTGGCGCCGTCACTACAACACCGTCCGGCCTCACAGCGCCATCGGATACAGGCCACCCGCTCCGGAGACACTCATCCCGGTCGACCACAGGCTGGTCACGCACCAAAATCCCATCCCCACCACTCGATAGGGCAGTCCAGTGGCGCCCGGGCAGGCTCCAAACTCGCCAAGGCTCGCCCCCGTCGCACGCTTACTTCACGAGCAACGTGACTGCGTTGTTTCGTGCCGCCTTCCGATCGAAGGTGTAGAGCGTCTCGCATCCAGCCCTGACGGCAGCGGCGGCGATCATGTGGTCGGCGAAATCGGCCACGCCGCTTCCGTAGGCGACGGCGGCGGTCGCGACATCGTCCGCGTCCTCCAACACCAGTTCCTCGGCCTCGAGCAAACCGGTCAGGGTCGCCGAGATCCTCGATGCCG
>CAYORO010000465.1:0-2167 GCA_964406355.1 uncultured Limibaculum sp.
TGCACATGGGCGATCCCCTCGACCCGCTTCTCGCGGACGAGCTCGGCGATCTTCTCGATCATCGCGGCCTTGTTCACCTGATAGGGGATCTCGCGGACGATGATGGCGAAGCGGTCCTTGCGGATCTCCTCGATCTCGGTGCGCGCGCGGATGATCACCGAGCCGCGGCCCGTGGCATAGGCCTTTCGCGCGCCCGCCTGGCCGAGGATGATCGCGGCCGTGGGGAAATCGGGGCCCGGCACGATCTCCACGAGCTCGGAGACGGTCATCTCCGGCCGGTCGATCAGGGCGAGCGTCGCGTCGATGATCTCGCCGAGATTGTGCGGCGGGATGTTGGTCGCCATGCCGACCGCGATGCCCTGGCCCCCGTTGACCAGCAGGTTGGGGAAGGAGGAGGGCAGCACCACGGGCTGCTTGCGGTCGCCCGCATAGTTGTCCTCGAACTCGACCGTCTCCTTGTCGAGATCCGTGGTCATGCTCTCGGCGAGGCGGGTCATGCGCGCTTCGGTGTAGCGCATGGCCGCCGGGGGATCGTTGTCGATCGAGCCGAAATTGCCCTGCCCGTCGATCAGCACCGAGGACATCGAGAAGGGCTGCGCCATCCGCACCAGCGCGTCGTAGATCGCGCTGTCGCCATGGGGGTGGTAGCGGCCCATCACGTCGCCGACGATCGCCGCGCATTTCTTATAGGTCTTGTCGTGGGTGAAGCCGTTCTCGTGCATCGTGTAGAGGATGCGCCGGTGCACGGGCTTCAGGCCGTCGCGCAGATCCGGGATCGCGCGCGCGACGATCACGCTCATCGCGTAGTCGAGATAGCTGCGGCGCATCTCCTCCTCGACCGCGATGGTCGGGCCGTCATAGGGGGGGCGCTCGGGCGGCGTCGCGGGCGCGTCGCCGGTGGTGTCGTCGTCGCTCACAGGTGATCTCCTGGGGCGCCCGCGGCGGTGCGGGGGCGGCCTCGTTCCTCACATTATTATACGCTTTTACACGGCGCCCCGGCCGTGGGGCAATGGTGCGGGGCTCAGCTCAGCGCGCGGCGGAGCAGGTTGAGCCCCATCAGCAGGAAGAAGATCAGCACGGCCTTGCGGAACCGCTCCTGGTCGAGCCGGTGGCGGATCGCCTCGCCGATCGAGAAGCCGAGCAGCGCGGGCAGGATCATCAGCGCGGAGACGCCCGCGATTGGCCCGGTCAGCATGCCCGACCAGAGGAACCCCGCCAGCAACGGCAGGTTGCCGAGCGTGATGATGACGCCCGAGGCGCGGACGAACTCGTCCTTGGGGACCCTTCGCGCCAGCAGGTAGGCGGCCATCGGCGGGGCCCAGATCGCCGTCAGCCCGCCCATCAGGCCCGAGAGGCTGCCGGCCGCGATCTGGGCGGGGCGGTCCCAGCGGTCGCCGAGCGCGGGCGGGCGCCAGGCGAGATTGCTGACGGCGAAGACGACGATGGCGATGCCGAGCACGGCCACCAGGCTGTCCGAGGAGAGCCGCGCGGTGATGAGCGCGCTGACCGCGCCGATCACCGCCATGAGGCACAGGATGAACGGGGCGTAGCGGCGCATCGCCTCCAGCACCGCGCCGCTGCGGATCGCCTGCCAGGTGTTGGTCACGAAGGACGGCACGACGACGAGCGCGATCGCCAGTTTTGCATCGACCGCCTGGCTGAGGAGCGCGACCGCAGCCGTCGGCAGACCGACGCCGACGGTGCCCTTGACGGTCCCGGCGGCGACGAAGATGGCGGCCGCGAGGCCGATCAGCCAGAGCTCGAACATCTGGATCGGGCTGGCGCCGGGCCGCGGCCGGGGCGCCCGGAGGCGTCGGTCAAAACGGGATATCGTCGTCCATGCCCCCGCCGGGGCCCCCGCCGGGGCCGCCACCAGGCCCGCCGCCGCCCGGTCCGCCATAGCCGCCGGGGCCGTCATCGCGCCCGCCGCCGCGGCCGCCCCCGCCGCGTCCGCCGCCATATGAGCCGCCGCCCCCGCCGCGGTCGTCGCCGAAGCCGCCGCCCCCACCCTGAGGCCCGTCTCGCCCGTCGAGGAAGGTCATCTCGCCGCGATAGGGGCGCAGCACCACCTCAGTGGAGTAGCGGTCCTGGCCGCTCTGGTCCTGCCATTTGCGGGTCTCGAGCTGGCCCTCGAGATAGACCTTGGAGCCCTTGCGCAGATACTGCT
>CAYORO010000466.1:0-2166 GCA_964406355.1 uncultured Limibaculum sp.
TCAAGGATTACGTCTCCGGGCCGAAAGCGAACGGCTATCGCTCGATCCACACCACCGTCTTCGGCTCCGAGGCGATGCGCGTCGAGATCCAGATCCGCACCTTCGAGATGCATGACGTCGCCGAGAGCGGGATCGCCGCGCACTGGTCCTACAAGAACGGCGAGCAGGCGGAGAACCGCTTCGCCGTCGACCCGTTCAAATGGCTGCGCAATCTGGTGGCGCGCCTCGAGAAGGGCGACGAGCCGACCGAGTTCCTGGAGCACGTCAAGCTCGACATGTTCACCGACCAGGTGTTCTGCTTCACGCCCAGAGGCGATGTGGTGGGCCTGCCGCGGGGTGCGACGCCGATCGACTTCGCCTATGCGATCCATACCCGGGTGGGCGATCACTGCGCCGGTGCCATGGTCGACGGGCGGCGGGTGCCGCTCTGGACGCGGCTGCGCAACGGCCAGCAGGTGGAGGTGATCACCGCCGAAGGTCAGCACCCCTCGGTCCACTGGATCGACATGGCCTATACCGGGCGCGCCAAGGCGGCGATCCGGCGGAGCCTGCGCGAGCAGCTTCGCGAGGAACAGATCGCGCTCGGCCGCGACATCGTCGTGCAGACCTTCGAGCGGGCGGGCCGCGAGGCCGGCGCCAAGACCTTTGCCGCGGCCGCCGAACGCCTCTCCTTCCCCCATGTCGACGCCATGCTCGCCGGCATCGCACGCGGCAACCTCTCGGCCCAGAGCATCGTCGCGGCGGTCTATCCCGATCAGCCGGACACAGCGGCGCCCGAGGGCGCGCCAGCCCCGCCCGCGATGCGGCTGCGCGGCCTCAAGCGCGGGCAGGCGGTGCGCTTCTGCACCTGCTGCAACCCGGTGCCGGGCGACCGGGTGATGGGCCTCGCGCGCCGCGGCCGGGTCGAGGTGCATGCTATCTCCTGCCCCCTGCTCGCCGAGTACGAGGACGCGCTCGAGCGCTGGCTCGATCTCGGCTGGGCGCCCGAGGCCTCGCAGCTCGCGAACAACATCGCCCGCATCGAGATCACGCTCGCCAACCAGCCCGGCGCGCTCGGCCATGCCTGCACCCTGGTCGGCGAGCGCGGGGCCAATATCGACAACCTCGTGATCACCGCGCGCAAGCCCGATTTCGTCACGCTGGCGCTCACGCTCGAGGTGCGCGACGTTAAGCACCTTTCCGATATCCTTACCGCATTGCGGGCACAGTCCTATGTTAGTGATACGCATCGAGCTGTTCCCGAACCTGCCGCCCTCGAGAGCGAGTTGGCGGCAGAGGGGCGCGTGGGCTGAGGGCTTACGGCGAATGATCTTCAAACGACGCGAGCGGCCGAGCGCCATTGGGCGCATTCGCGAGGTGGTCTATCCGCGAAAGGGGTTTTGGCGCGGCTTCGGCTATATCGGCAAGCGGATGCGCCGCCTGCCCGACAGCCCGCACCGCATCGCGCTCGGCTTCGCCTGCGGCGCCTTCGCCTCGTTCACCCCGTTCTTCACGCTGCACTTCTTCGTGGCGGCGATGATCGCCTGGATGCTGCGGGCCAATGTGATCGCGTCGCTCTTCGGCACGATCGTGGGCAATCCGCTGAGTTTCCCCGCGATCGCCTCGAGCGCGCTCTGGCTCGGCCAGAAACTCCTCGGGCGGGAGGGCACGGGCTCGAGTTTCGAGACGGTGTTCTCGGCCTTCGAGGACGCCTTCGTCTCGGCCTGGCAGGCGATGAAGGGGTGGTTCGGCGTCGAGGTCACGCGTGAGGCGAGCGTGCTGGCCTTTCTCAACGACGTGTTCCTGCCCTATCTCGTTGGGGGCTCGCTGCTCGGACTCGTGGCGGGCGTCGTCTCCTACTGGACGCTCGGCCCGCTCGTCGCCGCCTATCAGACGCGCCGCGCGCGAAAGATCCTCTCGCGCAAGGTGGCGCGGCGCGAGGAGATCGACGAGGAGCTCGAGGCCTATGCGATCCATGACGGGCGCGAGGGCGACAACAGCTGAGCCGGGGAGGCGGGAATGCGCGATGAGAGAGAGGGGCCGGTCGGCCCGCTACGGCTTGGCGTGAACATCGACCATGTGGCGACCGTGCGGAATGCGCGCGGCGGCGCCCTGCCCGATCCGATCCGCGCGGCCAAACTGGCCGAGGCTGCCGGCGCCGACGGCATCACCGCGCATCTGCGCGAG
>CAYORO010000467.1:0-2149 GCA_964406355.1 uncultured Limibaculum sp.
CGCTCGGCCGGTCGTTCCGGTTCCGGATCGCCGCCTCGGCGCTGCGCACGGTCGATCACCGCGGCGGGCTCGACGCCTTCCTCCTCAAGGCGCGCGACGAAGAGCTCTCGCCGCGGGCGCTCAAGGTGAAGAAGCAGGTGACTGCCGCCCTCTCCGCCGCACCGGCCGCCTGAGGCGCGCGCGGGCCGGGAGGCCGATGGGGGGCGCTGTCGCAGCGGCCGCCGCCGAGGCCCGCCCGGGTGGGCGGGGCCTCCCGGCCCGCGCTAGCCCGCACCCCGTCCCTCGCCGCCCTCCTTCGCCAACAGCCCATCGACCCAGTCGGGCACCGTCCGGCTCGCCGGGCCATAGATGTGCCGGCCAAAGAGATGGGCGCCGTCCGAGGGCTCGAGATTGATTTCGAGCGTCTCGGCGCCGGACGCCGCGGCCTCGGCCACGAAGCCCGCCGCCGGATAGACCGCGCCCGAGGTTCCGACCGCCACGAAGAGCCGGCACCGCGCCAGCGCCTCGTAGATCCGCTCCATCTGATAGGGCATCTCGCCGAACCAGACGACATCCGGGCGCACGCTGCCCTGCCGGGCGCAGGCGACGCAGCGGTCTTCGAGCGCCATGTCGCCGGGCCGGCCCCACCGATGTCCACAGGCCGCGCAGAGCGCATTGAGCAGCTCGCCGTGCATATGCAAGACCTCCGTGCTGCCGCCCCGCTCGTGCAGATCGTCGATGTTCTGCGTCACCAGCATCACGCGCGGCCCAAGCGCCTGTTGCAGCCGCGCGATGGCGCGATGCGCGTCGTTCGGCACGGCCTCGCGGCAGTTGCGCCGGCGCGCGTTGTAGAAATCGAGCACCAGCGCGGGGTTGCGCGCATAGCCCTCGGGCGTTGCCACCTCGGCGAGGTCATAGCGCGTCCAGAGCCCGTCCTTGTCGCGAAACGTGCCGAGCCCGCTCTCGGCCGAGACGCCGGCCCCGGTCAGGATCACGATCTCGGCCATTGCCTGCTCTCCAAATTTTGATCCCGTCGGCGATCCTGCACGGGACCGCGCGGCTGTCCAGCCCGGCATTTCGCGTTGCACACGGCGGCGCCACTGCCCTAGTTTGGCCACAAAGACAGGAGTGACGGCGCATGTACCGTGTCCGACTTCGCCGAACCGCCGATGGGTTGGGCCTTGTGCTGAGCGACCGGGCGGTGGCGCGGCTCTGCCTTGAGGAGGGCGACGAGCTTGTCATCACCGAGATCGTCCGGAATTCCGCCGTGGATGCGGCCGTGGATCCGGATGTGACGGAGCTCTCGGACGAGCTCAGCATCGAGCCGACCCCGATCCGTCAAGCCCGCCCTCTCAGACCCGTCCGCGAGCCGTTCGAGGCGGATCGTGCCGACGATACGGCGGAGACCGCCGCGCGCGACCTGGCCGCCTTCCGCCGCCTTGTGCGCTGAACCACCGGAGAGCCTCGATCGGGCGACGTGATCCCGCAAGCTCAGCCGGCGTTCTCGGCGGCGATGGCCATGAGTTCGGTGCGCATGGCCTCGGCGAGCGGCACCGGGCGGCGTGAGGCGGCATCCACATAGACATGGGTGAAGCGGCCCCCGGCGGATGCGGCCTCCTCGCCTTCCCGAAAGATGCCGAGCCCATAGGTCACCGAGCTCTTGCCGACCCGGTGCGCCACGATCCCGCCCTCGAGCCGATCCGGGAACGCCACCGGGGCGAAGTAATCGCAGCCCGAGGAGACGACGAGGCCAATCACCGGGCTGCGGCCGACCTCGAGCAGCCCGCGCTCGATCAACCAGCCATTCACCAGGGTATCGAAATAGCTATAGTAGATCACATTGTTGACATGGGCGTAGATGTCGTTGTCGGCCCAGCGCGTGGCGATCGGACGGAAGATCCGGTAGGCCGCGCGCGGCGGCGGCTCCGGCCGCCCCGATCCCGCGGAGGCGTCGGCGCTCATGGCCGCGAGGCCACCACATCGCCCGGCAGGGTCAGTGCGCCGTTCTCGGCCGCCTCGCCGCGCTGGGGCCCGCCGCGCTCGCGATAGGGCGTGCGGTTGAAATGCGCGCGGTAGCATTTCGAGAAATGCGAGGGCGATGTGAAGCCGCAGGCAAGCGCCACGTTGATCACGCTCATATCGGTCTGGAGCAGCAGGTTGCGCGCCTTCT
>CAYORO010000468.1:0-2142 GCA_964406355.1 uncultured Limibaculum sp.
TGATGTTCCTGATGTGGCTCGGCGAGCAGATCACCGCGCGCGGCGTCGGCAACGGCATCTCGCTCATTATTTTCGTCGGCATCGTGGCGGGGCTGCCGGGGGCGCTCGCGCAGTTCTTCGAGCTCGGGCGCACGGGCCAGCTTTCAACCTTCGCGATCATCGGCATCATGATCATGGCGGTCGCGGTGATCTATGGCGTGGTCTATGTCGAGCGCGCACAGCGCCGGATCCTGATCCAGTATCCAAAGCGCCAGGTTGGCCAGAAGGTCTATGGCGGTGAGAACCAGTTCCTGCCGCTCAAGATCAACACCGCCGGCGTGATCCCGCCGATCTTCGCGTCCTCGCTGCTGCTCCTGCCGACGACGATCGCCAGCTTCTCGGCCCAGTCGGGCGAGGCGGGCTGGCTCGGCACGGTTGCGGCGCTGCTCGGCCACGGACAGCCGCTGTTCCTCGTGCTGTTCGCGGCGCTGATCGTGTTCTTCGTGTTTTTCTACACGGCGGTGGTGTTCAACCCGGAAGACGTCGCCGACAACCTCAAGAAGCATGGCGGCTTCGTGCCCGGCATCCGTCCCGGCAAGCGCACGGCAGAGTACCTCGACTACGTGCTCACCCGGCTCTCGGTGATCGGCGCGATCTATCTCGTGATCGTCTGCCTGCTGCCGGAGCTCCTGATCGCCAATGTCGGCGTGCCCTTCTATTTTGGCGGAACCTCGCTGCTGATCGTGGTTTCGGTGACGATGGACACCATGACGCAGGTCCAGTCGCACCTGATGGCGCATCAATATGCCGGTCTGATCGAAAAATCGCGCATCCGGGGCAAGAAACGGACTGGACGCAGCAACGCCTGACAGGCGAAATCGCATTCCGAAATCGCCGAAACACGGTGCCGACAGGGGGGACACGATGAACATCATTCTGCTCGGGCCGCCGGGGGCCGGCAAAGGCACCCAGGCACGCCTGCTCTGTGAGAATGAGGGGATGGTGCAGCTGTCGACCGGCGACATGCTGCGCGCCGCGGTCGCCGCCGGCAGCGAGGTCGGCCAGCGCGCCAAGGCCGTCATGGAGGCCGGTCAGCTCGTCTCTGACGACATCGTGATCGGCGTCGTCTCGGAGCGGCTCGACCAGCCGGACGTGGCCAATGGCGTGATCTTCGACGGCTTCCCGCGCACCGCCGCCCAGGCCGAAGCGCTCGATGTCCTGCTCGCCGAGAAGGGCATGGCGCTCGATGCGGTGATCTCGATGGAGGTGGATGACGAGCTGCTCGTCGACCGGATCTCGGGTCGCTACACGTGCGCGATGTGCGGCGAGGGCTATCACGACCGCCACAAGAAGCCGTCGATCGAGGGCGTTTGCGACAAATGCGGCTCGACCGAGTTCAAGCGCCGGCCGGACGACAATGCCGAGACCGTGCGCGCGCGCCTCGTGGCCTACCACGCCGAGACCGCGCCGCTGATCGAGTACTATCGCGGCAAGGGCAAGCTCCAGGACGTCGATGGCATGGCCGAGATCGGCGAGGTGTTCGAGGCGATCCGCCGCGTGGTGTAGTGAGGGCAGCCCGTGCGCCTCGCGCGACCGGTTTTATGTGACGGGCGGGGCTTGCGCAGGGACGGCCCCTGGCTATAGTGCGCGCTTCACGAAGACCGCTGTCGTGTCGGTGCGCCGCCGGCACGCCCGGTCTTTTTTGGGGTCGACGCCGGTGGCCCGACCCTTTGGATCAGGACGGAGGCAGACTTGGCGCGCATCGCAGGCGTTAACATTCCGACGGCCAAGCGTGTGCCGATCGCCCTCACCTATGTGCACGGCATCGGTCATACCACGGCGAAGAAGATTTGTGAGGATCTAAACATCGCGGCCGGGCGGCGGGTGAACGAGCTCTCCGATGCCGAGGTGCTGTCGATCCGCGAGTATGTCGACGCCAACCTGACGGTCGAGGGCGACCTGCGTCGCGAGCGGGCCGTGGACATCAAACGGCTGATGGATCTCGGCTGCTACCGGGGCCTGCGCCATCGCCGCGGCCTCCCCGTGCGCGGCCAGCGCACCCACACCAACGCCCGCACCCGCAAGGGCCCGGCCAAGCCGATCGCCGGCAAGAAGAAGTAAGGGGCTCGATCCGTCATGGCGCGAGATAAGCGCACTGTTACC
>CAYORO010000469.1:0-2123 GCA_964406355.1 uncultured Limibaculum sp.
TGTAGGACTGGCCGAGATTGGGCGAGACATTGCCGATCTGGCTGAGCGCGACGCCCGCGATCCCCGCCACGCCGGCGCCGAGGCCAAAGGTCATTGCGTCGACCCAGCCCGTGCGCACCCCCATCGCCGAGGCCATCCGGCGGTTCTGCGTGACCGCGCGCATCTGGAGGCCCATGGGCGTGCGCTTCAGCACCAGAAGCAGCAAGGCGAACACCGCGAGGGCGAAGAGCACGATCCAGAGCCGGTTGTAGGTGATCGTCAGCTGGCCGAGCTCGAAGGCCCCGGACATCCAGCTTGGGTTGCCCACCTCGCGGTTGTTCGGCCCGAAGATCGTGCGCACCGCCTGCTGGAGGATCAGCGACACGCCCCAGGTGGCGAGCAGCGTCTCGAGCGGGCGGCCGTAGAGCCAGCGCACCACGCCGCGCTCGATTGCCACGCCCACGCCGCCGGCGACCAGAAACGCGAGCGGCAGGGCAATCAGCAGCGAGACGTCGAAGAGCCCGGGCGCCGCGGTGCGGATCGCCTCCTGCACGGCGAAGGTGGTGTAGGCCCCGAGCATCACCAGTTCGCCATGGGCCATGTTGATCACCCCCATCACGCCGAAGGTGATGGCGAGCCCGATCGCCGCCAGCATCAGCACCGAGCCGAGCGAGACGCCGAACCATATGTTCTGCGCGACGTCCCAGAGCGCCTGCTGGCGCTCGATTGCGGCGACGGCCTCTTCGGCGGCGGCGCGGATCGCCGGGTCCTCGGCCTCGAGCGCGGTCGAGATCGTGCCGAGGAGCTCTGGCCCACCCGCGCCAAGGGTCTGGATGGCGGCCACCTGCTCCTCGGCCGGCCGGTCCGAGCCGAGCACCGAGGCGGCGCGCGCCAGGCGCAGCCGGGCCGCGATGGCGGGGTCGGTCTCGGCCTCGATGGCGGCTTCGAGTGCTGCGATCTGCGCCGGGTCCCGCGCCGCGAGCGCGGCGTCGGCGGCCTCCCGGCGCAGCGCGGGGTCGGGGTTGCGGAGCCGCAGCACGCCGAGCTGGGCGTCGATCAGACGGCGGAGATTGTTGTTGAGCCGGATGCGGCGGGTGTCGCGGCGCCCGAGCTCCCGGATCTCCTCGCCGGTGAAGGGGTCCATGGCGAAATCGTCGCGGCCGCGCTCCTCGACCCGCACAACGCGGCCATCGTCCTTCAGCACCTTAAGATCGCCCGCGCCGAGGGTCTCGAGGATCTGGCCCGCGCGCGGATCGCCGGTGGCCGCGATCGCCTCGATCACCGCCGCGCGGTCGGCGAACTCACCCTCGGGCAGCTGGGTCACCAGCTCCTCGAGCGTCTGGGCGGTCGCGGGCCAGGCCGTGACGATCAGCAGGAGCGAGAGGAGAAGCGCACGCATCGGGGCCTCGAGGGAGCCTTGCAGGACAGGCGAAAAGGCGGGGGCAGCCGGAGCCGCCTCCGCAATGGGCGCCACGACCGGGAGGGCATGTGGCGCCGGGAGGAAACCCTCAGTTGGCCGCGGCCGCGCCCCCGCACTGGCCGGTCTCGACGTTGAAGTTCCCGCACTCCATGGGCTTGCGCCAGTCGGCGATCAGCTTGGCGCTCTCGGGCAGGTAGTCCGACCACGCATCGCCAACGACGAGGCCCGGCGTCTCGTAGACGATCTCGAACTGGCCGTCGTCCTGGATCTCGCCGATCAGCACCGGCTTGGTGAGGTGTTGGTGCGGCATCTTGGTGGCGAGGCCACCGGTCAGGTTCGGCTCCGACACGCCGATCATGGCGTCGATGACCGCGTCGGGATCGGTGGTGCCCACGCTCTCGACCGCCTTGACCCACATGTTGAAGCCGATGAAGTGCGCTTCCATGGGGTCGTTGGTGACCCGGTTTTCATCGCCGATGAAGTCGTGCCAGGCCTCGATGAAGGCGTCGTTCTCTTCGGTATCGACGCTCATGAAATTGTTCCACGCCGCCAGGTGGCCGACCAGCGGGGCGGTGTCGATGCCGGCCAGCTCTTCCTCACCGACCGAGAACGCCACCACCGGAATGTCGAAGGCTTCGATGCCCTGGTTGGCCAACTCCTTGTAGAAGGGCACGTTGGCATCGCCGTTGATGGTCGAGACCACGGCGGTTTTCTTGCCGGCGGA
>CAYORO010000470.1:0-2105 GCA_964406355.1 uncultured Limibaculum sp.
CGGTCTGGGTCTTGCCGAGGCCGAACCAGCTCAGCTCGTAGGGCGCCTGGCGGTTGAGGTAGTAGGCGCCGTCGGTGCGCGCGACCTCGGGCGAGAGGATGCCCATGATCGTCATGTCCTGCTGCGCCGCCTCGTTGATCATCCCTTCGGTCGGGTTCGGGTAGGCGTAGAACACGCCGACCGCGCCGCGGGTGTCCTTCACCTTCTGGATGATCGCGTCCATGCCCGAGGTGTAGGCGAAGGTGGGTGCGGTGCCCTGCAGCTTGGGCTCGGCGGCGAACACCTTGTTGATGAAGGCCTCGGAGCCCGAGCCCTCCGGCACCACGAAGGTCACGCGCGCGGCGTTGTCCATCACCGAGAGCCAGTTCGGCAGGCGCGGCTCGCTGGTGAAGGCCATCGCGCATTCGCCCGGAAGGTCGTTGCGCAGCACGGTCACGGCGCCGCTTTCGACCTCGGGATAGGTGAGCCCGCCCTGGCCGATGCCGAAGCAGATATTGTCGCTCTCCTCGGCGCAGGCGCGGGCATTGGCCACGGCACCGCCCGAGGGCACGCGCCGCACGACATAGCCGTAGGGCTCGGCCAGCTCCTCGAGGATCTCGAGCAGCCCCTGGCCCATCCCGTTGTGATAGGTCGAGCCCTCTCCGGTGGGCGCGCCGCCGGTGTAGATCACGATGTCGGTCGCGGCTGCGGGCGTGACGAGCGCGGCGAGCGCGGTCGCGAGGGCGGCGATTTTGAGCTGTGCGGCCATGCGGCGGTCCTTTCGAATCCCTGCAGGAAAGCTGACGGCGCGCCTTGGCGAGTGCCCACGCCGTCACGACGCCGGGACACTACCCGATGGCGTCCGGGCTCTCAACGCACGCCGGTCCATCTCCGGTCGCTGCCGCAGCGCCTAGGTCCTGTGCCGTCGAGGGGCGAGACAGGGTCGCCGTGCCCCTGGCCGATCAGCGACGTTCTGCCACGTCGACCGGATGGTCATCGGATTAGATCTCCGCCAGCAACGCACTGACGGTCACACGGAGATCACAATGGACCAAACAGCCCTCACCGCGCCGGAGATTGCCAAGGCGACGCCCACCGCGCCTGGCAAGCCGCGAGGTCCGCGCGACCCGCGCGAGGCGGCCTTCGCGTCGTTTCTGATCCAGCAGAACGAGGCGCGGGGTGGTGACATGATCGTGCGCCTCGGCGGCCTCTTTTTCCTCGGCTGCGCGGCGGTCGTGGTGCTGCTCGCGATCTATGGCAGCCTGACTGCCTGAGCGGTCGAGACGCAAGTGTGAGAGTCGAGACGCAACGTGTCAGAGCAGCCCGTCGACGGCATCCTGCGCAAACCCGACCGGGTCGCGCAGGAACTGGGCGTAGAGGTTGAAGTGATCGGTGCGCTCGACCTGTGTCTCGGCGATTCCGAAGCGCGTGATCTCGAGGAGCCGCGCGCCCGGGCAGGCCATCAGGATCGGCGAATGGGTCGCCAGAATAACCTGGGCGCTCGCGTCGACGTGGATGCGGTGGAGGAGCCGCAGGCAGTCCACCTGCCGCCGGGGCGAGAGCGCGCTTTCGGGTTCGTCGAGGAAGTAGAGGCCCTGCTCGGCCATGCGCCCCTCGAAGACGGCGAGAAACCCTTCGCCATGCGAGGCGGATAGGTAGTCGGGCGGCGGCCCACCGCCGTCGATGGCAACCTCGTCGAGATACCGCGCGACCGAGAACATGGTCTCGGCGCGGAAAAACCAGCCTTCGGTCACTTTCGGCAGCCAAACCGCCCCGAGCGCCTCGGCAAGCGCCGAACCGCTGCGGTCGAGCGCGCGGGAATGGTCGACCGGGCGATACCCCTTGCCGCCACCGGCCTCGTCATAGCCGGCAAGGGCGGCCAGCGCCTCGATCAGGGTGGATTTCCCGGCGCCGTTCTCGCCGACGAAGATCGTCACCGGCGTCGTGAAGTCGAGCGTGAAGTCCTCGTCCCGGAGCCAGGGCAGGTCGAACGGATAGCCGGCGTCGCGGGTCAGCCGATCGGGGATCACCCGCACCGAGCGCAGATAAGGCGAGGGGAGTTTGGTCGGCCGGCGCCGTCGTGCCATCGCCTTGCCCCCGGAACGGGTCTGAAGTGCAGGCTTCTG
>CAYORO010000471.1:0-2099 GCA_964406355.1 uncultured Limibaculum sp.
CCGGCTTCAGGGGCTCCGAGACATAGGCCTGCAGCTTGTGGCTCTCGATCGGCAGCTTGCCGAGGCCCGCCTTCGCCGCCAGCACCGAGGTGTGCCCCGCGACCGCGAGGCCGATCTTCTCGGCATAGATCTCGTGCATCTGGCCGCGGCGCGCGACCTCGACCCCGACCACCGCGCCGTTCTTCCTCACAAAGCCGGTCACCTCGCAGTTCTGCACGATGTCGACGCCGAGCGCCGTCGCGGCCCGCGCAAAGCCCCAGTTGACCGCGTCGTGGCGCGCCGTGCCCGCCCGCGGCTGGACATAGGCGCCGAGCACCTCGTAGCGGCCCGTGTCGAGCGCCATCTCCGGCACGCGCCGGCGCAGCGTGTCCTGGTCCCAGTATTCGCCGTCGATGCCGTTCAGGCGCATGATGTTGTAGCGCCGCGCCATCGCATCGCGCTGCCCCGGCGTGAAGACGAGGTTCACGTGCGCGCGCTGGCTGAACATCACGTTGTAGTTCAGCTCGTGAGAGAGGTTCTCCCAAAGCTTCAGCGAGTGCTCGTAGAACTCGGTGTTGCCCGGGATCATATAGTTGGAGCGGACGATCGTCGTGTTGCGTCCGGCATTGCCGCCACCGAGCCAGCCCTTCTCGAGCACCGCGACGTTGCGGATCCCGTGCTCCTTGGCGAGGTAGTAGGCGGTGGCGAGCCCGTGGCCCCCGCCGCCGACGACGATCACGTCGTAATACGCCTTGGGCTCGGGCTGTCCCCACACCGGCTCCCAGATCGACTGACCCCGGAGCCCAGCGCGGATGACGTTCCAGATGTTGTAGCGCTGCATCAGCCCCGCATCCTCTCGGCGTTGGCGTCCCAGATCGGCGCGTGCTGGAGCGCGGCCGGCAGGCGCTCGCCGAGGAGCTCGATCGACCACGGCCCCGCGGCGCCGGCATGCTCCTTGGGCACGTATCCGAGCGCCATCGAGCGGCCCGCATTGTGCGCATAGCCGCCGGAGGTGACCCAACCGACGACCTCCTCGCCCAGCCAGATCGGCTCGTCGCCGATCACATCGGCGTCGCGCGCCTCGAGCGTGAAGGCTTTCAGGCGCAGCGTGCCGCCCGCCTCGCGCTCGGCGAGCGCCGCCGCCTTGCCGATGAAATCCGCCGGCTTCTCATAGGCGACGAAGCGGTCGAGCCCCGCCTCGAGCGGGCCGTAGAGCGGGCGGTACTCCCGCGCCCAGCCGCCAAAGTTCTTCTCGAGCCGCATGGCGTTCAGGGCCCGCAGGCCGAAGGGCCTCAGGCCGAGATCCTGCCCCGCCTCCCAGAGCGCGTCGAAGACATGGCGCTGGACCTCGGCGCGCATCCAGATCTCGTAGCCGAGATCGCCGGTGAAGCTGACCCGGCCCACGATCGCCGGCGCGAGGCCCACATCCATGCGGCGCACGGCCATGAAGCGGAACGCCTCGCGCGAGACATCCGCATGGGTCACCCGGGCGAGCAGATCCCTGGCACGCGGCCCCGCGATCGAGACGCCGCAGAGCCCGAGCCCCGGTGTCTCGACCCGCACCGAGCCGTCGGCCGGCAGATGGCTCTCGAACCAGCGGAGATAGTACTCCTCGGCCGCCCCGCTGCCCGCGAGGAAGAAGCTCTCGCCATCCGGCCGCTCGGGCAGGCAGGCGAGCGACAGATCCCCGATCAGCTTGCCGTCATGCTTGAGCATCGGCGCGAGCGTCATCCGCCCGGGGGCGGGGACCTTGCAGGCAAGGATCCGATCGAGCCAGGCGCGCGCTCCGGGGCCGCTGATGGTGAATTTCGAGAAGCCCGAGATCTCCATGATCCCGACGCCCTCGCGCACGGAGCGGACCTCGGCCGCGACATGGGGGAAGTCGGTCGAGCGGCGCCAGGAGAACGCATCGCGCGTGCCGTCGGGCGAGAACCAGAGCGGCACCTCGAGGCCCCAGCTGTCGCCCCACTGTGCGCCGAGCGCGGTGAGCCGGTCATAGATCGGCGTGGTCTTGAGCGGGCGGGCGGCCGGCAGCTCCTCGTTGGGGAACTTGATCGAGAAGCGGCGCGAATAGTTCTCCTGCACCTTGGGGTTGGTGTAGGCCATCGTCGCCCAGTCGC
>CAYORO010000472.1:0-2098 GCA_964406355.1 uncultured Limibaculum sp.
TAGTCCGGGCCCGGTGCCAATCGGCCGCGGGCAAAGCCTATCGGCCATCCGCCCCAGGTTGCCGCCATGCGCCTCGGTCTCGAGCTTGTTGACGAGATCGACGAGCCACCGACCCGATCCCGCCGGCACGCGATCGCGGGGGGGGAGTTCGATGAAACGCTGAGAGCGTCCTTGACACCAGATGCCCCGGTGGCAATGCAAAGGCCGCCGGGGAGGCCTCTGCTCCCCGACGGCGCGCTCAGCTCGGCGGTGGCGATCGCTTACGCTGCGTCGGTCGACCGCGAGGTCTGGAACACTTCCTTCACGGGCGCATAGGTCTCGCCAACCTTCTGACGGGTCAACTCGAGGATTTCGCGCGTGTTGGCGGCGGTCGTCTCGATGCGCGAATGCGCGCGGGCGACGTGCAGGTCGAGGACATCATTCAGGCTCTTCGCCTGCATGGTCTCCTTGCCAAGCTCGACATAGCCGGTGACGGCGTCGCGGGCATACCCGATCAGCGCCTTGTCCACTTCGATGACGCCTTCGACGGCCTTGCGGCTGGCGGAGAACAGGGCGCCGAACATCTTCGACGCGGTTTCGGTCTTGGGCAGCATGGTCAGCTCACTCTTGGTTTCAACGGTCTCGGTCATTGTGTGTCTCCCTCTCGTTGGATGACGCATACGTAAGGCATCATATTGTGCAATGCAACATACAATTTTTGCAGCGCAGCATTTTTTTTACTCCGAGGTGGTTTGCGTCGGGGCTAGTGGCCCGCGCTGGTGATCAGGTGGAGCGTGCCCCCGACCAGAGCGCCGAGGACCGCGCCGTTGATCCGGATGAACTGCAGATCGTAGCCGACCTCCCGCTCGACCCGCTCCACAAGGTCGTCGCTCTCCCATTCCTCGATCACCTGGGTGATGTAGACCACAATCGCCGGACGGGCCGCCTCCACGAAGGCGCCGGCAGCGGCGACCAGTCTCTCGTTGAGGTCGTCCTGCAGGGCTGGGTCTTCCAACAGGCTGTCCGCGAAGTCGGCGAACGCGCCCGCCATGAACTCAGCCGCCTCGTCCGGGTGCTCTTCGAGATTGTCCTGGATCTGGCGAAGGACCTTCGCCACCAGCGCGTCGATGGCATCTGCGAAGGCCGGAGAGGCCAGGTACTTTTCCTGGCCATCGGCGATGAAGGCAGCGATGCGCCCGGATTTCTGGATGCCGTCGACCAGATGGACGACCGAGCCATCGAAGTCCCGCCTGAGCTGGCTGTCGCGATCGGCGAGCTCGTCCATGATCGACAGGATCCCGTCGACCAGCAGCTTGACGAACCTGCGATCGACCGTGGACGCGATCCACCAGCGGCTGCGGTCCTGAACGATCTCCGTGACCTTGTCCCGGTTCTGGTCGAGCACCGTGCGAACCTCGGCGATGATGTCGTCCATCAGCCGGCTGCGCACCGTTTCCTTGAGGAAGGCCGATATGGTCCCGGACAGGTCGTCAGGCCGGGCGACGGCCTTGAGAAACGCCCGCATGTCCGGGCTCGCGCCGATCCGAACGCCGCGCTCGAGCTGTTGGTTGAGGAAGAGCCGCAGCGTGAAGGAGAGCTCGGCCGCCACAAATTTCGCATTCGAGCGGTCTGAGAGCCACGCGGCCGCCAGCCGGGCAGGATTGGTGTTCCGCACCTGGACCAGGACCTGGTCTCGCACCAGGAAGTGTTCGTCGATGAAGCGGGCGATGCTGTTGGCCGCCCGTTTCTGGTTACGCGGCAGCAGCGCGGTATGTGGGATTGGCAACTTCAGCGGATGACGGAACAGCGCTTCCACTGCGAACCAGTCGGCCAGCCCCCCGACCATGCCCGCCTCGGCCATCGACCGGATCAAGAGGACCGTAAAGCCCGGACCCTCGACCGTGAAGGTGAGCGCGAAGACCAGGGCGAGGGCTGCGAGGATGCCCGTTGCTGTGCGCCGGATCGGTCCGATTGCGTCTCCGTCTGCCATGGTACCAAAGCGCCCAACGCCGTGTTCAATGGTCTCAGGCCGGCTCGGCCGCCACGTTATGGATGAACGCCTCAACCCGGTCGGCGACATCCTCCGCCTCGGTCAGCACGAACATGTGCCCGCACGGCA
>CAYORO010000473.1:0-2068 GCA_964406355.1 uncultured Limibaculum sp.
GCAAGGCGATCTTCGGCCAGCGCAAGGAGATCATGGACGCCGACGATCTCTCCGACACCGTGCGCGACATGCGCCACGAGGTGATCGAGAGCCTCGTCTCGACGCATATCCCCAAGCGCGCCTATGCCGATCAGTGGGAGACCGAGGCGCTGGAGACCGAGATCCGCGAGGTCACGGGGCTCGAGCTGCCGGTGAAAGCCTGGGCCGACGAGGAGGGTGTCGACGACGAGGTGGTGCGCGAGCGGATCACCGAGGCGGCGGACGCGGCCCATGCCGAGAAGGAGGAGGCCGCGGGCGGCGAGGCGATGCGCGCCGTCGAGAAGGAGGTGCTGCTGCGCACGCTCGACAAGCGCTGGCGCGAGCATCTGATCATGCTCGACCATCTGCGCTCGGTGATCGGCTTCCGCGGCTATGCGCAAAAGGACCCGCTCAACGAGTACAAGCGCGAGGCGTTCGAGCTCTTCCAGGCGCTGCTGCTCGGGCTCAGGCGCGACGTCACCCACGAGCTCGGCCGGCTCCGCCCGCTGACCCCCGAGGAGATGGAAGAGCGCAAGCGGATGCTCGAGGAGTATCAGCGCCGCCTCGAGGCCGAGGCCGAGGAGGCCGCCGCCCGGGCCGCCGCGAGCATGGCGGCGGCGACGCCCGCGGGCGCCGACCCGGTCGAGGCTCTGGCCGCGATGGCGGTCGGCCAGGAGGTGGCTGGCGAGGCAGAGACCGTCACGGCCGAGGCGCGTGATCCCCTGAGGCCCGAGACCTGGGGCAAGGTCGGGCGCAACGAGCCCTGCCCCTGCGGCTCGGGCAAGAAATACAAGCACTGCCACGGTCGGGTCGGCGGACCGGCCTTTCCGTCGACCTAGAGCGGTTTCCGGCCAGCCTCACCCGGCCTGGTGTCCGGAAACCGCAATCGATGACGGCGCAAGACCGCGTGACCTGATCCCATCGTGTCGAACAGCGCTTTGGCCCGAGGCGCTGGCGTCACGAGCCGCTGTCTTCGGTGGTCGCCTCGGTCTCAGTCTCCGTAACCTGTGCGCCGCCCTGCGGTGCGGCCGTGTCGGCCTGTGCGGGCTGGCGTCCGGCGCGCGCGCGATCCTCGGGGTCCTGGTCGCGCGTCCCGGCGCGCTGGGCGTCCCACAGATCGGCATGGTCGCCGACCGGGTTCTCGGCGTTTGCCGGCAGGGCGAGGGCGGCGAGAAGGCCGGCGGCGAGGATGTGTTTCTGCATCGGTGGTCTCCTGGCAGGGCGGTCTATGCGGGGCGGTCTATGCGGGGCGGTCTTGCCGGGAAGGCTAGTTGGGGCCCGGCGTGTTCCCAGCGGCGCGACGCAGATGTGAGCGGCTGACCTTATCGTCACATCGGCCTGCGGCGGGCTTGTTCCCTGTTCGTTTCACCAGCCCTAGAGGCCAGCCGAGGGTCAACCCCCAAATATTGTGTCTTGGCGCCATAATCGGGATTGACCCGGCGGCGCGGCTCGCGGATGTTGGGCTCTACGGGCCGCTGCCCACCAGATCTTGGGTGTGACACCGAGAAAAGCGGCCTCCGGCAATGAGAGACCCAGGCACGTGCCCGACCCCCCGTTGGAGCGCGCAGGATGAAGACGCCGCCAGTCGGCGCGAGGAAAGGGACGAGGGACGATGAAGTTCGAGCGCAGGTTCACGACCGACGACCGCAACGTCTACGACATGATTGCCTTCCGGCGGGCGACCTCGGAGATCCGCAATCCCGATGGCTCGGTCGTGTTCCGGCTCGAGGACATCGAGGTGCCCGAGGCGTGGTCCCAGGTCGCGGCCGATGTGCTCGCGCAAAAATACTTCCGCAAGGCCGGGGTTCCGGTGCGGCTCAAGCGCGTGCCCGAGGCGGGCGTGCCCGAGTGGCTCCAGCGTTCGGTGCCGGACGAGGACGCGCTCTCGAAACTCCCCGAGGAGGCGCGCTTCGGCCCCGAGACCTCGGCACGGGCGGTGTTCGACCGGCTCGCCGGCGCCTGGACCTATTGGGGCTGGAAAGGCGGCTATTTCGACTCCGAGCGCGACCCGCGGATCTAATTAGACGAGATGCGCGCCATGCTCGCCCGC
>CAYORO010000474.1:0-2064 GCA_964406355.1 uncultured Limibaculum sp.
CGAGCGCGTCAGGCCGAGGATCGCGACCTCCGGCGCATTGACGATCGGCGTGAAGCCGGTGCCGCCGATGCCCCCGAGCGAGGAGATGGTGAAGGAGGCGCCCTGCATGTCCGGGCCCTTGAGCGCCCCGTCGCGCGCCTTCTTGGAGAGGCCGCCGAGGTCCTTCGAGATCTCGATGATGCCCTTGCGGTCGGCATCCTTGATCACCGGCACCACCAGGCCCTGCGGCGTGTCGGCGGCAAAGCCGATATGGTAGTAGTGCTTGCGGATCAGCTTGTCGCCGTCGGGGTGGATCGAGCTGTTGACCTCCCAATGGGTCTTCAGCGCCGAGACGCAGGCCTTGATGATGAAGCTGAGCAGGGTAACGCGATAGCCCTCCTCCTTGGCGGCCGTGTCGAGCTCCTTGCGGTAGAGGTCGAGCTCGGTGATGTCGGCCTCCTCCTGATGCGTCACATGCGGGATGTTGAGCCAGGCGCGGTGGAGCGCGGGGCCGGAGATCTTCTTGATCCGGCTCATCTCCACGTCTTCGACCGAGCCGAACTTGGTGAAGTCCACGGCCGGGATCGGCGGGATGCCAGACCCCTTCTCGGCGGTCGGCACGGCGCGCGGGGCGGCGGCCTCGGTCGCGCCCTTGAAATAGGCGGTGACGTCCTCGCGCAGGACCCGGCCCTTGCGGCCCGAGCCCTTCACCTTGGCGAGATCGAGGCCGAGCTCGCGCGCAAAGGCCCGGACCGAGGGCGAGGCATGCGGCCGGTTTCCGGCTGCGGGCTCGGGCAGATCGTCATGGGGCTTGTGATGCGCGGCGTCTGCGGGGGCGGGCGCAGGCGCCGGCTTCGACGCCGGCGGGGTCGGCTCGTTCTCCTGCTCACCCGCAGGGTTGGGCGGCGCGGCCGGCGCCTTGGCGTCGACCACCTCGAGCATCAGGATGGTGGTCCCCTCGGAGACCGTATCGCCCTCCTTGACGAGGATCTCCCGCACGTCCCCGACCGAGGGCGCCGGCACCTCCATGGTCGCCTTGTCGCTCTCCAGCTCGATCAGCGGATCCTCCTCGGCGACATGGTCGCCCGGCTTCACCATGATCGAGATGACCGGCACGTCTTTGAAATCGCCGATATCCGGCACCTTGACTTCGATTACGGACATCGGTGTCCCCCTTGTTCCCTCTAGCCCCGATCTCACGCCTGGCGCGGATTGGGTTTGTTGCCGTCGATGCCCCAGGCCGCATAGGCCCTCTCGACATCGGCCCGCTCCAACGCGCCCTCGCGATAGAGCGCGACGGCCGCCGCCGCGGAGATATGCGCCGCGTCGACCTCGAAATGCCGGCGCAGGTTGGGGCGGCTGTCGGAGCGGCCGAAGCCGTCGGTGCCGAGCGTGTGGTAGGGCAGCGGCACGAAAGCGCGGATCTGCTCGGCGAAGCTCTTCATGTAGTCGGTCGCCGCGATCACCGGCCCCTCGGCCTCGGCGAGCGCCGAGGTCACATAGGGCACCCGCGCCGGCTCGAAGGGGTTGAGCCGGTTCCACCGCGTGCAGTCCTGCGCCTCACGCGCCAGCTCGGTGAGCGAGGTGGCGGCCCAGATATCCGAGGTGACGCCGAGCTCGGTCTGGAGCATCTCCGCCGCCAGCACCGCCTGGTTCATGATCGAGCCGCAGGACATCAGATTGACATGCCGCACGCCCGGCGCCTCCGCGGCGCGGAAGCGGTAGAGCCCCTTGACGATCCCCTCCTCGACGCCCTCGGGCATGTCGGGGTGGCCGTAGTTCTCGTTCTCCACCGTGAGGTAGTAATAGACGTCCTCCTGCTCGACGAACATCCGCCGCAGGCCGTCCTGCACGATCACTGCAAGTTCGTACTGGAACGACGGGTCGTAGGAGACGCAGTTGGGCACCGTCGCCGAGATGATGTGGCTGTGCCCGTCCTGGTGCTGGAGCCCCTCGCCATTCAGCGTGGTGCGCCCGGCGGTGCCGCCGATCAGGAACCCGCGCGAGCGCGCATCGCCCGCCGCCCAGCAGAGATCGCCCACCCGCTGGAAGCCGAACATCGAGTAGAAGATGTAGAACGGGATC
>CAYORO010000475.1:0-2056 GCA_964406355.1 uncultured Limibaculum sp.
GAGCGGCGGGAGCGCGACCCGGCTCGCCGCGGCGGATCGGGTGGTCGTCAAGATCGGCTCGGCGCTCCTCGTCGACCCGGACGGGCGGCTTCGCGCGGACTGGCTCGCCGGGCTCGCAGCCGACATCGCGGACCTTCGGGCGGGCGGGGCGCAGGTGCTCGCCGTCTCCTCGGGCGCGATCGCGCTCGGGCGCGGCGTGCTCGGCCTCGGCGCGGCCGCGCTCCCGCTCGAGCGCGCCCAGGCGGCGGCGGCGGTCGGCCAGCAGCGGCTCGCGGCCGCGTGGTCGGAGGCGCTCGGCCGCCACGGGATCGTGACGGGCCAGGTGCTCCTCACGCTCGAGGACACACAGACCCGGCGCCGCTATCTCAATGCCCGCGCGACGCTCGCCGCGCTGCTGGCCCAGGGCGTGGTCCCGGTGGTCAACGAGAACGACACGGTGGCGACCGACGAGATCCGCTATGGCGACAACGACCGGCTCGCGGCGCGGGTCGCGCTGATGGCGGGCGCCGATCTCTTGGTGCTGCTCTCGGATGTCGACGGGCTCTACACCGCCAATCCGCGGATCGATCCCGCGGCGCGCCACATCCCGGAGGTGCGCTCGATCACGCCCGTGATCGAGGCGATGGCGGGCGAGCCGGCCTCGGGCCTCGCACGCGGCGGGATGCGCACCAAGGTGCTCGCCGCCAAGACCGCCATTGCCGGCGGCTGCGCCATGGCAGTGACCAAGGGCGACCTGGCCCGTCCCCTCACGGCGCTTGGCCAAGGCGCGCGGGCCACCTGGTTCCTCGCCGACGCGACGCCTGCCGCGGCCCGCAAGCAGTGGATCGCAGGGATGAAGCCGCTCGGGCTCCTGCGCATCGATGCCGGTGCGGCGGCGGCGCTCGGGCGCGGCAGCTCTCTCCTGCCGGCCGGCATCGTCGCGGTCGAGGGCCGCTTCGAACGGGGCGATCCGGTGCTCATCGCAGGTCCCGGGGGGGCGATCGGCGCGGGCCTCGCGGGCTATGGCGCCCGGGACGCCGGCGCAATCGCGGGCAAGCGCTCGGGCGAGATCTCGGGGATCCTCGGCTATCCGGGCCGGGCGGCACTCGTGCATCGCGACGACATGGTGCTCTGGGACGGCGCACCGGCCGAGGCGCCGGGGCGCGCCGGCTGAGCCCTCTCGACCACCGGCCGTGGGCGGGCTATCCGAAGGATCGAACCAGGGGAGGCGGCCATGGACGAGACATCGAACCTCGGGGGCGGGACAACCGCGCCGGATGCGGCCGAGATCCCGGCGCTCATGGCCGCGATCGGCCAGCGCGCCCGGGCCGCGGCCGGGGCGCTTGCCACCGCGACGGCCGAGCGCAAACACGCGGCCCTCATCTCCGCAGCCGAGGCGATGCTCGACCAGCGCGGCGAGATCTCCGAGGCCAACGCGCTCGATATGGGCGAGGCGCGCGAGCGGGGGCTCTCCGAGGCGATGCTCGACCGCCTGACCCTCACCGAGCCGCGGATCCGCGGGATCGCCGACGGTCTCCGCGCCGTCGCCGAGCAGCCGGACCCGGTCGGCGCGGTGATGGCCGAGTGGACGCAGCCCTCGGGGCTCAAGATCCGCCGCATGCGCACGCCGATCGGCGTCGTGGGCGTCATCTACGAGAGCCGGCCCAACGTGACCGCCGATGCGGGCGGGCTCTGCATCCAGTCGGGCAATGCCGCGATCCTGCGGGGTGGCTCGGAGAGTTTCCACTCCTCAGGCGCGATCCTCGCCGCACTCCACCAGGGGCTCCGCGCGGCCGGGCTGCCGGAGGACGCGGTCCAGCGTGTGCCGATGCGCGACCGGGCGGCTGTCGCCGAGATGCTGCGGATGACCCCGTATATCGATGTGATCGTGCCGCGCGGGGGCAAGGGGCTCGTCGGCCTCGTGCAGGCCGAGGCGCGGGTGCCGGTCTTCGCCCATCTCGAGGGCATCTGCCATGTCTATGTCGAGCGCACCGCAGATGCCGACAAGGCGCGCCGGGTGGTGCTCAACGCCAAGACCCGGCGCACCGGCATCTGCGGCGCCGCCGAGTGCCTGCTG
>CAYORO010000476.1:0-2050 GCA_964406355.1 uncultured Limibaculum sp.
GAGGATGCGCTCGCGGAGATAGGCGGGCTTGTCGAAAATTTCGAACGTGCCTTCCAGAAAGACCAGGGGATCGCCATAAGCCTCAATGTATCGCGTCAGGCATTCATCGGCTTCGTCAAGGCGCCCAAGCAGGGACAGGCAGATGGCCTCGTAGAGCTCAGGCCCTGTCCAGAGCGCGTCACCGATTTTCCGCGACGCCTCAAGCGCCAGATCGTATCGCTCCTCTATGAACTCAATGAGCAAGGTTGCTGCGTGGAACCAGCCAGGCGGATTAGGGCAAAGGTCCAGAGCCCGGGAGATCGCGGCACGCGCCGCGGCGACGTCGCCCGCGAAACCGCGACAGATCGAAAGGTCGGCCAGCATTTCGGGGTAGTTGGGGTTCGCCTCCACGGCGCGCAGGGCGGCTTCGTCGAAGGCCGCCAGGTTGTGACGGATGAAGTGGATCAGAAAGAGGGCGTGCAGGCCCGTCGCGTTGGACGGATCGAGGTCGATTGCTCGTTGGGCCGCCGCAAGGGCACGGTCCAGGATCGGACTTTCTTCCGTAGTGTATCCGTGACGCAGCGTGTCGAGATAGATGATGGCGAGCGTACCCCATGCGCCCGCGTAGTCGGGATCGAGCTCCAACGCCCGTTCTAGCATCGACTGGACACGGGCGTGCGAAGCCGGCGAGGGCGCCCGCCAATACTCGGTGGCCAACAGCCGCGCCTCGTATGCGTCGAGACTGTCGGTTTCGGCGTTATGCCAGGTCCCCACGCGATGGATCATGCCTTGGGGCGCTGCGATCTTGGCGGCCGTCCGCCCGGCCACATCGTCCTGAATCTCAAAATGGCTCTGGGCCGAAAGATCCCGATCGAAGCTCTCGGACAGAATGACGTCGCCGGTCGCGGTGCAGACGAGATGCACGGTGACCCGCACGGCGGTCTCCGTCCGTCGATAGGTGCCTTCGACGAGGAACTGGACGCCGAGCTCGGTCCCCAGCGTTTTTGGATCCGGCCTCGTCCCAATGAAGCGCCAGGTGACGTGGCGCGAGAGCACCCGTAGCTCGCGAAACCGCGACAGCGCCGTTAGGATGTCAACGCCGAAGGCGAGGGCAAGGCTCTGCAGCGACGGATCTGCGCTCAGATTCTCGAAGGGCATGACCACCACCGACGCACGGGGGTCGCCTTTTCTCGCGCGGAGCGCCGGGCCTGACACGCGATCCGCGATCTCGAACACCGGCACGTACTGGCCCTTGGGAAGCTTGATGCGAAGCCGGTCGCCGCGCCCTTCCTGCGCGTAATAGGCCTCGAGCCGCGCGCGCAGCTTGCTCGCCTGAACACGCACGATTGTGTCTGTGCCGGGGTCGAAGTCAGATGGCTTGTCAAAGACATCGACGCCTAGGGCATAGCCCTTGAGCTTCTCGGGCCGCCCCTCAAGAGCCTCGGTCACGATATGCGTGAGAAAGCGCTTCAGCCGGGTCGTGTCCGCGAACTGCGAACTCTGGACGACATGCGCCAGATGGGCCTCGATCATCCCGCGATCAGGCGGCTCGTCCGACCCTCCAAACTGTGCCATCGGTAACCGGTCGTTCACCGTGACTCACTCCTTGCGCGACCCCAATTGTGCACGGTTTGTCGCATCAAAACTGAGCCGACGGCAATGGCTCTGGGGCATGAGGGGCGCAGCATGACAAGTGCAAGCCAGACGTCAATAAGTGGTGTGCGCAGTTTTCGCAGGGGCGCGGTGTCGACCACCGCTCTCGCTTTGGGTCTTCTTTTGGCGCCGGCGGCTGAGGAGGCACGCGCCGACAGCCGCATTCTGCTCGACAGCGGGCTCTCGCCCGACGAGCTGGAGATCTACGGGCACAGTGTCGAAATGGATGCGGCGGCCGATACGGGCCTGATCCGCGAGGCGTGGTTCCGCGCGCTCGAGGGCTATGATGGCGGCCTCATTGTCGAGAACCTCGAGCGCGAAGGTCTGACCCCGAACTTCGTCGATCCGACCGGCATGCCGATCGGCTTCGGCACGCAGAACGGCTGGGTCGGCCGGAACTGCGCGGCCTGCCATTCGG
>CAYORO010000477.1:0-2048 GCA_964406355.1 uncultured Limibaculum sp.
TGATGCGCCTCGGCGACAAGGGCGCGATGAAGCTGACGACGGCGCGCTACTACACGCCGTCGGGCCGCTCGATCCAGGCGCTCGGCATCGAGCCCGACATTCTCGTCGAGGAGCGCCGCGTGGTCGATGCCGACGAGGCGGAGCGCCGGCGCACCCGCTCGGAGGCGGATCTGCGCGGCAGCCTGTCGGAGGAGCTCTCCGAGGAGGAGCGCCAGCAGCTCGAGGAGGAGCGCGAGCGCCACGAGGCGACCGCCGAGCTCCGCGCCGAGGACTTCCAGATGGCCTATGCGCTCGATCTGCTGAACGGCCTCGCGATCTACGGCCAGCGCTGACGCCGGCATCGGAGGGGGCGCGGATGGTGGATCTCGCCGCGCTGCCTTATCGGCCCTGCGTGGGCATCGCGCTGATCGACCCGCGGGGCCTCGTCTTCGCGGGTCAACGGATCGACAATCCGGGGCCTGCCTGGCAGATGCCGCAGGGGGGCATCGACGCCGGCGAGAGCGTCGAGGCAGCGGCGCTGCGGGAGCTCGAGGAAGAGACCGGTGTCGGCCCGTCGCGCGTGACGCTGCTCCGCCAGACTGCCGAGCCGCTGCGCTACGACCTGCCGCCCGAGCTTCTCGGCCGGCTCTGGCGCGGGCGGTATCGCGGACAGGAGCAGCGCTGGGTCGCCGCGCGCTTCCTCGGCACCGATGCCGAGATCCGCATCGATGCCCCGATGGATAACGTCGAGCCCGAGTTCAGCCGCTGGACCTGGATGCGGGCGGACGACCTCGCCGAACGCATCGTCCCCTTCAAGCGCGATATCTACCGCGCGGTGTTCACCGAGTTTGCAGACCTGCTCGCCTGAGCACCCCGGCGGCGCCCCCGGTCAGAGGCCGCGCGGGTTGCCCGGCTCGCGCCGGCGGCGGAGCGGCGTGGCGTCGGGCTCTTCTACCGGCACGAAGTTGTAGATGTTGCCCTCTTGCCGCACGAAGCCGCAGCCCGCATCGCGGGTGTCCCAGCCCTCGTTCCACTCGCGGCAGACCCGGCCGTCGCCGAGCACGGTCCAGTTGCCCCGGGCCCTGACCAGGGCGGTGTTGGGCCCGAGCGTCTCGGCGATCCCGCGCAGCTCGCCCGTCGGGTCGATATAGACCGTCCAGGTCCGCTCATCGTCGCGATGGGTGAGGGTGCTGTCGGAGAGGTAGATCTGAACCTCGGCCGAGCTCAGATAGAGCCCCTCCTCGATCTTCGGTCCGCCCGAATTCGGGGGCGGGGCGTCATCATAGAAGTCCTGGTCGGTGCAGCCGACCAGCGTCGCGGCAAGGAGGATCGCCGCCAGGCGCATCCGATTAGCCGAGCTGCGCGGCCAGCGACCGCAGATCGTCGAGCTGCTGGCGCACCGCGACGACACGGTCCTCGCCCGCCTCTTCGAGCGTGCGCTCCGCGTCGGCGATCTTGCCCTCGAGCCACTCGGCGGTGACCTCGTCGCCCGGCACCGCTTCCTCGGCGAGCACCGAGAGCGTGTTGTCGGAGATCTCGGCAAACCCGCCCGTGACGAAGTAGCGCTGCTCCTCGCCCGACCCGGTCACGGTCACGAAGCCAGGCCGCAGCGGGGTGAGATAGGGCGCGTGCTGGGCCATCGCGGTGAACTCGCCCGTGAGGCCCGGCACGGTCACCGACCGGGCCGAGGTTGCGGCGAGCTCGCGCTCGGGGCTCACCAGCTCGAATGTCAGCATCTCGGTCATGGGCAGATCTCCCCCGGGCGGATCAGGCCGCTTCGGCGGCCATCTTGCGCGCCTTCTCGATGGCGCCGTCGATGTCACCGACCATGTAGAAGGCCGACTCGGGCAGGTGGTCGACCTCGCCGGTCACCAGCTTCTCAAAGCCCTCGATGGTCTTCTCGACCGGCACGTAGATGCCCGGCGAGCCCGTGAACACCTCGGCAACGAAGAAGGGCTGGCTGAGGAAGCGCTGCACCTTGCGGGCGCGGGCCACCGTCAGCTTGTCCTCTTCCGAGAGCTCGTCCATGCCGAGGATCGCGATGATGTCCTGCAGCGACTTGTAGCGCT
>CAYORO010000478.1:0-2048 GCA_964406355.1 uncultured Limibaculum sp.
CCGGATCGTGATGTCCTTCGCCCCTTGCGGACGGCCCGATCCGAGCGTAGCGACGGATCGGGCAAGAGGCGTGGCGCGCGGCACGCGCGCCGCCGTTTAGGAGGCCCCCGAGGCCCCCGTTGACTGCGCGTCGAAAACCCGGCCGAGGAGGTTCAGCAGGAGTTGGGCGGCGAGGATCGCCGTCACGCCTGCAGGGTCGTAGGCCGGCGCCACCTCGACGAGGTCGAGGCCCGCCACCCGGTGCCGCCGGACCGCCCCTGCCAAGAGCTCCAGCACCTCGTCATAGAGAAACCCGCCATGGGAGGGCGTCCCGGTCCCCGGCGCGATCGAGGGACAGAACGCGTCGATGTCGATCGTGATATAGAGCGTCGCCCCGGCCGGCAGCCGCGCCAGCACCGCCTCCGCCCCCAGCGCCCGGACCTGGCGCACCGACAGGATGTCCGACCCCCGCGCGCGCGCATCCTCGTAGCCTTCGCGCGCGGTCGACGACACGTTGCGAATGCCGAGCTGGGTCAGCCCCGAGACATGCGCCATCTCGGCCGCGCGGCGCATCACATTGCCATGGCCATGGGTCACCCCGTGGCGGATATCGACGAAGTCGAGATGCGCGTCGATCTGCAGCACATGCACCGGCCCCCGCCCCTCGAAGGCCGCAAGCGCCGGGATCGTCACCGAATGGTCGCCCCCGAGCGTCACCGGCAGCGCGCCCGCCGCCAGCACCGCCTCCACGCCCGCGCGGATATTGGCGTGGCTGCGCACGGTGTCGGTGTGGATGATGTCGGCATCGCCTATGTCGAGGATCCGCACCTCCGGGCCCAGATAGGTGCGGTCGTCCTCGTGGTCATAGGCGCCGGCATGGCCGAAGGCGAAGAGCGTCGAGGCCTCGCGGATCGCCCGCGGCCCGAACCGCGCCCCGGCGCGCCACTGCGTGCCGGCATCGAAGGGCGCGCCGAGGATGCAGGCCTCCGCCGCGATCGCCCCCCAGTCCGGCTGGTAGGGGCGTTTCGCGAAGGTACAGAGCCCGGTGAAGGGCAGGTCGAGCCGCCCCGTCTCGTAGCCATGTGCGGGACCCTGGCCGGACCCGCTGCCCGACGCTGTCACGGTCGCTCGAGCGCGAGCGCGATGCCCTGGCCGCCGCCGATGCACATGGTGACGAGCGCCCGCTTGCCGCCTATGCGCTCGAGCTCGGCCAGCGCCTTCAGCACCAGGATCGCGCCCGTCGCCCCGATCGGGTGGCCGAGCGCGATCGCCCCGCCATTGGGGTTCACCTTGGCGGTGTCGAGGCCGAGCCCCTTGTTGACCGCGCAGGCCTGGGCGGCAAAGGCCTCGTTCGACTCGATCACGTCGAACTCGCCGGCCGCGAGCCCGATCCGCTCCAAGAGCTTGCTGACCGCCGGGATCGGCCCGAGGCCCATCACCTCGGGGCGCACACCTGCATGGGCATAGCCGAGGATCTTCGCGCGCGGTGTCTGGCCGGCCTGTGCCGCCGCGTCGGCATCGGCCAGCACGATCGCGGCGGCGCCGTCATTGATGCCGGAGGCGTTGCCCGGCGTCACGGTGCCGTCCTTCTTGAAGGCGGGACGGAGCTTGGCGAGCCCCTCGATCGTGGTGTCGGGCTTGGGGTGCTCGTCGGTGTCGAAGGTGATCTCGCCCTTGCGCGTCTTGATGGTGAAGGGCTCGATCTGGCTGGCAAAGCGCCCCTCCGCCATCGCGGCGCCCGCGCGCTTCTGGCTCTCGAGGGCGAAGGCGTCCTGCTCCTCGCGGCTGATCTGGTGCTCGGCCGCGACATTCTCGGCGGTGACGCCCATATGGCCCGTGCCGAAGGGGCAGTTGAGCGCGCCGATCATCATGTCGGCGGCGGCGGTGTCGCCCATCTTCTGGCCGAAGCGGGCGACCTGCATCGCATGGGGGCTGCGCGACATGCCCTCGGCCCCGCCGGCGAGCGCATAGTCCGCGTCGCCCATCGCCACCGCCTGCATGGCCGAGACCACCGCCTGGGCGCCCGCGCCGCAGCGCCGGTTGACGTTCATCGCGGGGGCAGTGTCGGG
>CAYORO010000479.1:0-2044 GCA_964406355.1 uncultured Limibaculum sp.
CCTATGACGAGACCAAGGCGCGGATGAAGGCGATCCTCGACGACATCCAGCAGGGCCGGTTCGTGCGCGACTGGATGACCGAGTGCAGGGCCGGCCAGCCCTCGTTCAAGGCGATCCGGCGCAACAACGATGCGCACCAGATCGAGGCGGTCGGCGAGAAGCTCCGCGGCATGATGCCGTGGATCAAGGCCAACGCCCTCGTCGACAAGGCCAAGAACTGATCCTCAGGGGGACCGTTCGAGGGCGTCGAGTGCTCTGTCGGCGCCCGTAGCGGTCCACTTGGGGATCTCGGCCTTGTCCATCGTCTCGCCATACTGTTGTGCCTCATCTGACGTGGCGGCGGGCGTCCGCGAGGCTTACGGGGGAGGGCAATGCGGCGGGGATGGATGCTGCTGTTGGGCGTGGTGGTGGTCGCCTATTTCACGGCGGACGCCATCCTCTCGACGTTGACGCTGAACGACTATGTCTCGCGCCGCCTCACGGACTTCACGCGCGAGGTGCCCGGCCCCGATGGCGAGCCGGTGACCGAGACGCTGCGGATCGCGGTGGAGGTGGACTTCTTCGGCGAGCATACCGAGGGCACGGTCCGCCCGGTCGGCGGCGTGGGCATGATGCTCGGCTACCGCCACGACTTCCTGACCCGCTCGGGCGCGGTGTTCTCCTGCCGCCACATCTACACGCGGATGTGGTGCGAGGAGGGCTGGGTCCCCGTTCGCGCCGGGAACCCTGAGTGACCGACGTCCGCGCCGGTCGGCCGGCTCAGCCGCTGTGGGCCCAGCGCGCCTTGACGAACCGGTAGCCGTCGCCCGCCCGCTCCACATGGCCGATCGAGGGGAAGTCGATATGGCTGCCCGCGATCGCGTGCCGGTCGGCCACGACCCGGTCGAGGAGCTTGGCCCGGGTCTCGGCGGCCAGCGGCTGGTCGACATCGAAGGGGATGGTGAGCCCGGGTCGGGCGAACTGCACCGGGCCGATATGCACGATGTCGCCCCAGACGAGGAGCTGCGCGTCGCCCGAGGCGAGCAGGAGCCCGGTGTGCCCCGGCGTGTGCCCCGGCAGGTGCAACGCGGTGACGCCCGGCGCGAGCTCGGCGCCGTCCTCGATCAGCGTGGTGCGGCCGGCATAGGGCGCGATCGCGCCGCGGGCGAGGGCGACGAAGCCCTGCGTCTGCTCTTCGGCACCGGTGAAGTTGGCGTCCTCGGTCCAAAAGGCCTGCTCGGCCGCGTGCATCACCAGCTCGGCAGTCGGGAAGGTGGCGGTCTCGCCGTTCGCCAGCAGGCCGACATGGTCGGGATGGGCATGGGTGACGAAGACGGTGTCGATCGTGGCCGGATCGATGCCCGCCGCGGCGACGGCGCTGCCGAGATGGCCCGCAGTCGGGCCGAAGGCCGTGGCCGCGCCGCCATCGACCATGATGCGCCGCTCGCCCGCTTCGATCAGATAGGCGTTGATCGAGGTGTCGACCGTCGGCCCCGCGATGAAGGCCTCGGCGAGGAGACGCGCATCCGTCTCGGCATCGGCGCCGGTCAGCATTGCCGGATCGAGGCCGATATAGCCGTCGAGCAGCGCGGTCAGCGTGATGTCTCCGACGCCGTGGCGATAGACGCCGGCGACCTGGGTGAAGGCGCCGGCCCGGCCGGTCGCGACAAGGGTGAGGGTGGCGGAGGCACCGGCGATCACGGTGCGACGGGTGAGGGTGGTCATGGTCGGTCTCTCCCTGGCTTGAGAGGGAGAGATTAGCGCGGCTCGGCGACCGATTGACGACGCCCGTCGCTCCCGCCGTGGCCCGTCGCTCCCGCCGTGGCCCGTCGCTCCCGCCGTGCCGCGGGCCCCCGGGGGCCTCAGTCGACCACGAGGCGCCGGTAGAGATGCCAGGAGGCATGCCCGAGCAGCGGCAGCGCCACGACAAGCCCGAGGAAGGCCGGCGCCGAGGCCAGCGCCAGCATGGCGCCGATGAACGCCCCCCAGGCGAACATCACCACGGGGCTCGCGATCACCGCCTTGAAGGACAGCACCATCGCCGTGATGAAATCCGCGTCCCGGT
>CAYORO010000480.1:0-2034 GCA_964406355.1 uncultured Limibaculum sp.
AACCAGCCGTCGACGATCACGGTGACGTCGATGTTGAGGATGTCGCCGTCCTTCAAGACCTTCGGCCCCGGGATGCCGTGGCAGACCACGTGGTTCACCGAGATACAGCTCGCATGCTGATAGCCGCGATAGCCGATGGTGGCCGAGATCGCGCCGACATCGCGCACCCAGGTCTCGATGATCCGGTCGATCTCGCCCGTGGTGATTCCCGGCACGACATGCGGGCCGATCATGTCGAGGCACTCGGCCGCCACGCGCCCCGCGCGCCGCATCCCCTCGAAATCCGCCAGCGGATAGAGCCGGATGCCCTCGGCGGTTCGGATCTCGGCTGCGTGGCCCTGAATGTTCTCGTCCATGCCCATGATCCTCCGATTACACCGCGACCGGGAGCGGCCGATCAAGCACGATCTCGCGCTGCGACAGCCGACAGGCCCAGGCCAGCGTCTCGACCCCCGCCGCCCGGGCCGCGCGCGCCGCCTCTGCGTAGCCCGGATCGAGATCGGCGGCGAGGCGAAGCCGCGCGCAGTCGTCGCGCTGCACACAATAGAGCATCACCGCCCGATGTCCTTCGGCGACCATCGCCGCCAGCTCCCCCAGATGCTTGGCGCCCCGCGCGGTCACGCAATCCGGGAATTCGGCCCAGTCATCCGCGCGACGCAGATGCACGTTCTTCACCTCGATATAGGTGTGGGTGCCGTCCGGCCCCAGCCCAAGGAAGTCGACCCGGCTTCGGGTGCCGTAGCGCACCTCCGCGCGGATTTCCGAGAGCTGGGCGAGCTCGGGGATGCGCCCGGCGCAAAGGGCCTCGCCGACCACCCGGTTGGGCACGCCCGTGTCGATGCCGGCCCAGTGCCCGCCCGGAAACTCGACCAGGCGCCAGGCGAATCGGAGCTTGCGCCGCGGGTCGTCATTGGGCTCGAGCCAGACGCGCATGCCCGGCTCCGCGAGGCCCATCATCGAGCCCGGATTGGGGCAATGCGCGGTGACGGTGCGGCCGTCCGCGAGCTCCGCCTCGGCGAGGAAGCGCTTGTAGCGGCGGATCAGCCGGCCGGGGAGAAGGGGTTGCGCGAACTCCATGGCGGGGGACTATGCGGCGAAACGCGGGAAGGAAAGGGGAGCCGATGGTCGAGGCGGCGCAGCCGACGGGACAGCCAACGGCGGCGATGATCGTGATCGGCGACGAGATCCTCTCGGGCCGCACGCAGGACGCCAATGCCCACCACCTCGCCGGCGTGCTGGCAGGGCTCGGCATCCGGCTCCGGGAGATCCGTGTGGTCGAGGACCGGCGGGAGGCGATCATCGGTGCGGTGCGGGCGCTAGCGCCAGCGGTCGACCATGTCTTCACGTCGGGCGGGATCGGCCCGACCCATGACGACATCACCGCAGACTGCGTGGCCGAGGCGATGGGCGCGTCGATCGATGTGCGCGACGACGCGCGGGCGATTCTCGAGGCCTATTACGGCGCGCACGGAATCAACGCGGCACGGCTCCGGATGGCGCGAATCCCCGATGGCGCGCGGCTGATCGAGAACCCGCTCAGCCAGGCGCCGGGGTTTGTGCTGGGAAATGTCCATGTGATGGCGGGGGTGCCGGCGATCTTTCGGGTGATGCTGGCAGGGCTCGCGCCGACGTTGAAGGGCGGGCCGCCGCTCCTCGCCCATGCCTTCCGGGTGCCGGTGCCCGAGGGCGACCTGGCCGAGCCGCTGCGCCGCGTTGCGGAGGCGCATGGGGCGGTCGAGATCGGATGCTATCCGTTCTTTCGCGGCGGGCTCGGCTGTACGGTTATCGTGCGGTCGACGGATCCTGACGCGCTCGCGCGGTCGGCCGAGGCGCTGCGGGCGATGCTGGCGGGGATAACGGACGAGATCGCCGAGACCCCGCCGGGGTGAGCGCGGGGCTCTCCGGCGCGGCCCGCAGGCCCCACCCGCCCGGGCGGGCGTCGGGCGAGCCGAGGCGTCAACGCCCGCCATCGGCCGCGGGCCGCGCCGGGTCGTGCCCGGCCACGAGGCGGGCGGTGGCGGCCTCGATCCGGGA
>CAYORO010000481.1:0-1997 GCA_964406355.1 uncultured Limibaculum sp.
AGACCGCTAGACGAAGGGCGCGCAGCGCCGACGCCGCGCGACATAGCGGCTCCCCAAGGCGGGTGCAAGGGCAATCTCACGCGAGCGCTGCATCCTCGAGACGCAAAACGGCCCGGCGCCGCCCGCCCCAATCGTCGATCTCCAGCCGTCCGGCCACATGGAGGGCCGTGCCGGCGCCCCCAGCGCTGTCGAGGAGGGCGGCGAGCCCCGCCTCCTCGGCACGGAACGCAACGACCTCGAGCGCAGGCCCCGCACGGCCACGCAGCCGCAGCTTGCGGTGCCCGTCGCCCATTGCCCGCACGCCCTGGGCCCTGACGCCCGCCAGGGCGAGCCGCGGCGCCGGATTGGCCTGGCCGAAGGGGCCGGCCGCCTCGAGCGCTGCGACAAGATCGAGCGTCGCGGCCCCGGGCGCCACTGCCCCGTCGATGGCGAGATCGGTCGGCCCGCCCTGCCCCGCCCCCTGGCGCGCGAGCCGACGCGCCAGCGCGTCCATGGCCGGCTCGACCGCCTCGGCCGCGACCGTCAGGCCGGCTGCCATCGGATGTCCGCCGCCCTTGGCGATCAGCCCCTCGGCGGCAAGCCCAGCGACCGCGGTGCCGAGATCGACCCCGGCGACCGACCGTCCCGAGCCGCGCCCCGTGCCGCCCTCGATCGCGATCACCACAGCAGGACGGCCGAAGCGCTCCTTGAGCCGGCTCGCGACGATCCCGACGACGCCCGGATGCCAGCCCTCCGCCGCGGCCCAGACAAGCGGGCCGTCAGCCCCGCGCGCCTCGACCGCGGCGATCGCTGCGGCGAGCACGCGCGCCTCGATCGCCCGGCGCTCGCGGTTGAGCGCGTCGAGCCGCCCCGCCAGCGCGGTCGCCTCCTGGGCACAGCGCGTGGCGAGCAGCCGCCGTCCGAGATCCGCCTCGCCGATCCGCCCGCCGGCGTTGATCCGCGGCCCCAGCGCGAAGCCGAGATCGCGCGCCGTCGGGGGCGCCGAGAGCCCCGCCACATCGGCGAGCGCCGCGAGCCCGGGCCGCCGCCGCTGCGCCAGCACAGCCAGCCCCTGGCGCACGAAGGCCCGGTTGAGCCCGACGAGCGGCGCGACATCGGCGACCGTCGCCAGCGCCACCAGATCGAGTCGCGCGATCAGGTCGGGCTCGGCGCGCCCGCGAAACGCCCCGCGGCGGCGCAGCACCCGGTTGGTCGCCACGAGCAGCAGGAACGCAACGCCCGCGGCACAGAGCGTGCCGAGCCCCGAGGCGCAGTCCGGCCGGTTCGGGTTGACCACCGCCTCGGCAGGCGCGCGCTCGCCGTCCGCAAGGTGGTGGTCGACCACGATCACCTCCGCCCCGGCGGCTTGCGCCGCCGCCACCGGCTCCGCGGCGCCAGTGCCGCAATCGAGACAGATCACCAGCGCGTGCCGCCCCCCGAGCGCGCGCATCGCGGCAACGCTCGGTCCATAGCCTTCCTCGATCCGGTCGGGGATATAGGGGGTTGCCGCCACGCCGAGCTCGTGGAGCCAGTCCTCGAGCAGGGCGACCGAGGCCCCGCCATCGACATCGTAGTCGCCGAAAAGCGCCACCCGCTCGCCGCGCTCCACCGCATCCGCGAGGCGCTCCGCCGCCGCATCCATGTCGACGAGCCCGCTCGGATCGGGCATCAGGTCCCGCAGCCGCGGCGCGAGGAACCCGTCCGCCGTGTCCGGCGTCACCCCACGCGCGGCCAGCACCCGGCCGAGGATCTCGGGCATCTCCGTCCGCTGCGCGATCGCCAGCCCCAGCCGTTCGATCGCGGGGCTCGGGCCGACCCAGCGCCGACCGGTGGCCGAGCGGGCAACGCCCAAGAATGACGGGATCTCATCCATACAAAATGTATGGCATGAGGACCCGACCCCCGCAAGATGCCGGGATCGCCCCCAGATCTCGCGATCTCGCCTCACCCGCCTCCGGTTGCGCCCCACATCCGACGCCGGGCGCGGCCCGGGGAGGGCGGCGGGGGCGGGTGGGCGG
>CAYORO010000482.1:0-1974 GCA_964406355.1 uncultured Limibaculum sp.
ACCGGTTCATCGAGATCTGGAACCTCGTCTTCATGCAGTACGAGCAGTTCGAGGATCGCCGCGAGAACCTGCCGAAGCCGTCGATCGACACCGGCATGGGGCTCGAGCGCATCGGCGCCGTGCTCCAGGGCAAGCACGACAACTACGACACCGATCTGATGCGTGCGCTGATCCTCGCCTCGGCGCAGGCGACGGGCGCGGACCCGGACGGGACCGACCGCATCCACCACCGCGTGATCGCCGACCATCTGCGCTCCACCTCGTTCCTGATCGCCGACGGGGTGCTGCCCTCGAACGAGGGCCGCGGCTATGTGCTGCGCCGCATCATGCGGCGGGCGATGCGCCACGCCCAGCAGATCGGCGTCGACCGCCCGCTGATGCACCGCCTGGTGCCGGAGCTCGTGCGACAGATGGGCCAGGCCTTCCCCGAGCTCGCCCAGGCCCAGGCGCTCATCGAGGAGACGCTGGAGCAGGAGGAGGTCCGCTTCCGCCGCACGCTCGAGCGCGGGCTGCGGCTCCTTGAGGAGGAACTCGATGGGTTGCCCGAGGACGCGGCCCTGCCGGGGCCGACCGCCTTCAAGCTCTACGACACGTTTGGCTTCCCGCTGGATCTCACCCAGGATGCGCTCCGCGAGCGCGGCCGCGCGGTGGATATCGGGGGCTTCGAGGCCGCCATGGCCGAGCAGAAGGCCCTTGCGCGCGCGGCCTGGAGCGGGTCGGGCGAGGCGGCCGAAGACGGGCTCTGGTACGACATCGCCGAGGAGACCGGCGCGACCGACTTTCTCGGCTATGACGCCGAGGCGGCCGAGGGCATGCTCCTCGCGGTGGTCGCGGATGGCGCGCGGGTCGGCTCGGCGTCGGCGGGCCGGGAGGTCGCGCTTGTCTTCAACCAGACGCCCTTCTATGCCGAGGCGGGCGGGCAGGTTGGCGACACCGGCACCGTCACCACCGTGACCGGCCGCGCCCGCATCGCTGATGTGCAGAAGCGCGCCGGCCGGCTCTCGGTCCATATGGCGGTCGTCGAGGAGGGTGAGGTCGTCCAGGGCGAGGCCGCGAGCCTCGCGGTCGACGGTGCGCGGCGCGCGGCGATCCGGGCCAACCACTCGGCCACGCATCTCCTTCACGAGGCGCTTCGGGGCGCGCTCGGCGAGCATGTGGCGCAGAAGGGCTCGCTCGTCGCGCCCGACCGCCTGCGCTTCGACTTCGTCCACCAGAAGCCTGTCGCCGCCGGAGAGCAGGCCGCGATCGAGGCCGAGGTCAACGCCTATATCCGCCAGAACGCGCCCGTCACCACCCGGATCCTGAGCCTGGAGGACGCCCAGGCCGCCGGCGCCCGCGCGCTCTTCGGCGAGAAATACGGCGAGGAGGTGCGTGTGGTCTCGATGGGCACCCGTCCGCATGGCGAGGCAGGGCCGGCCGGGCGCACCTATTCGCTCGAGCTCTGCGGCGGCACCCATGTGGGCCAGACCGGCGAGATCGGCCTCCTCAAGATCGTCGGCGAGGGCGCGTCCTCGGCCGGTGTCCGCCGCGTCGAGGCGCTCACGGGGGCGGCGGCCTTTGCCCATCTCGCGGCTCAGGATCGTGCGCTCCAGGAGGCCGCGACGGCGCTCCGCGTGCGGCCGGCCGAGGTCGCCGAGCGCGCCAACCAGCTTCTCGAGGAGCGGCGGCGTCTCGAGACCGAGATCGCCGATCTCCGCAAACAGGTCGCGCTCGGCACCGGGGGCGCGGAGGCCGAGCCGCGTGAGGTTGGCGGGGTGAAGTTCCTCGCGCAGGCGCTCTCGGGCGTCGAGGCCAAGGACCTGCGCGCGCTGATCGACGCGCATAAGGCGCGCCTCGGCTCGGGCGCGATCCTGCTGGTCGCCGACACCGGCGGCAAGGCGGCAGTCGCGGCCGGGGTGACGGACGACCTCACGGGCCGCGTCTCGGCGGTCGATCTCGTGCGCTCGGCGGTCGAGGTGCTCGGCGGCACGGGCG
>CAYORO010000483.1:0-1949 GCA_964406355.1 uncultured Limibaculum sp.
AGCGAGACCACCATGGCCCGGTCCGGCCAGTCGCGCTTGACGCTCTTGATCTCGCGCAGGTTCACATCGAGCGGGCGGTCGGTGATCAGCTCGATATTGTTGAGTCCGAGCACGCGCCGGTCGGCGCCGTAGACCACGCCGTAGCGCGGGCCGTTGACGTTCACGCAGTGCGGATCGAGCCCGAGCGTCTTCCAGACAACGCCGCCCCAGCCCGCCTGGAAGGCGCGCACCACGTTGTACTCCTTGTCCGTCGGCGGCGCGGAGGCCAGCCAGAACGGGTTCGGGCTCTTGATCCCGACGAAGTCGTTGCGGAGGTCTGCCATCTCACGCTCCTTTCGCGTCACGTCCCGACGATCGGATCGTCGTCATTGCATCTGTCGGGCCCGGTCGCACCGGGCGGGCGCCTCGATCCGCGGGCATCCGCACTAGATCAATCGCCATCTTCCCCAGAATTCGGAGGCCGCAGCGCCATGCCCACTCTTCGAGCCGCCCTCACCGTCCTCGTCCTCGCCGCCCTTGGTCTCGCCCTGCCGACCACAGCACCGGCGCAGCAGGACGAGGTCGCCAAATCCGGGATCGACACCTCGACCCCGGACGACTTCATCCTGCTGACGATCTTCCTCAAGCACGACCAGTCCCGCACGCTCACCGAGATCGCCGCCCAGCTCAAGGAGACCGGATTCTGGGCGAAGTTCCCGCCGGAGGGCGTCGAGGTCGAGAGCTGGTACGTGATGATGGGGATCGGCCAGGTGGTCACCCTGCGGGTGCCGCCGGCGCGCCTGCGCGAGGTCAACCGCGCGGTCGAGCTCTATGGCTGGGGCGCTTTCCGCACCGAATTCTACCCCACCTACGACCTGCGCGCGACGACCGAGAAGCTGCGCGCCCGGGCGCTCGAGGCCGCTGCGGCGGAGTGAGCCGATCCCGCCCTGCATCACGCGGAGAGCGCCCGGTGGATGCTCTCCGCGGCGTCGCGGCCCTCGGCCACGGCGGTGACGGTCAGGTCGTCGCCGCCTGCCGCACAGTCGCCCGCCGCCCAGACCCCGGGGCGCGAGGTGCGGCCTTGTGCATCCACCGCAAGCTTGCGCCCGTCGAGGGCGAGGCCCCCGGGGGCACCGTCGAGCGTCTGCCCGATCGCCTTGAACACCTGATCGGCCGCGAGGCGAAAGGTCTCCCCGGTGCCCTCGAGGCCCGAGGTGCTGGCCCGCGTGTACTCGAACTCGACCTCGCGCACCGCGCCGTTGCCATGCACGGCGACCGGCCGCGCCCAGTGGCGGAACGCGATGCCCCTCGAGGCCGCGTGGTCCTGTTCCTCGGCGCTCGCAGGCATCGCCTCGCGCCCGCGGCGATAGGCGATCGTGACGGTCTCCGCGCCGAGGAGTTTTGACTGCACGGCCGCGTCGATCGCGGTCATGCCCCCGCCGATCACCACGACATGGCGCCCGACCGGCAGCGCGGCGAGGTCCTCGGCCTGGCGGAGCTCCGCGATGAAGCCGACCGCGTCCTCGACGCCCGCGAGATCCTCGCCCTCCGCCCCCAGCGCATTGACGCCCGCGAGCCCCATCGCCAGCAGCACGGCGTCGTGGCGGGCTTCGAGCTCGGCGAGCGCGATGTCCCGGCCGAGTGCTGTCCCGGTCTCGAGCGTGATCCCGCCGATGCCGAGGAGCCAGTCCACCTCACGGCCCGCGAAGCCTTCGACCGTCTTGTAGGCGGCGATCCCGTATTCGTTGAGCCCGCCGCCCTTCGACCGTGCATCGTAGAGCACGACCCCGTGGCCGTGCATCGCGAGCCTGTGCGCGGCGGCAAGGCCCGCGGGGCCGGCGCCGACGATCCCGACGGACTTCCCCGTGGCGGCCGCCCGCGCATAGGGCTGCGGGCCGGCGCCCATCGCCCGGTCGGTCGCAAAGCGCTGCAGCCGGCCGATCTCGACCGGTTTGCCCTCCGCCGCCTCG
>CAYORO010000484.1:0-1945 GCA_964406355.1 uncultured Limibaculum sp.
TCCGGCCAGCGAGCGAGCTGATGAAGATCACCGTGCCACCGCCACGCGCCACCATTCCCTTGATGGCGATCTGCGTCAGCTCGAGCGAGGAGAAGACGTTGACCTCGAACAGCCGTCGCACGCGGTCTATTTTGATATCCGCCAGCGAGCCAGAGGCATTCTGCGCTGCGTTGTTGATAAGGACGTCGATGTCGAGTTCGGCGATCTTGGCCCGATCCTTGGCGACGGTGATGTCCAGCTTGAAGACCTTGGCGCCCTCGCCAAGCTCCTGCTGCAGCCCGGCGATCTCATCCTCAGAATGCGTTGTGGCATATACGGTATGCCCCCGCGACAGCAGCTTCTTCGCCGTATCTTTGCCGATACCCGTGCCTGCGCCGGTGATCAGGATTGATTTCTTCATGGCTTCTATCCACCGTTTCGTTTCATCACGTTGAAGACTGCCGTTGCCCGCCCGGGCCTCGGCTCAGGCCGCCTCAAGGAACGTCAGGCACTCGGTGTCGCCCAGAAGCACGCCCACCACGGTGTGATCCGCGACCGTCGCGAACTTGCGCCTTAGCTCATCGAACGTATTCGCCTGGTATTTGAGGGTTTTCTGCTGGGACTGCGTGCCGTTCATCTGCAGCTTGGTCCGCGTCTCACCCGCGTGGAACGCGTGGTGATTGGCCTTCATCCGGCGCAGGAACCGGGCGGCGACTTCCTGCGACAGGATCGGTCGCAGGGTCGGCGCCAGATCCTCCAGAGCGTCGAAGTCGCCGTCGCGCGCCGACATCGTCCGCGCGTTCGACAGGTCCGAGCCGGCGCCCGGCCCCGATAAGTGGCGCTGACCGACGGTCATGACTTCGAGCAGGGTGATCGGCAGGCGCTCATCACGGCGTCTCCGGTCGGGCTGAGTGCGACGCGGCAGCGTCGGCCCGCCGCGCGAGTTGCGCGGCGGTCGGGGTGACCGCGATCTCGGTGTCGTCGTTCAGATCGTCGGCCGGATCCGTGACATGCCCGCCCGGAAACCGGACGGAGACCGCGGGTTCGGTCACGTCGAGGCAAAGCTCGTGATTATTGTCGCCGTCGCCGAGATCGGCGAGGGCGAAGGGCGCCACCTCGACACGGCGCCCGTCGGCCGTCTCCACCGTCACACGGTAGAGCTCAGCCTCGAGCGCGCCCACCTCGCTACCGTCTGGCCGCGTGATGCCGCCATCCCAGGTCGCGCGCACCACCTGCCGCGTGCCGACCGGGCAGCTGTCGCCGCCGCCCCAGTCGAGCCGCGTCGCCCGCCCGCCGAGGGTCCAATCGTCGTCCGGCACCCGCTCGGCCCAGACGAGGCTCGGCCCGCCCTCGAGTGCGGTGAAGGCGACGCTCGCGCCCCTGAAGTTCACGCTGCCGTCGAGCGACAGCACATTGCCGACGACCTCGATGGTGGCGGGCGGATCCTCGGCACTGCCGTACTGGCCGATCATCAGCGCGGTGCGCAGCTCGCCCGGATCGTCGGCCGGCGCCAGTGTGAAACATGTGATCTCGCCAACCGCGCCCGACACGGTCGTCACCCGGAAATCGCCCGGCTCCAGCGTCGCGAGGTCGACCTCGTGGGAGAAGATGATCGGCGCGCCGTCCTTGCCGCCGACATCCTCGCAGATCACCAGCCTACCGAGCGCCGGCATGCCGTCATCCAGCCCGAAGAACGCCGAGACGAGCGTCGCGGGTCGCCCCGTGGCATCGACGCGCGCGGTCACGTCGGTCCGCGTCGTGTCGACCTGCGAATAGGTGTCGAGCGTGCGGTCATAGGCCAGCATCCAGGGCAGGTTGCCGAGCGCGCGCCCCTGCGGCGACGCGCAGGCGGCGAGCCCGCCGAGCAGCAGAGCCGGCACCACGCATCGCGACAGCGCAAAGCGGCCCATCAGGCGTGCTCGACGATCTTGCGCGAGACCAGCCAGAGCCGGTCCTGGCCCCAGAC
>CAYORO010000485.1:0-1940 GCA_964406355.1 uncultured Limibaculum sp.
GGCGCAAATCCGCATGCGATCAACCTATCCGCAAACACTCATGAATAATTCGGGTATATATTGTTTGACGTCGCCGTTGCGATAGCCGTCTCCCGAACAAAGGCACAGTCCATCGAATAGCGACACAGTCTCCTGATTAAGGGCACAGCTGCGACGATGACTCAAAACGAAAAATTCTGAGCTGCGTCTCCTTGATAACGGCACAACGACACCGGGCCCCAATGTCGGCGCCAAGACGTGGCGGACATAGGCCTCCAACCAGTCACCAGTGATTGCCAATACCGTGAGCAAAGCGGCGGGAAGATTCTCAAGGATTAATGAGGCTGACATTCTGGTGTATGTCCGGGATCCGTGCCCATGGGACCTCTGATGCCGATTTCGGCCGCGCACCCGCCACGTCTTCTGAATGAAGGCACAACGACAGCCATGGCGCGGACCACCCCACGCCAGGTCTTCCCGGCCCGTTCGCGGCAGTGGGTCGGATGCACCGCCAGATTCAATCCGGCCACAGCGCTCCGAGCGAGAACTCCGCAGCATCGAATGGTGCCAATCGCACGGCCTGATCGTCGCGGAGTGCTGCCGTGAGCATCCACCGACCGTCGTTTAGCTCGAAGGCCTCAAGGCTCTTCGCCTCGGGATCCACGAACCAGAGGTACTGCACCCCCTCGCGGGCATAGATCGCCCGCTTCTCGACCAAATCGAACTGGCGTGTGCTCGGCGACAAAACCTCACAGATCCAGTCCGGGGCCAGCTCGAAGTATGCCGCATCCGGGAACTCGGGCATCCGATCGCGCCGCCAGCCCGCGAGGTCGGGTACAAGGACGTCGTCGCCCAGATGAAGCTCCGGTTCGTCGATGATCCACCACCCACCAGGTCCGCCACGCCCTCGGTCGAATGGTCCGCCGAGCTCAATACCAAGCACCGACGACGCCCGTGCGTGCCTTGAAGCCGGACGGGGTTGAAGGTGCAGCCGGCCGCCCGTGAGCTCTGCAACCATGTTGGCAGGCGCATTGAGGACATCCTGATAGGTCGCTGGTTCCCGAATCTGCCGCTGGATCTCGTTCATCATCCTCTCCTGTTGCGCCCAACCCTAGCCGATCCACCTGATCCTGTCGCGCCCCTGCCATCAGAGCCGCGGCTGCCAGAAGCGAAACCGACCCTGCCCTGTCATTTCCCTGACGCGCCCACGGCGCTCGAAAGCATTGAGCAGATCGCGCGACCGCGTACCGGTAAGGCCGAGCTCTGCAGCCACGGCCGAGGCCGACAGAACAGGTCGTGCGAGGAATAGATCTGCGAGCGACGGGGCGCCGCGTCCCTGCATCCCTTGGATCGTCTTCGCCGTGCGCTCGCGCCAATCCGCCAAGGCGCTCAACCGCGACCGTCCGGCCGTCGCCGCGCCTGCGATCGTCTCGAGCCAACCAGCAAGCGACGTCACTGCCGGTCCACCGTGACGCAGCCCCGTCGGTGGACGACCGAGGCCGATTGGCAGGAATGACAGACCGATCTCGACCCCCGGTCGCGCAGAACCAAGCGCCAGGTGACCGGCGAGCGTCGCAGGTTCCAAAAGCTCATAAGTGGCACTCCGCAGCCAGAGCCGGAAACCGAACTCAGGCACCTGCGGCGCGATCCGGTCCCGGCGCGGCAGCTTGCGCCGTTTCTTCGTGCGCACCTGCAGGCCCTCGGCCTTGTAGAGCCGCCAGGTCCGCTTGCGGTTCGCGACCAATCCCTCTCGCCGCAGCATGGCGTGCAGGCGGAGATAGCCATAGCGGCGGTTCTCCGAGGCCAGCACGCGCATCCGCTCGAGGACGGCCGCGTCGTCGCGCGGAACCGGCCGGTACTGCTGCACCGATCGCGCGAGGCCGACGATCCGGCAGCTGCGCCGCTCGCTCAGGCCGAGCTCGGTCATCAGGAAGCCCACGGCTTTGCGCTTCGCCATGGGC
>CAYORO010000486.1:0-1940 GCA_964406355.1 uncultured Limibaculum sp.
GATCTCGTTCTTGAACTTGATCATCGCGTCGAGGCTCATCGGCCAGCATTCGGCATAGTCGATGTAGTAGGTGTAGACGCGCGGCGTCTCACCGCTGTCCGGGTCAAAACGATAGATGCGGAATTCCCGCAGCGACTTGGCCTTCTCGGGCTTGGGCCAGGTCTTGCCGACCGTGATCTGCGAGTTTTTCGGCAGGTTGAATTCGACCATCGGTCACTCCTTTGGCGCGGGGTCTGCGGGCCGCTCGGCAATGAATAGGCGCTCGCCGCGGTGAAGGGCATGCGTCGAGACGTCCGGCTCGGTCGCGGCGAACTCGCCGACGACAAAGCCCGCGGTGGCGAGGCAGGTGCGGAAGTCGCGGCCATAGAAGCGGCGATGGTCCGGGTCTCCGAGGCGCTGCCGGCGCTGGCCCTCGTCGAGGCCGTCGCCCTCGAGCGTCTCGTCCCACCCCTCGACGAGCGGGACGGTCAGGACGGCCTGTCCGCCGGGTCTGAGGATGCGGAAGAGCTCGGCGAGGGCCCTCTGGTCGTCCACATGCTCGAGGACATGGTTTGCAATGACGATATCTACCGACCGGTCAGGCAGGGCGATCGCCTGAATATCTATCTGCAGGTCAAACAAATCATTGATATCTGCCGATCGATAGATCGCCCCGCGGCGCTCCATCTCGGGGCGCATCCAGGGTTCTGCTGCAAAGTGGAGAACGTCCGCCGTTTCAGACAGATCCATCTCGCGGTCCATCCAAAGCTTGAGGAGCCTGTGGCGGGGTCGGCTGTCACAGGAGGGGCACCAGACGCTCGGCTTGTGCCCCTTGGCAGAGAACCGCCCCTCATAGCCACAGATCGGGCAGAGAAAGGCCGGCCCCGCGGTGGCGAGCGCTGTGAACTCACGTATTGCCCGCGCCGCGCGGAACTCCAGGATCCGCGCGATCTCGTCGGGGCTCCGCGTCCCCGGCGACGACCAGACCGGCCGGCCCGTCGGGTCGTCGGCCATGCCCGCGCTCAGTAGACGCGGGCTTTGGGGGCGACGCGGGCGAGCGGGATGCCGCCCTGGTTCTCGGGCGTCAGCGGCTGGGTCTTGACCGCGCGGTAGTCGATCCGGACCTCGCCATTGATCCAGGCCAGCGTGTGCTTGCGCCACTCTTGGTCGTTGCGGTCGGGATAGTCCTCGCGGGCATGGGCGCCGCGGCTCTCGGTGCGGGTCTCGGCCGAGTAGACGGTCGCCAGCGCGTTGGGCAGGAGATTGGAGAGCTCGAGCGTCTCCATCAGATCGGTGTTCCAAACGAGCGAGCGGTCGCTGACCGCGACATCGTCGAAGGCCGCATCGACCTTGGAGACCCGGGCGCAGCCCTGGGAGAGGCTTTCGGCGGTGCGGAAGACGGCGGCGTCCTCCTGCATCGCGCGCTGCAGCTCGCGGCGGAGCGTCGCGGTCGGAACCGCCCCCTTGGCATGGCGGAGACTGTCGAACCGGTCCATCGCCTCCTCGCAGGAGCGGCCATTGGGCTCGGGCGTGGCCGAGTTGGGGTCGACCACCTCGCCGGCCCGGATCGCCGCCGCGCGACCGAACACGACGAGATCGGTCAGCGAGTTGGACCCGAGCCGGTTGGCGCCGTGCACACTCGCACAGGCCGCCTCGCCGCAGGCCATCAGGCCCGGCACCACGCGGTCGGGGTCGTCATCGGCGGGATTGACCACCTCGCCCCAGTAGTTCGTCGGGATGCCGCCCATATTGTAGTGGACCGTCGGCAGCACCGGGATCGGCTCGCGGGTCACGTCGACGCCGGCGAAGATGCGGGCGGTCTCGGAGATGCCGGGCAGGCGGAGCGCGAGCTGCTCGGGCGGCAGGTGGTTGAGGTGGAGATAGATGTGGGCCTTCTCCGCGCCGACGCCGCGGCCCTCGCGGATCTCCATCGTCATGCAGCGCGAGACGACGTCGCGGCT
>CAYORO010000487.1:0-1938 GCA_964406355.1 uncultured Limibaculum sp.
TCACCGGGATCGACGTGATCGGGCCCTATCTCACCGAGATCAACGTGACCTCGCCCACGGGGATCCAGGAGCTCGAACGCTTCGACGGCACCAATGTCGCCGGCCTGATCTGGGAGGCGATCGAGCGCCGCCACGGCGAGACCCGCGCCGCCTAATCCGATGACCCGCCTGCCCGTCTCGGTCATCGATCTCGCGCTCCGGACGGTGGTCAAACCGCGGCTGGCGCGCGAGACCTCGGCGCTCAACATGCGACGGCGGCTTGAGGCGACCGCGCGCCTGGTGTTTCGCCCGCCCCGCGGCGCGGTCTTCGAGCCGGACCGGCTGGAGGCGGAGGGCCGCGCGGTGCCCGCACTCCGGGGCCGGGTGGGGGCCCCCTCCTCGGGCCGCGTTGTCCTCTACCTCCACGGGGGCGCGTATCTCGCCGGCTCTCCCCGCACGCACAGGCATTTGGCCCTGCGCCTCGCCTCAGCGGCCGGCGCCGAGGCGGTGATCCCCGACTATCGCCTCGCGCCGGAAAACCCCTTCCCCGCCGCGCTCGAGGATGCCCACGCGGCCTATGCGGCGCTGCTCGCGCGCGGCGTTCCGTCCGGCGGGATCGCGCTCGCGGGCGACAGTGCGGGCGGCGGGCTCGCGGCCGCGCTGCTGCTCACCGCGGCGGAGGCGGGTCTGCCCCAGCCTGGCGCGCTGATCGGCTTCAGCCCCTGGGCCGACATGACGGCCCGGGCCGCGAGCATCCGCGCCAACACGCGCGCCGACGCGATGCTGCCGGCGCAGCGCCTCACGGATGTTGCGGCGATGGTGCTCCAGGGGGCCGATCCGCGGGACCCGCGGGCCTCACCGGCGCTCGGCCGATTCGCGGCCCCGCCCCCGGCGCTTCTCTTCGCCTCCGAGACAGAGATCATCCGCGACGATGCGGTGGCGCTTGCCGAGGCGCTGCGGGCGGGTGGTGGCAAGGTCACCCTCCGGATCACGCGGCGGATGCCCCATGCCTGGCCGATCTTCGCCGGGCTGCTCCGCGCCGCCGACCGCACGGTGGCCGAGGCCGGCGCTTTCCTCCACGCCGTCTGGAGCCGGCCCTAGCGGAGCGGGCGGCGCATCCGGCGGTGGGGGATGCCGGCATCCATGAATTCCTCCCCCTCGGCGACGAAGCCGAGCGGCTCGTAGAACGGGATCGCCTGGGTCTGGCTCTCGAGCCAAGCCTCGGAGAGCGCGGGATCGGCGGCCAGCTCCTCGAGGATCGCGCGCATCAGCGCCGCGCCGAGCCCGGTGCCGCGCGCCTCGGGCAGCACCGCCACCCGCTGGATCTTGGCCCGCCCCTCGGCGATGCGTGCCCGGGCGGTCGCGAGCGCCTGTCCACCGGCCTCGGCGATCCAGTGACGACAGTCCGCGTCGAGCCCGTCGACCTCGAGTGACGGCTCCACCCCCTGCTCCTCGATGAAGACGCGCCGGCGCACCGCCAGACACGCCGCGAGGTCCTCCGGGCCGGCGCGACGGATCACCGGCCGCGCGGCCTTCTCGGCGACGCCCGAGCGCCCCTCCCGCCGCTCGAGCTCGGAGAGCACCGCCGCGAGCGGCACCTCGCGCGCGGACAGCATCACGAGGAGGTGGTAGAGCACGTCCGCCGCCTCGGCCGCGAGCCGCTCCGGATCGCCCTTCACCGCCTCGATGATCGCCTCGACGGCCTCTTCGCCGAACTTCTCGGCGCATTTCTCCGGGCCCTTGGCGAGCAGCTTGGCGGTGTGCGAGCTTGTGGGATCGGCGCCGCGCCGCGCCTCGATCGTCGCCGAGAGCCGCTCGAGGACGCTGCGCTCGACCATCACAGCCGCACGGGCACGCCAGCGCGCGCCATATGGATCTTGGCCTCGCCGATCGCGTGCTCGCCGAAATGGAAGATCGAGGCGGCGAGCCCGGCAGCTGCGCGGCCCTCGGTGACGCCCT
>CAYORO010000488.1:0-1927 GCA_964406355.1 uncultured Limibaculum sp.
ACGAGCTTCTGTAGACGCTGGAGGAGGCGCGGTCGGATGTGAAGTTCATGTTTGCCACCACCGAGATCCGCAAGGTGCCGGTGACGGTGCTGTCGCGCTGCCAGCGGTTCGATCTGCGCCGGATCGAGCCGTCGGCGATGATGGCCCATCTCGGCCAGGTCGCCACGGCCGAGGGCGCCAAGGTGGGCGAGGACGCGCTCGGGCTGATCACGCGCGCGGCCGAGGGCTCGGTGCGCGACGCGCTGTCGCTCCTCGACCAGGCGATCGCGATGGGCGCGGGGCCGGTGGGGGCGGCGGAGGTGCGCGCGATGCTCGGCCTCGCCGACCGCGGCCGGGTGATCGACCTCTTCGAGGCGGTGATGCGGGGCGATGCTGCAGGGGCGCTGGCCGAGCTTGGCGCGCAATATGCCGACGGCGCCGAGCCCGGCGTGGTGCTCCGCGATCTCGCCGAGGTGACGCATTGGGTGTCGGTGCTGAAGGTCTCGCCCGAGATGGCCGATGACCCGACCGTCGCACCGGAAGAGCGCGCCCGCGGGCAGGCGCTCGCCGCGCGCCTCGGAATGCCGGCGCTGGCGCGGGCCTGGCAGATGCTTCTGAAGGCGCTCGAGGAGCTGCCGCTCGCGCCCAACGCCCTGATGGCGGCCGAGATGGCGCTCATCCGGCTGACCCATGTGGCCGAGCTGCCGCCGCCCGGCGAGCTGATGCGCCGCCTGTCCTCGCTCGCGGAGGGGGGCGGAGCCGGCCCTCTGCCGGCGCCTGCGGCATCCCAGCCCGCGGGTCTCGCCGAGCCCTCCGCGACCGGCCCCGGCCGTCCGGCCGAGCTCGGCCCGGCCAACGCGACGCTGAGCGGCACCCGGCCGCCCCAGGCCGAGCTCCGGTCGGTCGCGCAGTCCGGCCTCGCGCTCGCCACGAGCCGTCCGGCCGCGATGCCGGAGACGGCCGTCCTCGAGGAGACCCCGCCAGCGTTGGAGGGCCTGCCCGAAAGCTTCGAGGCGGCGCTCGCGCTCCTCGAGGCGCATCGCGAGCTGCGGCTCCTCGATGCGGCCACGGCGTTCGTCGAGCTGGTCGCCTTCCGCCCCGGTTATCTGGAGTTCAGCCCCGCGCCCGGCGCGTCCGGGGATCTCGCCGGCCGGCTGCAGCAGACCTTGAGCGGGATCACCGGCATCCGCTGGTCGGTCGCTGTCTCCGATGCCCGTGGGGCGCCCACCCTCGCGGCCCGGCGCGCCGCCGATGCCGCTCGCGCGCGGGACGAGGCCCGCGCCCATCCGCTGGTGAGCGCCGCGCTCGCGGCCTTCCCAGGCGCCGAGATCATGGCCGTCCGCCCGATCGCCGAGGTCGTGCCGGCGCTGCCCGGGCCGGGCGAGGTGCTGACGCCGGTGCCCGAGGACGGAGAGGAGGCCCCCGAGGACTCGTCCGCGGAGGCCATGGACGAGCCCGACCTCGGGCTCGTAGACTGGGACGACGCGGTCGAGGAGGACTGAGATGTTCAAGGGCTTGGGCGACATGGGCAAGCTGATGCGGCAGGCCCAGGAGATGCAGGAAAAGATGGCCGAGGCGCAGTCCCGCATCGCCGAGATCGAGGCCGAGGGCAGCTCGGGCGGCGGCATGGTCCGCGCGACCGCGGGCGCCGATGGTGGCCTCAAGCGGCTCGCGGTCGATCCCTCGCTCCTCGGCGACCCGGAGGAGCGCGAGGTGCTCGAGGACCTGATCGTCGCCGCGGTCAACGATGCCGTCGAGCGCGCGCGCGAGCTCGGCCGCGCCGAGATGGCCAAGGTGACCGAGGGGCTCCAGCTGCCGCCCGGCATGAAGCTGCCCTTCGGCTGAGCGGCCCGGCGGCCCGCGTCGCGACATGGCCGATCCGAGCCCGATCGAGAGCCTCATAGAGCTGATGGCGAAGCTGCCGGGGCTCGGGCCGCGCTCGGCCCGG
>CAYORO010000489.1:0-1907 GCA_964406355.1 uncultured Limibaculum sp.
AGTGCACCCCCTGCCGCGAGGGCACGGGCTGGATGATGCGGGTGATGGAGCGGCTGGTGACGGGCGATGCCTCGGTCGAGGAGATCGACATGCTCCACGACGTCACCAAGCAGGTCGAGGGCCACACCATCTGCGCGCTCGGCGATGCGGCGGCCTGGCCGATCCAGGGCCTCATCCGCCATTTCCGCGACGAGATCGAGGACCGCATCCTCAAGCGCAAGACCTCCCGAAGCGCGCCGATCGCCGCCGAGTGACAGCGCATGAGCGAGGATCGGTCGCGGGCGCTCGCCGGATGGCGCGTCGCGGCCCTGAAGGAGACAGCATGACCGAGGCGCCCGCGCGCCATCTCGCGCAGCTGAATATCGGGCGGTTCGCCGCCCCGCTCGACGATCCGAGGATGGCCGGGTTCGTCGAAAATCTCGACCGGATCAACGCGCTGGCCGACCGGATGCCGGGCTTTGTCTGGCGCCTCCAGGGCGAGAACGGCAACGCGACCGACATCCCTTGGGTGGGCGACCCCACCATTGCGGTCAACCTCTCGGTCTGGGAGAGCGGGGAGGCGTTGGAGCGGTTCACCTTCGGCACGCTCCACCGCACCTTCTATGCCCGCCGGCGCGAGTGGTTCGACGCGTTTGCGGGCCATCACCTGGTGCTGTGGTGGGTGCCGGCGGGCCATCGGCCCGACCTCGCCGAGGCGGCCGCCCGTCTCGCCCATCTCGAGGCCCATGGCGATACCGAGCACGCATTCGCCTGGTCGGGCCTCCCCGATGCCGGCCTGTGGCGGACCGCGCGATGCGACGGAATGGCGGCGGAGTGACACGGTGACGGCGGGCCGCGGCTCCGCCATGCTCCGCCGTGATTTGGGGGAGGAGACGTGAGCACACCCAGCGTCATAGCCTTGGCGAGTGCCGGCAGCCGAGCCTGCGCGCTCGCGCGTGACCCGGGCTGACGGCACGGCGATGGTCTCGATCCCCTACAGAGGCGGGCGACTGACGCCCTGGGCGGCACTCGGCAAGCTCCGCCGGCGCATCTTTGGTGAAAAGGGCGCCGAGTTCTTCGAACAGAACCTTCTCCTCCCGGTTGGCGACTACGAGGAGACCGACCTTCTCAAGATTTTCGAGGGCCATGACGGTAATGTGGTGCACAAATGGATGCACTATTTCGAGATTTATGAGAGATACTTGAGCCGATATCGCGGCACGCGTGTGCGGCTGCTCGAGATCGGCGTCGGCCAAGGCGGTTCGCTGCAGATGTGGCGGCGCTATTTCGGGGAGGCGGCGACGATCTGCGGCATCGATGTCAGCCCGCGCTGTGCGGAGTTCGACGGCCAGGGCGGACAGGTCCGCATCGGCTCGCAGGCCGACACCGGCTTCCTCGAGAGCGTCGTCGCCGAGATGGGCGGCATCGATGTGGTGATCGACGATGGCAGCCATGACAGCGCCCACTTGAAGGTGAGCCTCGAGACCCTGTTCCCGCGGCTGACCGATGGCGGCATCTACATCGCCGAGGATCTCCACTGCTGCTATTGGCCCGAGTTCTCCGGCGGCTACTGGTGGCCCTGGAGCTTCCTCAAGCAGTCGACCGGGCTGATCGACGACATGCACGCCGCCTATCACGGCAAGGCGCCGAAATGGCCCACGGTCGCCGGCCATATCGGCGCGGTGCATTACTACGACTCGATGATCGTGATAGAGAAGGCGCGCCCGCGTCGTCACGTCCACCAACGCCGACCCAATCGCACGACCGCTGACGCACTCACCGGCGGCAACACCGCTGCTGCGGAGGACAGGAAATGAGCGACACCCGCACCATCGTGATCGACGGCCGCGAGATCGAGGCCGATCCGAACCTCACCGTGATCCAGGTCTGCGAGCAGAACGGCATCGAGATCCCGCGCTTCTGCTACC
>CAYORO010000490.1:0-1903 GCA_964406355.1 uncultured Limibaculum sp.
GAGAAGGGCGAGCAGAAGCCGGTGAAGCGCGGCTCGGCCGACGATGCGGCCTTCATCATGGCCAATGCCGGGTCGGTGATCATCGTGCCGGGCTACGGCATGGCGGTGGCGCAGGCCCAGCACGCCGTGCGCGAGATGGCCGACAAGCTGAAGGCGCACGGGGTCGACGTGAAGTACGCGATCCACCCCGTGGCGGGCCGCATGCCCGGCCATATGAACGTGCTGCTGGCCGAGGCGCAGGTGCCCTATGACGAGGTCTTCGAGCTCGAGGACATCAACAGCGCCTTCAGCCAGACCGACGTCGTCTACGTGATCGGCGCCAACGACGTGACCAACCCCTCGGCCAAGACCGATCCGAAATCGCCGATCGCCGGCATGCCGGTGCTCGATGTCGAGAAGGCCAAGACGGTGCTGTTCGTCAAGCGCTCGCTCGGTTCGGGCTATGCCGGTGTCCAGAACCCGCTCTTCTTCATGGACCAGACCATGATGCTGCTGGGGGACGCGAAGAAGATGACCGAGGAGATCGTCAAGTCGATGGACTGAGACGACCCACGATCCACGTCGCTCCGGGAGGGCGCCGCCACGCGGCGCCCTTTGTCGTTTCGCGATGTTGCGTGGCGGGGGCGCCACGGTCCGCGCCTGTGCCAGAGGCCATGTCTTGCGGACGGATCCGCGGTCCCTCCGTCAGCGGCTCAGTTTATTCGATTATGAGAGGACTTCAGATGACCGATATGAAGATCGATGTGAGCTTCGACACGCGCGTGCCGCTCAGCCATGTGTCGGGCTCCAGCATCCAAAAGGAAAAGGTCAAGCAGGCGGGCAAGAAAACGCTCGGCGTGACCAAGCCGACCGTGGCGCTGACCGAGCCCGAGATGCACTGGCTCCAGGAGCATGACCCGATCCGCGACACCTACTTCCTCACGCTCAAGGGCGTGAAGGCGCGCGTCACCTTCTCGACCTCGGTCCGGATCGACAAGGCGATCGACCGCAAGTCCGACTGCTACAAGCATGTTCGCGGCCATGAGCTGCGCCATGTGAAGATCTGGCAAGCGGGCGTGAAGGCGGCGGCGCCGCAGATCAACAAGCGCCTCGCCACCCTCGCCAAGGAGGTGGCACCTGCCGGAGCCGAGATGACCAAGGCCGAGACGGCCGAGTACCGGCAGGGCGTCTTCGACCGGATGCGCAAGGCCCTGCATGAGGCGGTTCTCGAGCATGGCAAGGCGATCAGCAAGAAGTCGCAGGCGATCCACACCAAGGCTGAGCTGAAAGAGACCAACCTGACCTGCCCGGCCTATCTCTGAGGCCCGCTCTTCGCGCTGTCCTGGGAGGCGGCGCGGAGCACCCTCGCAAGGGCCTCGTCGGCCCGCTCGAGCGCCGTCTCGGGCGGGACGGCCCGGTAACGCGCATCCGCGACCTCGACGAGCCGGTGCTCCAGCAGCTTCTCCATCGCGTCGTCGATCTCGAAATCCACATCCATCCCGAAGCGCTCCCGCAGCCACGCCTCGATCCGGGCATCGAGCGCGGCGCGCGCCAGCGGCTCACCCGCCTGCCACAACAGGAACCAGGCCAGCAGCGCCTCCTTGACCTCGGACTCCTCCGACTGCCCGATCAGCGTGTCGAAGAAGCCCGCATTGTTGTTCATGCTGTTGAAATAGGCGTTCTCGGCCACCTGCTTCTGGTAACGGAGCTTCTGGCGCTCATACTTGATCCATTGCCGCGCGAAGAACCCGATGAGCGCCCCGAGGCCCGAGAGGGCGGCCAGCGCCTGCTTGGCCGCGTCGCCCTCCACCGTGCCGGTGATCCCGAGATAGGCGCCGATCACGAGAAACAGGACCGACAGCGCCGGGACGATGTTGAGCAGGATCGGGATCCCGCCCGCCACCGCCGGCACGCCGAGGATCAG
>CAYORO010000491.1:0-1888 GCA_964406355.1 uncultured Limibaculum sp.
AGCTCCACCGCTTCACGCCGCTGCAGACGACCTTCGGCTGCAACATGCTGGCGCTCCACAATGGCCGGCCCGAGCAGCTCGATCTGCGCACGATCCTCGCCGCGTTTATCCATTTCCGCGAGGAGGTGGTGGCCCGGCGCACCGCCTTCCTGCTGCGCAAGGCCCGCGAGCGCGCCCATATCCTCTGTGGCCTCGCGGTGGCGGTGGCGAATGTCGACGAGGTGGTGGCCACCATCCGCGCTTCGGCCGACCCCGCCGAGGCTCGCGCGCGGCTGCGTGATCGGCGCTGGCCGGCCGAGCAGATCGCCGAGTATATCCGCCTGATCGACGACCCGAGCCACCGGATGAACGAGGACGGCACCTACACGCTCTCCGACATTCAGGCCCGCGCGATCCTCGATCTGCGCCTCCAGCGGCTCACGGCCCTCGGCGTCGGCGAGGTGGCCGACGAGCTCGAGAGCCTGGCGGCGAAAATCCGCGACTATCTCGAGATCCTCGCTTCGCGCCCGCGCATCCTCGCGATCATCCGCGAGGAGCTGACCGCGATCCGCGAGGCCTATGCCGTGCCGCGCCGCACCGAGATCGTCGAGCATGAGGGCGACCTCGAGGACGAGGACCTGATCGAGCGCGAGGACATGGTCGTGACCGTCACCCATGGCGGCTATGTCAAGCGCACGCCCTTGGCCGAGTTCCGCGAGCAGAAGCGCGGCGGCAAGGGGCTCGCCGGCATGGCGATGAAGGAGGAGGACTTCGTCACCCGCCTCTTCGTCGCCAACACCCACACCGCGCTCCTGGTCTTCACCACCGACGGGATGGTCTACAAGACCAAGTGCTGGCGGCTGCCGCTTGGCGGGCGCAACGCACGCGGGCGGTATCTCAAGCAGGTGATCGGCGGGATCGGTGCCGAGGCGGGCGTGGCGGCGATCATGCCGGTCGATGCGGCGGAGGAGGAGTGGGAGAAGCTCCAGATCGTCTTCGCCACCTCGGCGGGCGATGTGCGGCGCAACGCGCTGTCGGACTTCACCAATGTGATGCGCAACGGCAAGATCGCGATGAAGCTGCCCGAGGGCGTGTTGCTCGTCGGCGCCCGCATCGCGACCGCGCATCACGACGTGATGCTGACCACGGCGCTCGGCAAGGCGATCCGTTTCCCCACGACCGAGGTGCGCATCTTCAAGGGGCGCGACTCGACCGGCGTGCGGGGGATCCGGCTCGCAAGCGGGGACCGCGTGGTGGCGATGTCGGTCATCCGCCATTTCGAGGCGAGCGCGGAGGAGCGCGAGGCCTATCTCAAGGCGCGCCGCGCGGTGACCGGCGAGAGCGACGACGCCTCCGGGGCGGACGACACGCCGGATACGGGGGATGACGGCGCCGAGGAGCCGGTCTCCGACATCGCGCTCAGCCCCGAGCGCTATGCCGAGATGTCGGCGGCCGAGGAACTGATCCTCACCATCACCGAGAAGGGGCTCGGCAAGCGCTCTTCGAGCCACGACTACCCCGTGCGCGGGCGCGGCGGACAGGGCGTGCAGGCGATCGACAAGGCGCTTCGCGGCGGGCCGGTGGTGGCCTCCTTCCCCGTCGACGAGCACGATCAGATCATGCTCGTCACCGATGCGGGGCAGTCGATCCGCTGTCCGGTCTCCGGCATCTCGTTCCGCTCGCGGGCCGCAGGGGGCGTCAACGTGTTCCGCACGGCCGAGGGCGAACGCGTCGTCTCCGTCGCCTGGATCGCCGAGACCAATGGCGAGGCCGAGACCGAGTGAGGCGGGCCTCTGTCGGCGTTAGAGCGTTTTCCGACCAGACTGACTCAGTCTGGTGTCTGGAAAACGCGACCAATGCCAGCGCTAGAGCGCGCGACCTGACCCCATCAGGTCGGACAGCGCTCTAG
>CAYORO010000492.1:0-1855 GCA_964406355.1 uncultured Limibaculum sp.
GGCGTAGGTGTCGGCCTGGAGCTCGTCCGGCATGCACATCATCACGAGATCGGCCCATTTCGCCGCCTCGTCGATCGCCATCACCTTGAGGCCCGCCGCCTCGGCCTTGGCCGCCGAGGACGAGCCCGGCCGCAGCGCCACCGCAAGGTCGCGCAGGCCAGAATCGTTGAGGTTCTGCGCATGCGCGTGGCCCTGGGAGCCGTAGCCCACGATCGCGACCTTGCGGTCCTTGATCAGGTTGATATCGCAGTCACGGTCATAGTACACGCGCATGGCGTCCTGTCCTCTCTTGCCGTTTTTCCTGGTTATTCATGGGGTGCGCTCGGGCAGCGGCCCGAGCTGGAAGATGTCGTGGGTCTCCTCGAGCGCCGTCATCTTGGCCGCATCGGCGAAGTCGGCCTCGGTCATCTGGCCGAGCGCGGCGAGAAAGAGATCGAAGCCCGCCGGCTGGAAGATCATCAGGAAGCGCGCGGGCTGGCGGTCGACGACCGTGCAGCCATGCGGGATCCCCGGAGGGATGTGGAGGCTGGCCCCCTGCCCCGCCCGGATCCACTCGCCGTCGACATGGAAGTCGACCGCGCCCTCGAGGATGTAGAAAGTCTCGGCATGCTGGCGGTGGAGATGGAGGCCGAGGCGGAACTCCGCCTTGAGGTTGTCCTCCATCAGCGTGTAGGCGCCGCCGGTGTCCGCGGCCCCGACCTTGACGAAGGTGTGGTCCGCCGCCCAGTCGTAGCTCGCCCCGCCGCCGGCGTCCAAGTAGCGGAAACGTCTGGGCATGGCGTCTGCCTCGTCGGTCTCGGGGTTGCGGATCATTACCGTGCGGTCGGCCCGTGGTGGCGTGGCTGATAGCGGGTGTTTGCAGCTATTGTCCAGCGAACTGGGCCCGGAGATCCTGGTGGACGAGCTCGCGCCAGAGCAGGAAGCTGCACATGTTCTGCGGGCGGGTGTCGTCGGGATGGCCGGCGAGGCCGAGGCGCAGCATCTCGGTGGTCACGGTGGTCGACAGGAAGGCGGGCAGCGCGGCCGCGTCGATGTCTGAATTGACGGCGGAGTAGATCGGGCGCGCGGCGTACACCGCCGGGAACTCGTAGCGCCGGAGCTCCTGCGGGTTGCACTTGCCGTTCTCGGGCGTCAGCCGGATCGCGGGATCGTCGGAGGGGGTGTTGTCCCGCGCCTCGTCGATCGCGAACACAACAGAGACCGTGCCCGCCGAGGAGGACTGCAGCGCCATGTAGATATCCGGCGCGCCGGGTGCGGGGTCGGGCGGCACGGGGCCTGCCGCGGGGGGCAATGCGGCCGGCGCGATATCGGGGCGGTCGGGCACTGGCAAAAGGCTCTCGGCGGCCGGTGGCACCGGGGCCGCAGGAGCGCTGGCCGCGGCAGGCGCCGGCGCCGGAGCAGGGGCGAGCGCCTCAGTCGCGGGCTCAGTCGCGGGCTCAGGCGCGGGCTTGGCCGTCTCGCCGCCCCCGCACCCCGCCAGCAGAAGGGCGAGGACGAGCGCGCCCGAGCCCGCCCGCGGCTCAGCCATGGGCGTCCGGCCCGCGCAGCATCGCGGCGACGCCCGTGCGGGCGATCTCCACGAGGCCGAGCGGGCGCATCAGGCCGACGAAGTCGTCGATCTCGACCTGGGTCGCAGCGATCTCGAAGACGAAGCTCTCGAGGGTCACGTCGACCACCCGGGCGCCGACGAGATCGGCCATCCGGAGCGCCTCGACCCGCGGCTCGCCCCTGGCGGCCACCTTCACCAGCGCGAGTTCCCGCTCCACATGGGGGCCCTCGATGGTGAGATCCGTCACGCCATGCACCGGCACCATGCGCTCGAGCTGGTGGGTGATCTGCTCGATCACCTGCGGCG
>CAYORO010000493.1:0-1848 GCA_964406355.1 uncultured Limibaculum sp.
CATGCTCGGAGAACGCCGTTCGGGAAATTCCACCAGAACCGAGACACGACCCGCGCTTCTTCAAGGCCTCCCGCAGGCTTGGTGCTGGTCCAAAGCTGGGGAACAGACGGTTGCAGCGCGTTTCCCCTAGGCCAGGGCTTGAGGCCCCTCGCTCAGCGGGCCTGCGCGATCGCCGTGTCGACCAGGCGCCGAACCTCCGCGAAGGTTGCCATGCGCGGATTGGTTGCTGCGGCGCTGTCCTGGAGTGCCTTGCCCGCAATGCGTTCGGAACAGTCGGGCGGCACACCGATCTCGCGAAGCGCCCGTGGGATCCCGATCTCGTCAAGCGCGCCCTCGACGCCAGCGATGAAGCCAGGGACCGAGCCGTCTTCGACGCGCATCGCGTGGGCCATCCGGCGAACCTTGGGCTCCATGCCCGGCAGATTGTAGCGCAGGACCACGGGAAGGATGACGGCGTTGGTCAACCCGTGCTGGGTGTCGTACTCGGCGCCGATCATGTGCGAGATCGCATGCACGAGGCCAAGGCCCTTGAGGAACGCGATGCCGGCCAGACAGGAGCCGACCAGCATGCCGCCGCGCGCCGAGAGGTTGTCGGGCTCGCGCACCGCCGTCGGCAGCCACTCTGAGATCAGCGTGAGCCCTTCGAGAGCTAACCCGTCGCACAGCGGGTGGAAGCCGGGGACGCAATAAGCCTCGATGGCGTGGGTCAGCGCGTCCGCGCCGGTCCAGGCGGTGAGGTTTGGTGGCAGGCCAATCGTCAGCGCGGGGTCGAGCACGGCGAGGGACGGCTTCAAGTCCGGATGCCAGACGCAAAACTTCATGCCCTTCTCGACATGGGTAACCATCGCGGTGCTTTCGGTCTCGGCGCCCGTGCCCGCGGTCGTGGGGATCGTTACTAGCTTCGGAAAGGGACGGTTCGCTTCGATCCTTGGCGACGGCTTCTCGTACTCGAAGTCCCAGAGGTCGATATCGTTGTTCGCGGTGAGGCAGATCGATTTTCCCCCATCCATCGCGCTGCCGCCGCCGATGGCGATGATTGCGTCATGATCGCCACGGCGGAACGCTTCGCGGCCGGCGCCGATCTCGTCGTCGCGCGGATTGGGAGAGATCTCAGAGAACACCTCCATCGCGAGCCCGTCGTCCGACAGACGTTGGTGCAGCTCCGACACAAAGGGCAGGTGCCGACTGGTCCGGTCGGTCACGATCAGGGGCGCGGCGATCCCGGCCGCCGCGCAGTGTGACCCGATCTCGCCAAGCCGCCCCGGGCCGTAGGCGATCGGGACTGGGAACGTCCAGTCCTGGGGCTCGAGAAGAGCGCGTCTGTCGTATTCAGGTGAGGCCTGCACTGCATTTCCTCATAGAGCGATGCGCTGAACGCCGGCCCGGTGCATAGGCTCGAAGACTGTCCGCATCGTGAGCCAGACTAGCGGGGGCAATGGCCGCTGCAATGCCAAAAAGGGTCAGGGATAGCGGACACCGCCTCACGGGCCGCTCGGTGTGACCTGGAGTTGGGCCGCATTTCGCACCTGCCACGAATGGCTGGTGCCGAGCGCGCGCCCCCGCATCGACGGCACCGGCCGACGGCCGCTCTGGGCCCGGTCGCCTGCTGGACCGGCCCAAACACACCCGGTGCTAAGATCACCGGTGGTCGCGTGGCTGTATGACCAGTGCACGAGGAGCCATCAGCAGACCCACTCTGTCATGCTTGCTCAGACCTCACATGGGAAAGGTGTGGGGACGACTAACCCCCAGACATAAAATCTACCTCAAAATCAGTACGTCAATCTTAGCGAATGGTGGACCTGACGGGAGAGGAATCGAACCTTTTGTTCGAGACCCTTCGGGACT
>CAYORO010000494.1:0-1844 GCA_964406355.1 uncultured Limibaculum sp.
TCAGCTCAATCCGTGAGGGCGATCTGGAGGGACGAGCCTTGTGCGCCAATCTGACCATTACCGACCGTGTGGCGAAACTCTGACCGCGCCTGCGAAGCGACATACAGGCCAATACTTCTCATAGATAATTGAGGAATTGCGCAGATCGGTTCCGGGCCGGTTTCTGGCCTTGAGCCGACTGGCATTTGCACTCCCAGTTGGCTCAGAATCAGGTCATGGCGCGAGGTAGCTGTGAAACCGGTCGTACAGGTAAAACGGCGCGGGCCGAGGTGCATGGGGATCCTCGAACCGGGTGGCGACTTCCTCGAGAACGGCGTGGGTGATCTCCGGCAGGTCCAGGCCCCGCGCCTCGTCGAGCGTGACCCAGCGGAGATGCGAGAGCTCGTCGGATGCGGCCGAGAAATCATCCGGGTCGCCTGCGATACCCGCCGCATCCGCGAGAAAGAAGCGGGCATCGAAGCGGCGGGGCCACCCGGGCGGCGTCACCGCACGGAAGACGAACTTCAGCCGATCCGGTGCCGGCACATGGCCCGGCGCAACGAAGGCCCGCCATGCGGGGGCCGGGTCGAAATCGGGCGGACCCGGCCGGGCAAGGCGGAGGCCGGTCTCCTCCCAGAGCTCGCGGATCGCCGTGAAGGGCAGCGCATCGGCCAAGGCGGGGTCCGCATCGATCGTCAGCATGCGTCGGTCTGCCGGTCCGAGGCCGGGTGAAGCGGCGACCGACCGGTCTTCTGGATCCATGCCGCCGCCGGGAAAGACCACCTTGGAGGGCATGAACGCGGCATTGCGACCGCGTTGGCCCATCAGGACGCGCGGGGGACCGTCGCGGCGGAGGAGCACGACGGCCGCCGCATCGCGGATCGCTGGGGTCTGGGCGTCTGTCACGGGATCACAAGGCGGCGGGAAAGCACGGCCCAGCCCTAAAGCGTCAGGCGCATATAGAGTGCCGGCAGCTTCTCGGTCAGCGCCGCGACCCGGCCGATCTGGATGAAGCCCTTCATGCCGAAGATCCGGGTCTCCGTCTCGGTGTTGCGGTGGCCGAGGCCGACGGCGAAGACGTCGATCCCGGCGGCACCGAGGCTCTGCACCGCGCGGCGGGCGTCCTCGATCAGATAGGCGGGGTCGGGGCAGTCGATATCCGAGGGCTCGCCATCGGTGATCACGAGCACCAGGCGACGATGGCTCGGCTGGAGGGCGAGCTCGCCGCCGACATGGCGGAGCGCGGCGCCCATCCGGGTCGAGTAGCCCGGCCGGAGCCCCGCGAGCGCCGCGCCGGCGCGCCGGTCGAAGGGCTCGCCGAAGGCCTTGATCCGGGTGAGCCGCACATCCTCACGACCGTCCGAGCTGAAGGCCGTGACCGAGAACGGATCGCCGAGGCTCGCCATCGCGTGGGCCAGCAGCACGGTCGCCTCGCGCTCGAGATCGAGCACCGTCCGGTCGCGCCCGGGAACCGGGTCGGCGGTGGATTGCGAGATGTCCAGCAGGACCGAGACGGCGAGGTCGCGATGGCGCCGCGCCATCGTCTGGTAGACGCGGGTGTCGGGCATCTGGCCGGCGCGGAGGGCCGCCACCGCGTCGATGCAGGCGTCGAGGTCGAGCGTCTCGCCCTCGGCCTGGCGCTTGATCCGCTGGGCGCGGCCGACGCGGGCCGCCCGGATCAGAGCGGTGAGGCGGGCGACCTCGTCTGCGCGGCGGTCAAGCACCTCGTCGAGGAACCGCGCGCGGCCGAGCCGCGGGGCGTACTCGACGACGGTGGTCCAGTCGGGCCGCTCGCGCCCGGCCTGATAGTCGTATTCGGGGTGCCTGGCGACCGGCACGCCCCGGTCGGGGTCGTCATCGGGGCG
>CAYORO010000495.1:0-1844 GCA_964406355.1 uncultured Limibaculum sp.
CCGCGCTGCCGGCCGGCACCGTCGAGGACCTGCTGAAGCCCGAGAACAAGGACCAACTGACCGCCGTGCTCACCTATCACGTGATCCCGGGCAAGGTGATGTCGGGCGACATCGCGGGCCAGACGCTCTCGCCGGCAACCGTGCAGGGCTCGACCGTCGACATTGACGCGACCGATGGCGTCAAGATCGACGGCGCCACCGTCACCGCCGCCGATATCGAGGCGACCAACGGCGTGATCCACGTCATCGACGCGGTGATCCTGCCGAACTGATCCCCCGGCCGGGGTGCCATCCGCGCGCCCCGGCCAGTCCGCGGCTGACCCACCCGGCGATTCGCGGTATCACCCGGCCGAGGCGGCAGGGAGCGGCGCGATGGACGAGCAACCGGGCAGGGGTCCCACCGAGGGCGTGACGGCGCTGACGCGCGCGCTCCTCTTCGCGGCCGAGGCCCATGCCAACCAGCGGCGCAAGGGCGCGGCGCAGGAGCCCTATATCAACCACCTGATCGAGGTGATGGATCTCGTCGCGCAGTCGACGGGCGGCGCGGACACCGACCTGCTGATCGCCGCGCTCCTCCATGACGTGGTCGAGGACACGCCCTATTCCCGCGAGGACGTCGCCGAGCGCTTCGGCGAGCGCGTGGCGCGGATCGTGGTCGAGAATTCCGATGACATGTCCCTGCCGAAGGACGAGCGCCGGCGCGCCCGGATCGCCGCCATGCCCCACAAGACCCCCGATGCGCGCATGGTCAAGACGGCGGACGTGATCTCCAACCTGCGCGCCATGGTGGTCTCGCCACCGGCCGGCTGGCCCGTGGACCGCAAGCTCGGCTATCTCGACGGCTGCCGCCAGCTGATCGACGCAGGTCGCGGCGCCAATGCGGCGCTCGAGGCGGCCTTCGACAAGACCGCCGCCGATGCCGAATGCGCGATCCGCGACGATGCGCCCTTCGAGATCGAGGGCCGCCGCGCCGCAGTCCACACCCTCGAGAACGCGATCGGCCAGCCGGTCTATCTCGTCTATCTCGCCAACACCGAAGCAGTGGAGTTCGGCGAGCCGGAGATCGACAAGCTCTGCGGGCTGATCGCGCGCACCTTCCCCTCGGCGACCGTGACTGAGGCCGACGCGATCTTTGAGGGCCGTCGCCGCCCGATCCTCACCGCCCGGATCCGCACCGACAGCACCGAGGCCGTGGTTGCGCTCGCCCAGCGCCTCTGCATCGCGTTCGATCAGCGCTTTGTCGGTATCGAGGTCGGCGGGCGCTATATCCGCGTCTATGCGGACGACACTGGCTAGCGCGGCCGCCGGGCGGGCTTGCGTCGGGACGGAGGCCCGCCCTATGTGGCGCGCGGGAGGGCCCATGCAGAACTATCTCGACTTCGAAAAGGGGCTCGCCGAGCTGCAGGGCAAGGCGGAGGAGCTGCGGGCGCTCGCGCGGCAGAACCCCGAGCTCGACATCGCCGCTGAGGCCGATCAGCTCGACGCGCGCGCGAGCCAGATGCTCGCGGAACTCTACAGCGGGCTCACCCCCTGGCGGAAATGCCAGGTGGCCCGCCACCCCGACCGCCCCCATGCGAGCGACTATGTCGAGGCGCTGTTCTCCGATGTGACGACGCTCGCGGGCGACCGGAATTTTGCCGAGGACCATGCCGTGATCGGCGGGCTCGCGCGGTTCCGCGACCGGCCCGTTGTGGTGATCGGTCACGAGAAGGGCCACGACACGAAATCCCGGCTCGAGCGCAATTTCGGCATGGCCCGGCCCGAGGGCTATCGCAAGGCGGTGCGGCTGATGGAGCTCGCCGACCGGTTCGGCCTGCCGGTCATCACGCTCGTCGACACGCCCG
>CAYORO010000496.1:0-1836 GCA_964406355.1 uncultured Limibaculum sp.
CCGCCTACATCGAACCGGGATCACCCTGGGAGAACGGCTATTGCGAGTCGTTCAATTCCCGGTTCCGCGACGAGCTCCTGAACAGCGAGATCTTCTTCTCGCTCAGGGAGGCCCAGATCCTGATCGAGCGGTGGCGTCGGCATTACAACACCGTCCGACCCCACAGCGCTCTCGGCTACCGGCCGCCAGCCCCAGAAGCGATCATCCCGGTCGACCAGAGGCCGGTGATGCACTAACAATTCAACCGGACCACTCGGTGGGGGCAGTCCAGTCCCGCTGGCAGGCGATCGTGTCGATTGCGACGAAGATCGGCTGCACGCCGCAGACCCTGAACGAGTGGGTCAAGAAGGCCGAGGTCGACAGCGGCCGGCGCGTCGGCATCCCGAGCGAGATGGCCGAGAAGATGAAGGCGCTCGAGCGGGAGAACCGCGAGCTGCGCCAGGCCAATGAGATCCTGCGCAAGGCGTCGGCGTATTTTGCGATGGCGGAGCTCGACCGCCGGTCGAAGTGATGGTGGGTTTCATCGACGCGCATCGGAATGCGCACGGGGTCGAGCCGATCTGCGCGCTGCTGCCGATCGCCCCGTCCACCTACTATGATCACCTGGCCAAGCGGGCTGATCCCGCGCGGCTTTCCGACCGTGCGCGCCGGGATGAGGCGCTGCGGCCCGAGATCCGGCGTGTCTTCGAGGACAACTGGAGCGTCTACGGCGCACGCAAGGTCTGGCATCAGATGCGCCGTGAAGGCTTCGACGTTGCTCGGTGCACGGTGGCGCGGCTGATGAAGGAGATGGGCATTCAAGGGGTTATCCGAGGCAAGCCGCACCGGACGACGATTCCGGACAAGAAAGCCCCATGCCCGCTGGACAAGGTGAACCGGCAATTCCGGGCGCCCGCGCCCAACATGCTGTGGGTTTCGGACTTCACCTACGTCGCCACCTGGAAGGGGTTCGTCTATGTGGCCTTCGTCATCGATGCCTATGCAAGGAAGATCGTCGGCTGGCGCGTCAGCACCTCGGCCCATGCCGGTTTCGTCCTCGATGCCCTGGAACAGGCCGTCCACGAGCGCCGACCCTCAAAGGGCATCGGCCTCGTTCATCACAGCGACCGCGGGTCCCAGTACCTGTCCATTCGCTACACCGAGCGGCTGGCGGAAGCCGGCATCGAGCCCTCGGTTGGCAGTGTCGGCGACAGCTATGACAATGCTCTCGCCGAGACGATCAACGGCCTCTTCAAGGCAGAAGTCATTCACCGCCGAGGGCCGTGGCGCAGCTTCGAGGCCGTGGAATACGCCACCCTCGAATGGGTGGACTGGTTCAACAACCGCCGCCTGCTCGAGCCGATCGGGAACATCCCGCCGGCAGAAGCCGAGGCCAACTTCTACGCCGCTCTGGAAACTGAAGCCATGGCCGCGTAGCTAACGAAAATCAGCCTCCGGCAAAACCGGTGCGGTTCAAATAGCTTGTAAGTCATTAGTGCACGGTGACTTTTCTCGGCATCAAGCCAAACACTTCGACGCCGGTCGCGCTCGGCGAGATGGAACAGACATCGAACGTTCGCCATTGCGGCCGTCCACTGCAGCCCGCCCGAACGACCGGGTCGCGGACGTTCCCGCCTTTCGCTGCCGCAGCATGATCCGTTGCCTGAAGGGACGAATGATGTCCGGGACGGGCGACTGTCATGTGCGGTGCCGTCCGGCCGCCCGAGAGCGGTCACTCGCGGCAGCGAGAGGGGGCCTGCTCAGGACCCGTCATTCGCTGCGGCGCCGCGACAGATCTGAGACGCGGACGTTCCCGACCTTCGCACAGTCCACCTCGACCAGCGCTCTCGGCCCCAA
>CAYORO010000497.1:0-1833 GCA_964406355.1 uncultured Limibaculum sp.
TGTACCCTGCGTCGGCTTCGCGGGCGACGGCGCCTTCGGCATCTCGATGAACGAGATGACCGCGTGCGGCCGGGGCGACTGGCCGGCGATCACCATGGTGATCTTCCGCAACTACCAGTGGGGCGCGGAGAAGCGGAACACCACGCTCTGGTTCGAGGACAACTTCGTCGGCACCGAGCTCAACGAGGGCGTGGAATACGCCAAGGTCGCCGAGGGCTGCGGGCTCAAGGGCGTGCAGGTCTCGACGATGCAGGACTTCACCGACGTGCTCACCGCCGCCTGCGCGGCCCAGAAGGAGGGTGTCACGACCTTCATCGAGGTGGTTCTCAACCAGGAACTCGGCGAGCCCTTCCGGCGCGACGCGATGAAGAAGCCCGTCGCCGTCGCCGGGATCGACCCCTCCGATATGCGCCCGCAAAAGGTCGCCTGACCGATCGCGGCGGACTGGGCCGGACTGGGGCGGGCTGCGGCGGCGTCAGTAGCGCTGCTTGACGGTGTGGCGGAAGGGGACGTCCTTCGCCATGCCCTTCTCGTGCGGGCGCCGCTCCGGCAGGTCGGGCAGAACGAACGGCACCTCCTCATAGGGCACGGTGTCGAGGATATGGGCGATGCAGTTGAGCCGCGCCCGCCGCTTGTTGTCCGCCGGCACGCGGATCCAGGGCGCGTGGTCGGTGTCGGTCGCCTCGATCATGCGCGCATAGGCATTCGTGTAGTCCCACCAGCGCGCCCAGGACTCGAGGTCCATCGGGCTCAGCTTCCAGTGCTTTCGCGGATCGGTGGCGCGGGCGCGAAACCGCTCCTCCTGCACCTCCCGGCTGACGTCGAAGAAGAACTTGATCAGGATGATCCCGTCATCGATCAGATAATTCTCGAAGCGCGGCGCCTGCTCGAGAAAGCGCTCATACTCGTCGTCGGTGCAGAAGCCCATCACCCGCTCGACACCGGCGCGGTTGTACCAGCTGCGGTCGAACAGAATGACCTCGCCCGCCGCCGGCATATGGGCGATGTAGCGCTGGATATAGAGCTGGGTCTTCTCGCGGTCGGTCGGCGCGGGCAGCGCAACGACCCGGAAGATGCGGGGGCTCACCCGCTCGGTGATGCGCTTGATGACGCCGCCCTTGCCGGCCGCGTCGCGCCCCTCGAAGACCACGGCGACGCGCAACCCCTCCTGCTTGACCCAGGTCTGGAGCCGACAGAGCTCGATCTGGAGCGCCTTGAGCGCGGTCTCGTAGCTCTTGCGGTCGAGCCGCTTCGGCGGCGTGTCTTGCTTCTTGCCGTTCTTCTTGGCCACAGGCGACCTCCCGACTGTGACGGTTTTATAACGCCGAAATTGGGTGTCTGTCGAGCAGGGGCGCCGGGCGGCGCGCTCAGCCGGCGGGGGCGAGCATCGCCTCGAGGGTGGCGAGGCGGTCCGCCTCGGCGGGCGGCTTGTCCCAGCGCAGCCGGCTGATGCGGGGAAACCGCATGGCGACACCCGATTTGTGGCGCGTGGAGCGCTGCAGCCCTTCGAAGGCGACCTCGAGCACCAGCCCGTGGCCCGCTTCGGCCCGGACCGCGCGCACCGGGCCGTAGCGCTCGACCGTGTTGTCGCGGATGTATTTGTCGAGCTGTTTGAGCTCCTCATCGGTGAACCCGAAATACGCCTTGCCGACCGGGACCAGCGCGCCGTCCTCGGCCCAGACTCCGAAGGTGTAATCGGAGTAGAACGAGCTGCGCTTGCCGTGGCCGCGCTGGGCATACATCAGCACGGCGTCGATCACATGGGGGTCCTTCTTCCACTTGAACCAGGGGCCCTTGGGGCGGCCCGGCACATCGGCCGCGTCGCGGCGCTTC
>CAYORO010000498.1:0-1828 GCA_964406355.1 uncultured Limibaculum sp.
CACGAGATCCCAAACATGTTCAGGCCGGAGGAGTTCCCAAAGGAATCCACCGGAGAGGTCGTCTTCTGGGATTCCATGTTCACCTATTCCGCGCTCGTCGCCGACGTCGCCAATCCGGAGGTGACCAGCGCGCCCAATCACTGCCATCTGCAAAATGCGGTGAACTGGGCGCCGTGGATGCGCATGGGCCTGCGTCCAGGGCGTTCGACCGTTCAGGCCTTCGGCTGCAAGATCGCCGGACTGGAGACGCTCCCCGCCTCCGTCCAAGCCGGGTTCCAGAAATACACGCCGGAAATCTTCGAGACCGAGGCTTGGACCGACCCGATTTTCGAATCCCTCGATTACTACGAGCATCTGGAAGCCCAGAAATCGGGATAGAGCCCCCCGGCGCCCCCCCTATCGCCGGCGCGCGCGCCGCGCGCCACGCCTCTTGCCCGATCCGTCGCTCCGCTCGGATCGGGCCGTCCGCAAGGGGCGAAGGACATCACGATCCGGTTGGCCGAAAGCCCGTGGCGGCGACATACATTTCGGAGCTGTCGGCGCGCGAGGCGGGCGGCTTGATATGGGCAACCTTCTGGAACCGGCGCTTGAGCTCGGCGAGGAGCTGCCCCTCGGTGCCGCCCTGGAGCACCTTTGCAAGGAACGTCCCGCCGGGCGCAAGGACGCGGAGCGCGAACTCGGCGGCGGCCTCGGCAAGCCCCATGATCTTCAGATGGTCGGTCGTCTTGTGCCCGGTGGCGGGGGCGGCCATGTCGGAGAGCACCGCATCGGCGGGCCCGTCGAGCGCGGCCAGCAGCGCCTCCTCGGCACCGTCCTCAAGGAAATCGGCCTCGATAAGCTCGGCGCCCGCGATCGGTTCGACAGGCTGAAGATCGAGCCCGATCACGCGGCCCCTGGGCTTGGCGGCGGCTCGCCCGTCTGCATTGGTGCGAGCGACCGCGACCTGGCACCACCCACCCGGCGCGCAGCCGAGATCCACGATCCGTGCGCCCGGGCGGAGGATACGCAGGCGGTCGTCGATCTCCGCGAGCTTGTAGGCCGCCCGGCCGCGATAGCCGTCCTTCTTGGCGCGGAGCACATAGGGGTCGTTGAGCTGGCGCTCGAGCCAGCGGGTCGAGGAGAGGCGGCGGCCCTTGGCGGTCTTGACCCGGACATGCAGCGCCCGCCCGCCGCGCCCTGATCCGCCGCCGCTCGGGCCGCCGCCGCCCGGGCCGCCGCCCCGGCCACCCCGTCCGCGGCCGCCGCCGCCCCCGCTGCCGGCCATCACCGGGCCGCGCGGCCCGCGTGGTGCAGGAGCCCGTAGAGCATCCCCTCGCGCAGCCCCCGATCGGCGATCCGCATGCGATTGACCGGCCAGGTCCGCAGGATGGTCATCATGATCGCTGCCCCTGCGAGCACGATGCCGGCCCGGCCCTGCCCGATCCCGGGATGGCAGGCCCGGCCGGTTGGCCCCATCTCGAGCAGTCGCGCCGCCACCCGGTCGGCCGCCTGGGCCGCGAGCCAGAGCCCGTCGACCCGCTCCCGGTCATAGCTGCGGAGCCCGAGATGGATCGCGCCGAAGGTGGTGGCGGTGCCCGAGACGCCGATCACCTGGAGCGCGCGGGTCTGGCCCAGCCGGTCGGTCACGCCATAGGGGGCGAAGGATCCGAGCGCGTCCACGATGCAGTCGGTCATGGCGAGGAAGCGCAGGCGTTCGTCGGCGATGCCGGCGAAGCGCTCGGAGAGCGTCGAGACGCCGAGCGGCAGGGAGATCCAGTCGGTGACGCGCGCAGCCGGAGCCCCGTTGGCGGCGCCGTTGGCCCCGTAGTCGCTGGCGCCGTGGTCGCTG
>CAYORO010000499.1:0-1821 GCA_964406355.1 uncultured Limibaculum sp.
CGGACGAGCCCTTCGAGGCCTTCCTCCTCGAGGCGCTCTCCGACTTCCAGGTGACCGTGCCGGAGTTCGGCACCGTGAAAGCCCCCGAGCCGCCGATCGTGGTGATCACCTCGAACCGGACGCGTGAGGTGCATGACGCGCTCAAGCGCCGGTGCCTCTACCACTGGGTCGACTACCCCTCGATGGAGCGCGAGCTCGCGATCCTCGAGGCGCGCGCCCCCGAGGTCTCGCGGCGGCTCTCGGAGGAGGTCGTGGCCTTCGTGCAGCGCCTGCGCACCGAGGACCTCTTCAAGACCCCGGGCGTCGCCGAGACGATCGACTGGGCGCGCTGCCTCGTGGCGCTCGACGCGGTGGCGCTCGATCCGGTCACCATCGCCAACACCCTCGGCGCGCTCTTGAAGTATCAGGACGACATCGCGCGGCTCCAGGGATCGGAGGCGGGCCGCATCCTCGACGAGGTGAAGGCCGGCCTCGGCGCCGCCGCCTGATGCCGATCCTCGTGCCCGACGAGGGCCGGCTCGCGACCAACATCCTCCATTTCGCGCGGGCGCTTCGCGCCGCGGGCGTGCCGGTCGGGCCATCCCGGGTCCTTGATGCCGTGCGCGCCGTCGAGGCCGGCGGCATCGGCCGCCGCACCGACTTCTACCACACGCTCGCCGCCTGCTTCCTCAGCCGCCCCGAGCACCGGATGGTGTTCGACCAGTGCTTCCACCTCTTCTGGCGCGACCCCCAGCTCCTCGAGAAGGCGCTGGGCCTCCTGCTGCCGGAGATCCGCACGCCCCGGGAGGAGCGCGAGAAGCGCCCCGCCGAGGACCGCGCGGCCGAGGCGCTGACCGCTGGCGCCGACCGTCCCCCGCCCGCCGACCCTGCCGAGACCGACGAGATCGAGATCGACGCTTCGCTCACTGTTTCCTCGGCCGAGGCGCTGCGGGGGCGCGACTTCGAGCAGATGACGGCCGCCGAGCTCGCCGAGGCCCGGCGCCAGATCGCGCGCCTCCGCCTGCCCGTCCGCCCGCTCGCCTCGCGTCGCACCCGGCCCTCGCCGCGCGGGGCGCTGCCCGACTGGCGCAGCACCATGCGCCGCGCGCTTCGCACCGGCGGCGAGGTGCGTCAGCTCGACCGTCGCACCCGGCGCGAGCGCTGGCCGGCCCTCGTCGTGCTGTGCGACATCTCGGGCAGCATGGCGGGCTACAGCCGGATGCTGCTGCATTTCCTCCACGCCGCTGCCAACCAGCCCGGCCGGGGCTGGTCGCGCCTCCACGCCTTCGTCTTCGGCACGCGGCTCACCAACATCACGCGCCACCTTGCCCATCGCGACCCCGACGAGGCGATCGCGCGGGCCGGCCAAGCCGCTCTCGACTGGGAGGGCGGCACGCGCATCGGTGCCTCGCTCGACCGGTTCAACCGCGACTGGAGCCGCCGCGTGCTCGGCCAGGGCGCTGTCGTCCTCCTGATCACCGACGGGCTCGAACGGGACGACGCGGACCGCCTCGGCACCGCCGCCGAGCGCCTGCGGCTCTCCTGCCGCAAGCTCGTCTGGCTCAACCCGCTGCTCCGGTGGGACGGCTTCGAGGCGCGAGCAGCCGGTGTCCGCGCGCTGTTGCCCCAGGTCGACAGTCTGCGCGCCACCCACAGCCTCGCGAGCCTCGAAGCGCTCTGCGACGCTCTCTCACGCCCTGACGATGTGGGTGAGAAATCGCGACTGCTGGCCGCGATGCCGACCGGCTAACCAGCTCTATTTCTGGAGCAGCATCTAGTTCTGGAATGACATGGAGCGGGCGATGAGATTCGAACTCACGACTTCAACCTTGGCAAGGTTGC
>CAYORO010000500.1:0-1816 GCA_964406355.1 uncultured Limibaculum sp.
CGATCCGCATCTCGGCGAGCGCCTCGATGATGCCGGAGCCGCAGATGCCCGTCACGCCCGCGGCGCCGACCGCCTCGGCAAAGCCCGGCTCGTCCGACCAGAGCTCGCAGCCGATCACCCGCACGCGGGCCTGCCTGGTTTCGGGATCGATCCGCACCCGCTCGATGGCGCCCGGGGCCGCGCGCTGTCCGTGGGAGACCTGCGCCCCTTCGAAGGCCGGGCCCGTGGGCGAGGAGCAGGCCAGCACCCGCTCGCGGTTGCCGAGCAGGATCTCCGCATTGGTCCCGACATCGATCACCAGCGTCAGCCGCTCCTGCTCCTGCGGTGCCTCGGCCAGCGCCACGGCGGCGGCATCCGCTCCCACATGGCCCGCGATGCAGGGCAGCACATGGGCTCGCGCCTCCGGATGAAGCGCAAGGCCGAGCTCGCCCGCGGCAATGTTGATCGGGTCCGAGGTCGCCAGCGCAAAGGGCGCCCAGCCGAGCTCCACCGGGTCGATCCCGAGGAAGAGGTGGTGCATCACCGGATTGCCGACAAAGACGCCCTCATAGACCGCCTCTCGCGCCGTCCCCGCCTGCTCGCAGAGCTGGCCGACGAGGCGATCGAGCGCCTCGCGCACGGCAGCGGTCATGTCGGCTGCGCCGCCCGGGTTCATCTGTGAATAGGAGACCCGGCTCATCAGATCCTCACCGAAGCGGATCTGCGGGTTCATCACGCCGGCCGACGCGAGCACCGCGCCGGTCTCCACATCGCAGAGATGGCCCGCGATCGTGGTCGAGCCGATATCGACCGCGAGTCCGGTCAGCCGCGTCTCCGCCTCGCCGGGTAGGACATCGAGCAGCCGCCACGCCGTCTCGCCCTCGCGCCGGAGCACGGCGGTCACCGTCCAGCCGCCGGCGCGCAGCGCACGCTGGAGCGCGCCCAGCGCCCGGAGCCCCGCCTCGAGCCGCTCGATGCCGAATTCGGCAGCAAGCGCGGCCTGGAGCCGCTCGAGATCGCCCGAAGGCTCGTGCATATCGGGCTCGGCCACCTTAAGCACGAAGCGCCGCGTCGCCGGGTCGAGCGCCACCTCGCGCGTGTCGGCGGCCTTGCGGACCACCTGGGCATGCACCTGGCTCTCGGCCGGCACGTCGATCACCGCGTCGCCCTCGATCCGCGCCTGACAGCCGAGGCGGCGGCCGGCCGCGAGGCCGCGCTTCTCGTCATAGCGCGCCTCGACCGCGTTCCAGGCCGAAAGCGCGTCCTCGGCCATCGTGATCCCGTGCTTGGCGAACTGGCCATAGGACGGCGCCACCTGACATTTCGAGCAGATCCCCCGCCCGCCGCAGACGCTGTCGAGATCGACGCCGAGCGCACGCGCCGCCTCCAGAACCGTCGTTCCGCGCGCCACACGCCCCCGCTTGCCGGACGGCGTGAAGATCACCAATGGTTCGCGCTCCGAAGCATCGGACCCGGCCACCTCTTGCGCCAGCGCGCGAGCAGGCGCCGTGGCGTTCGGATCGGGCATCGGGGCATCGGTCATGGCTCGGTCCTTCGGCGGCGGGTAAGCGGCGGGTCGGCGGCGCCGTCTCTCTTACTTAGGCATCGCGCGTGGCTCAGGGTGTCCGTCTGCGGCATCGGAGCGCGGCGGGGCGGCATGCGTGGCGACCATTATGGTGCCAGGTAGCCGATGAAAAATCCGGCGCGGCCTTGTTCCGGGCGGCGGCGGTTGCTATCCCCCTCAGCGGAGTGGTGGCCGAGTGGTCGAAGGCGCTCCCCTGCTAAGGGAGTAAACCCCAAAAGGGTTTCGTGGGTTCGAATCCCATCCACTCCGCCA
>CAYORO010000501.1:0-1809 GCA_964406355.1 uncultured Limibaculum sp.
GCACAACATCGTGGTGAAGGCGAACCTCGTGCTGATCGCCGGGATCGGGCGGCGGCTGACCGGGAGCCAGGATCTCGAGCGCTCGGGCGGGCTTTACGCAGTGGCGCCTGGCGTGACGCTGCTCTTCCTGCTGGCGGCGCTCGCGATGGCGGGGATGCCGCCCTTCTCAGGGTTCTGGGGCAAGCTCGCGCTCGTGCAGGCCGGCGCCGCCACGGGGGACTGGATCGCCGTCGGCGCGGTGCTGGGTGTCGGCCTCTTCACGCTCTACTCGATGACCAAGATCTGGCTGAAAGGGTATCTCAAGCCCCATCCCTCGGGGCGCGTGCGGGCGCTCGCCCAGTTGCCGCTCGGCGCGCGACGCGCGCTTGTCTGGCCCGTTGTGGCGCTCACTGCCGTCTCGCTGGCCATGGGGCTGGTTCCAGAGCCGTTCCTTGCGGTCGCGGATCGCGCGGCGAACGATCTCCTCGATCGCGAGGGGTACATCGCGGCCGTTATGGGGGCTGAGGTGGGGCCGGCCGAGACCGCCTGGATCGGAGACCGCCCGTGAACGCCTTTGCGATGAACCTCCTTTTCGCCGTGCTCTGGGCCGCACTCTCGGGCGCCTTCACGCTCACGAGCCTCGGCATCGGGTTTCTCGTCGGCTTCGCGGCGCTCTCCGTTGCGCGCCCGCTCTTCACCGAGGACGGGTACTTCCTGCGCCTGCCGCGGCTCATCCGCCTCTCGGTGATGTTCCTGTGGGAGCTCGTCAAATCCTCGATCCGGGTCGCGGTCGACGTGCTGACCCCGGGGCCGCGGAGCCATCCCGGCATCATCGCCGTGCCGATGCGCAGCCGCAGCGAGACCGAGATCTTCCTGTTCTCGAGCCTCGTCACGCTGACGCCTGGCACGCTCTCGCTCGACCTCTCCGAGGACTGCCAGACGCTCTATGTCCATGCGATGTTCGTCGATGACCCGGACGCGCTGCGCGCCGAGCTGCGCGACACCCTCGAGACCCCCGTGCTGAAGGCCCTCGAATGACCCTTGTCACCCTCGTCGCCGAGATCGCCCGCTGGACCCTGCTGATCGCGGCGGGGCTCTCCTTCATCCGCCTCGCCATCGGGCCGAGCACGGCCGACCGGGCCGTGGTGCTCGATCTCCTCTCGGTGCTGACGGCGGCCTTTGCCGGGCTGACGGCGATCGTCACGGGGCTCGACGCCTATCTCGACGTCGCGGCCGCGATCGCGCTGGCCGGGTTCCTCGCGACGCTCGCCTTTGCACGCCACATTGCCCGGCAGGGCGCAGCCCGCGCCTCCGAGCGGGCCGCGGTGCAGAAGGGCGAGCCATGACCGCGCTGCTCGAGCTTCTTGCGGCGGCCTCGGTGGCCGAGCTCGTCGCCTCGGCGCTGCTGCTCGTCGGCGCGGCCTTCTCGCTGATCGCGGGGATCGGGGTGCTGCGCCTCACGGATGTGCTGATGCGCATGCACGCGACCAGCAAGGCCGGCACCCTCGGCGCGGGGCTGATCCTGCTGGCGGCCGCGATCGTGATGCCGGGTGTCGCCTCGGCCGCCAAGGCGGTCGCCGCGATCGCCTTTATCCTTCTGACGGCGCCGGTCGCCGCCCATGCGATCGGGCGCGCGGCCTACTACTCCGCCACGCCGCTCTCGGCGCGAACCTGGATCGACGAGCGCTCGGATCCCGGCGCCACCTCGGCCGGGAAGGGCCCCGACGGCAAGCCGCCGGCCGCTTCGAACGAGATCGTCTCCGGGCCCGCGACACCGCCCGACACCACGAACCGCATCGCCTCCTGAGGCGTCCAGTCGAGATAGATCAG
>CAYORO010000502.1:0-1794 GCA_964406355.1 uncultured Limibaculum sp.
CGTCGATCTCCTCGTCCTTCGAGGTGAGGAAGATCACGGGCAGGTCGGATTTGAGCCGGAGCCGGCGCAGGAGCTCCATCCCGTCCATCCGCGGCATCTTGATGTCGAGCACGGCGAGGTCGGGCGGCGAGGTCGTGAGCGCGTTGAGCGCGGTCGCCCCGTCGGTGTAGCTCGCCACCTTGTAACCCTCGGCTTCCAGCAGCATGGACACCGAGGTCAGGATGTTGCGGTCGTCGTCGACCAGAACGATCGAGGCCATCTCCCTCTCCGACTTGTTCTCTCCGAGCGCCCGCGCGTGCCGCCGGGCCGCGGCGCAGCCGAAGAATCACCCGACGGGCCGACACGATATCGGTGCTTCGGGGCAATTTCCTGACGCTGTCCTGCGGAACTAAGGCACATCCGGGCGATGCAGGCAATTGTTGCCTGCCCGTCGATCGGCTAGGGCTCAGGAGGAGGACGTCGAAGGGTCACAGGGATTTGGGAGGATGACCTCATCATGAAGGAGTCGATCAACGCGTGGCTTGATACCCCGGAGGTACGGACCGGGATCCAGATCGCCATCCTCCTCAACGCGCTGGTGCTCGGCATCCAGACATCGTCGAGCGCCGTCGCCGTCGCCGGCCCGGTGCTCGATGCCATCGACACGCTGTTCCTCGTGATCTTCTGCATCGAGATCGGGCTCAAGATCTATGCCCGCGGCCCCGCGTTCTGGCGGAGCGGCTGGGATCTCTTCGATTTCGGCGTGGTGGCGATCTCGCTTGCCCCGGCGGTCGGGATCAACCTCTCGGTGCTGCGGGCGCTGCGGATCCTGCGCCTGTTCCGCGCCATCTCCATGGCGCCGCATCTCAGGATCGTGGTCGAGGCCATGCTCCGTGCGCTGCCCGGGATCGGCTCGGTGTTCCTGCTGCTGGCGGTGATCTTCTATGTCGGCTCGGTGATCGCGACGCAGATCTATGGCGCCGATTTCCCCGAGTTCTTCGGCACGCTCGGCGGCAGCGCGTTCTCGCTCTTCCAGATCATGACGCTGGAGGGATGGCCCGACATCGCGCGCCCGGTGATGCAGGTGTTCCCCAATGCGTGGCTCTTCTTCGTCCTCTACATCGTCGCCACCAATTTCTGCGTGCTCAACCTGGTGGTCGGTCTGATCGTCAACTCGATGGAATCCGCGCATGAGCAGAGCAAGGAAGACATCGAGGAGCGCCAGGAGAAGACCGACACATATCAGGACGAGGCGATCGCGATGCTGCAGGACATCCGCGCCCGGCTGGAGCAGCTGGAGACCGGCACCAACCCGGGGTCCGGCGGGTCCGGAGACCGGCCGGGGTCCTGACGCGACCGTCCCAAAATGCGACGGTTTGGCGCCGATCCGTCCCGATTGCAGCCGAGCGGCGGGGTGGACGGGTCCGCGCCGCTTCGGTATCCCGCGTCGGGGGAGTGACTGTGCGCTTTTTTGAAAAGCGCATGTAGATTTGTTTGTGGGGAGGAGGACGCGATGGCGACCGGCCTTTGGAACACCGATTTCGCGCTTGAGCATGGCGGGATCACCGGCCTCGGCGAGGTTCATTACAATCTGGGCGTGCCAGCGCTGGTCGAGGCGGCCGTGCGCGCCGGTGAGGGCGAGATCGGCCAAGGCGGGGCGCTGCTCGTCTCCACCGGCAAGCACACCGGGCGGTCACCCAAGGACAAGTTCGTCGTGCGCGAGCCCTCGGTCGAGGCCGACATCTGGTGGGAGAACAACGCGCCCATGGCGCCCGACGCCTTCGAGCGGCTGCGCCGCGACATGCTCGCGCACAT
>CAYORO010000503.1:0-1782 GCA_964406355.1 uncultured Limibaculum sp.
CTTGGTCATGCCGACGACCGGATGGATCATCAGATTGGCCTGCGCCTCCTTTGCGGCGCGGAAGGTGAGCTCCTGATGCGCGCGGTGAAGCGGGTTGCGCGTCTGGAATGCCACCACGCGGCGCCAGCCGAGCTTGCGGAAATAGGCGCGGAGCTCGTTCGGCGTGTCGCGCCGGCTCTTGAAGTCGTAATGCGTCGGCGGCGTGATCCCGGTGACGGGGCCGCCGAGATAGACCGTGCCCGCCTGTTCGTGGAGGTAGGCGACCGCCGGATGCGCGAGGTCGTCGGCGCCGAACACGGCCTCCGCCTCGCGGCTCTTGTCGGGCGACCACTTGTCGGTGACCGAGAGGATCGCGAGGATCACGCCCTCGGCATCGCGCAGCGCAATGTCCTGGCCCGGCTCGATCCCGCCCGCCACCGCCTCGGAGACGTCGAGCGTCACCGGCATCGGCCAGAGCGTGCCGTCGACGAGCCGCATTTCCTCAACGACGCGGTCATAGTCCGCCTGCCCGAGAAACCCCTTGAGCGGGTAAAACGCGCCGTTCATCAGGAGCTCGAGATCGCAGATCTGGCGCGGCGTGAGGTCGATCGAGGTGAGCCCGGCCGCCTCCAGCTTGAGCTTGCGCGCGCTCTCGGTCGAGACGTAAAGCTCGGGGATGGGGGCGGTGTTCGGATACATGGGCTGGCCTCGTTGTGCACTGCAGCGTGACGGGATCACTCGCGCGCCTTGTCGCTCCGACTGCCGCCGATGACAAGCGGGGTGGCGCGAAATACGGCAGTGTGTGGCGCGGAGGGTGCGATGGTGCCCCGACTGCCGCTGTCGGTCTTCCTCATCGCGCGCGACGAGGCGGCCCGCCTGCCGGCCACGCTCGCGGCCCTCGGCTTCGCCCACGAGATCGTCGTGGTCGATTCCGGCAGCACCGACGGGACACAGGCCGTCGCCGAGGCGGCAGGGGCACGGGTGCTCCATCGCGATTGGGAGGGCTACGGGCCGCAGAAGGCCTTTGCCGAGGCCGCCTGTCGGCATGATTGGGTCCTCAATCTCGATGCTGACGAGGTGGTGACGCCGGCGCTCGCCGAGGAGATCGCGGTGCTCTTCGCCTCGGGGCCGCCGGCCCCCGCGGCCTATCGGCTGCGGGTCCTCAACGTCTATCCGGGCGACAGCCAGCCCCGCCCCTTTGCGGCCGATTACGAGATCGTGCGGCTCTACCATCGCTCGATCGGGCGCTACCGCGCGCATCCGCTCTTCGACCGGGTTGAGCTCGCCGAGGGGGCGCGGGTCGCGCTGCTCCGCGCGCCGGTCCACCACTTTCCGCTCACCTCCTGGGCCCATATGGTCGAGAAGGAGAACCGCTATTCGAGCTTTCAGGCCGAGGCGGCGCGGCTCCGCCCGCTCTGGCTCCTGCGCCTTCGATTGGTCACCGAGTTTCCGGCGGCGTTCCTCAAATTCTACGTCCTGCGCCGGCACGTCACGGGAGGCTGGAAGGGGTTCGCCTTCGCCATGGTCGCCGCGTTCGCGCGGTGGCTGCGGATCCTCAAGCTCCTCGAGCGCGCCGCCCCCAGTCAGGGGCCCGGGCGACCGCGTGACCGGGGCCCGTGACAAAGCCATGACGGGGGGCTTGACCGGCGCCGGGTGATTCCGCTATCAAACGTCGGTCAGCAGCGCTGGCGCTCTTCGGAAATTGCCTCTCGCCTGGTGGGGAGTGATCCCCTGGGAAAGCAGTTTTCGCGCTCTTTGAGAATTTAGATGCGAAGGGATATGCGGGCGGTTTGGCTGTCGAGA
>CAYORO010000504.1:0-1779 GCA_964406355.1 uncultured Limibaculum sp.
CTTGACGGCGGCCGTCGACAATCGTGCACTGCAACTATCGCTCCGGCAGCGGCGTTCGGGTCTCGACGCGCGGTGCCCAGGGGCCCAGTGTGGTGACGGCGGCCCGAGCCACTCCGGCCCGCGGCCGGTCCAACGATAAGACCTGACGGTGCGGCGGAGCGGGTCGGCCCCGGCGCATCCCACGGACACAGCGGAGGTATCCATGAACAAGACACTCAAAACGCTCTCGGTGGCTGCGGGTCTGAGCCTTGCCGCCCTGCCCGCCGCCGCGGTCGAGAAGGTGAATATCGGCGTCCCGTCCTGGACCGGCGCGCAGGCGATCGCGCATCTTTTGGCGGAGGTCGTCGAGTCCCGCATCGGCGGCGAGGCCGGCCTCGTGCCCGGCAACAACGCGACGATCTTTCAGGCGATGGACCGCGGCCGCGGCGAGATCGACGTCCACCCCGATGTCTGGCTGCCCAACCAGGAGAGCTTCACCAAGACCTATGTCGACGAGGCCGGCACCGTGGTGCTGTCGTCGAACCCCTATGAGGGCAATCAGGGCTATTGTGTGAGCCAGAACTTCGCCAAGGCCCAGAGCATCACCGACATCACCGATCTCGGCCGGCCGGATGTGGCGGGGCTGATGGACAGCGACGGCAATGGCAAGGGCGAGATGTGGATCGGCGCGCCCGGCTGGGCCTCGGCCAATGTCAACGAGGTCAAGGTGCGCGACTATGGCCTGCTCGACTTCATCGAGCCGATCCGCGCCGAGGAGAGCGTCAAGACCGCCCGGGTAAAGGATTCGATCGCGAAAGACGAGGGCTATGCCTTCTACTGCTACAAGCCGCACGCGATCTGGTTCATGTTTGACGTGGTGATGCTGACCGAGCCGACCCACGACCCCGAGAAGTACACGATGATCCAGCCGTCGGATTCGCCCGACTGGTACGAACAGAGCTATGTCGCAAGCAAGGACGCGCTCAAGGACGTGCAGATCGCCTGGTCGAAGTCGCTGGAGGAGCGCTCGCCCGCGATCGCCGAGTTCTTCGGCCGGTTCTCGCTGACGGCGGACGATGTGAGCGGCTTCGCCTTCGAGATCGCCGGCCAGGGGCGTGACCCGGCCGAGGTCGCGAAGGAGTGGGTGGCCAACAACCCCGACCGCGTCGACGCCTGGCTCGGGCTCTGAGACGCGCGACAGCCGGCCCCGGCCTCGCCCGGGCGCCGGCTCCCGCTCAGCAGGGAGGGGCGCGCCGTGCTCGAGACGCCCGATCAGACCGCCGACGACACGCTCATCGAAATCTCCAATGTCTGGAAGATCTTCGGTGACAAGGCCTCAGACGCCCTCGCCGCGATCCGGAGCGACGGGCTCTCCAAGGCCGAGGTGCTCGACCGCTACAACGCCGTGGTCGGTGTGGCGGATGTCAGCCTCAATGTGCGCCGGGGCGAGCTCTTCTGCGTCATGGGGCTCTCGGGCTCGGGCAAGTCGACGCTGGTGCGCCACCTCAACCGGTTGCTCGAGCCCACCGCGGGCCGCATCCTGATCGAGGGCACCGACGTGATGGCGCTCGGGACCTCCGAGCTCCAGACCTTCCGCAACACCAAGATCGGCATGGTGTTCCAGAATTTCGCGCTGCTGCCGCACCGCTCGGTGCTCGACAATGTGTCGATGCCGCTCGAGATCCGCGGCGTGAACAAGAACGACCGGCTGGACCGCGCGGCGCGGATCCTCGAAGTGGTCGATCTCGGCGCCTGGGGAAACAAGTACGCCCATGAGCTGTCGGGCGGCATGCAGCAGCG
>CAYORO010000505.1:0-1758 GCA_964406355.1 uncultured Limibaculum sp.
AGGCGGTGCCGACGATCGAAGCCGCCGCGCCCATTGCCAGCGGACAGGCGACCATAGTCTTCGGAAGCGAGAACCACCGGGCCCAGATCACGGCTACGGACGCGCGCTACCTGGTGGCGTCGGATTGGCCTCTCGTGCTCGGGCGGAACTTCACGGTGGGTGAAACGCAAGGAGGACGCGCCGCTTGCATCCTCGGTGAGACAGTCCGCGAGGCGCTCTTCGGGGCGAGCGACCCTGTCGGAGAATCCGTCCGGGTTCGAAATTTCACCTGCGAAGTGATCGGTGTGCTCGAGGCCAAAGGCGCCTCCTCCTTCGGAACAGACCAGGACGATGTCGTGCTGATGCCAATCCGGACGTTTCAGCGCCGGGTCGCGGGCAATACCGACGTGGCCACGATCTATGTCGCAATCGAGGACGGCGTGTCGACCGAGGACGCCATGCGCGAGATCGAGTTCGTAATGCGCGATCTGCGCCGCATTGGGGAGAGTGAGGAAGACGACTTCACCGTGATGGACATGAAGCAGGTTGCCTCGATGCTCACCGGGATCACGGGAGTGTTAACGGGACTGCTCGCCGCCGTGGCGGCCGTGAGCCTGCTCGTGGGCGGTATCGGCATCATGAACATCATGTTGGTGAGTGTCACAGAGCGCACGCGCGAGATCGGCATTCGCATGGCGATCGGCGCACAGGCCAATCAGGTTCTCATGCAGTTTTTGATCGAGGCTGTTGCGCTCTCCTTGTTGGGAGGCGTTCTGGGGGCGGTTCTGGGATTGATCATTGCTGCGGTGGTTTCGCATTTGATGGTCATCCCGTTTGCACCCGACCCGCTTATCATACTCCTGGCCTTTATCTTCTCCGCCTTTGTGGGCGTGGTGTTTGGCTATTTCCCGGCGCGGTCAGCGGCGCGATTGGACCCCATCGAGGCGCTTCGTCATGAGTAGCAACGGACAACGCGACCCGGCCTAGCCAACCGCCGTCGCAAAGCGACCGCCCCGACTCTACCGATCTGACCCCAGCCTATGGGCTGTCCTGCAGGACTTGTGACCTGCACGCAGAACACCTGCGCCTGAAAGCCTCCCAGACTTCATGGACCGTCACGCTCCTCTTCGCCACCCAAGTCAAGGGTAAACACAAGGAAAGTCATATGCTTACTGAAGAAACACCCCACCGGAAGACGAACGCACTTCCTCGTCTTGTTGCATCGTTCCTTGCCCTGACCTCAATACCGCTTGCCGCTCTCGCCCAAGAGCAGCCACGAGGTTTCTCCATCGGTGTCGGGGTTGCAGGCGGGACTGGGCTCTATGTCGGCGAAGATGCCAACGCAATGGCCTTGCCCCTGCTCCGCTATGAAAGCGACGCCTTTGCTCACCGGTAATGGGTCCGGGTTTTACCCGAAACATGCCCTGGCTTGCTCGCGCATAACGGCATAGTCCCGCATCATTTCGGCAACGGCTGATCCGTCTGGTAACAACGCCAGTTCCTCGGCCGCCCGTGCCTGAAACTCCCTGCTGTATTCCACGACCGGCGGACACCCTGCCACGCCGCCAGCTTCAAAACCTCCCATCGCGCAGCCGCTCAGCCAGATCGTCGCGAGAACGAGGGCGACGCGCTGCCGCCTCGAGCATCCGTCGTTGCGCATCATGGGTTTTCTCCGTGGTCTCGAGCCGCTCGGCCAGCCGTCCGGCGCGCTCGCCGGAGCGGCGCAGGGCCAGCAGGAACAGAAGGATCGCAAGTGCGGTGACGCCGTAGCGAAGCGCC
>CAYORO010000506.1:0-1743 GCA_964406355.1 uncultured Limibaculum sp.
GCAACATCTACGGCGCCAACTTCTTCATGGCGACCGGGTTCCACGGCTTCCACGTGCTGGTCGGGACGATCTTCCTCTTCGTCTGCCTGATGCGCGCGCGGGTCGGACATTTCAGCCCGAAGCACCATGTCGGGTTCGAGGCGGCGGCGTGGTACTGGCACTTCGTCGACGTGGTCTGGCTCTTCCTCTTCGCCGGCGTCTATATCTGGGCGCAGTGAGCGGGTGAGCGCCCGGCTGCGGCGCCTCCTGCCGCCGGTCATCGTGGGGGTCGCAGGCGTCGCGACCCTCTTGGCGCTCGGCGAATGGCAGCTCCGGCGCCTCGCCTGGAAGGAGGCGCTGATCGCCGAGCTCGCCGCGCGGCTGGCGGCCGAGCCCGTCGCGATCCCGGAGCGGCCGGACCCCGCCGAAGACAGCTTCCTGAGGGTCCGCGTCGCGGGGCAGCTCGGCGAGGGCGCGGCCTACCGCCTCACGACCCAGCGCCCCTGGGGGCCGGGCTTCCAGGTGATCGTGCCGGTCGCCACCGAGGACGGGCGCCGGGTGCTCGCCGATCTCGGCTATGTGCCCGAGGCGTCGAAGGAGCGCGCGCTGATGCCCGCTGGCACGCCGGTCACACTCACCGGCGCACTTTTTTGGCCCGAGGGCGCGGCCGACGCGACGCCGCCCGATCTCGAGCGCAATATCTGGTTCGCACGCGACCCCGAGCGCATGGCCCGCGCGCTCGACACCGAGCCGTTGCTGGTCGTCGCTGAGCGACACTCGCTCGGGGAGCGCCCGCGCGCGCAGGCTCTCGGCATCAACCTCCCGAACAACCATTTGAACTATGCGATCACCTGGTTCTCGCTGGGGGCTGTCTGGGCGGTCATGAGCCTGCTCTGGGCCCGGCGGGAGACCATGAGCTGACCCAAAGCGGGCGAGCACGGGGCCCGCGCTGGGGCTGTACGGGGATTGCCCGGGCGCCAGCGCTATCGTAGGAGCGATACTCGGGCCGGGACGGGGATCGGAGAGCTGCCATGCGCTACATCAGCACTCGCGGACAGGCGCCGGTTCTCCCCTTCGAGGAGACGCTGCTCGCCGGTCTCGCGCGCGATGGTGGCCTCTATGTGCCCGACGCCTTGCCCGCCCTCGGCCGCGCCGATCTCGCCGCGCTCTCGGGCCGGTCCTTCGAGGAGGTGGCGACGCATGTGATGGCGCCCTTCGTCGAGGGGTGCCTCGAGGAGGAGGAGCTGCGCGCCCTCATCGATGCCGCCTATGCGGGCTTCGGCCACACGCTGCGTTGCCCGCTGGTGCAGATCGGGCCGAATGACTGGATCCTCGAGCTCCATCACGGCCCCACGCTCGCCTTCAAGGACGTGGCGATGCAGCTGATCGGGCGCATCTTCGAGCATGTGCTCACCCGCCGCGGCGAGCGCGTGACGATCGTCGGCGCCACCTCGGGCGACACCGGCAGCGCGGCGATCGAGGCCTTCCGCGGCAACGGCACGGCGGATGTCTTCATCCTCTACCCGCATGGCCGCGTCTCGGAGGTCCAGCGCCGCCAGATGACCACGCCGGCCGACCGCAACGTCCATGCGCTCGCCGTCCAGGGCACCTTCGACGACTGCCAGGCGCTGGTGAAGGCGATGTTCGCCGACTGGGATTTCGCCGACGAGGTCCGCCTCGGCGCGGTCAACTCGATCAACTGGGCGCGCGTGATGGCGCAGACGGTCTACTACGTGACCGCCGCGCTCGCGCTCGGCGCGCCGG
>CAYORO010000507.1:0-1739 GCA_964406355.1 uncultured Limibaculum sp.
GGGCTCCGAGCGGAGCTTCGGCGCACTGCCCCCAACTCGCGGTATCCTGTTCCAGCCAACGTCGGGTTGGCGCTGCGGTGGGATGAGGCGGCTCGGAGGAACCGTCATGCGCATCGCGAACTTACCTGCCATTCGGCCGCGCCGTCCCGCGTGGAACAAGGGGCGAATCGTCGGCCAGAAGCGACCGCTGCTGCCGAAGCACGTCTGGGCGATCCGGGTGCGGCTCGAGATCGCCGAGAACGTCCGTGACCTCGCCCTCTTCAACACTGCGATCGACAGCAAGCTCCGTGGCTGCGACCTCGTTCGGCTCAAGGTCGCGGATGTCTACGCCGCCGGCCACGTCAGGGAACGCACGTCGATCCTGCAGAGCAAGACCCAGAAGCCGGTGCGCTTCGAGCTGACGGAGGGCACGCGCCGATCGATCCAGCACTGGCTCGCGCATCCGATGATGATCGGGCAGGAGCATCTGTGGCCCGGGCGCTTCCACGAACCGCTGCACATCTCCACCCGTCAGTATGCCCGCCTGGTGCGCGACTGGGTGATGTCGATCGGATTGGAGCCGAGTGCTTACGGAACGCATTCGATGAGGCGAACGAAGGTGGCGCAGATCTACCGCAAGACCGGCAACCTCCGCGCCGTTCAACTCCTTCTCGGTCACACCAAGATGGACAGCACTGTCCGCTACCTCGGCGTCGAGCTCGAGGACGCGTTGGCGATCTCGGAAGCGGTCGAGATCTGATGCCGACGGGCCGCCCCAAGCGGACGGTCCCGAAGTAGACGTCCGAGTGCGCTGCTTCCGCTGCGTTGCGGCGCAGCGGAAGCAGCTATCGATGGTGGGCCGACCATCATGCGCCGACAGACTTGATCCCAGCACATGGGGCGCCTTCTGGGGCGTCCTGACACGGGCCTCGCTAGATCGACTTGCAGCGCGACCCTCTATGTGACTACATCCGACTTCTGAGATCACACGGAGGGATCCATGGGAGAGGTCTTCACCTCGCGCGACGCGAAGGCTCGGCTGTCGGAACTGCTCGACCGTGTTGCCGCCGGAGATGAGATCGAGATCGTTCGGCGCGGTGCGGGCGGCGGTCGCTTCCGAATTCTGGCCGTCGAGGCGAGCGGTGCTGCGCGTCGACCCGGTCGGCTGAAGGGTCGGATCGCAATTCCCCCGGACTTCGACGAGGAAGACCCTGAAATCGTCGCCGCGTTCGAAGGGACGCGGTGACGCTGGTGCTGCTCAACACCCAAGTGCTTCTCTGGTGGCTTGCGGACGACGCCCGACTCGGGCGCGACGCGCGGAAGTTGATGGCAACCAAGCCGCTTCTGGTCAGCGTTGCTTCGCTCTGGGAGGTCGCAATCAAGGTGGGTCTCGGCAAGCTCGACGCCGACATCGTCGAGATCACCCAGGCGATGGACGCCGACGGCATGACGCGGTTGCCCATCAACGACACGCATCTCGCTGCCTATCAGGCGCTGCCACGCCGCGATGATCACCGCGACCCATTCGATCGAATGCTGGTCGTACAGGCGATCTGCGAAGCGACGTCCCTCATGACCGCCGATGCGAAGATGGGCGCCTACGGCGTCAATATTGCGAAAGCTTCGGCCTAACCCGTCTGATGGTCAGGGGAGCACGGTGCTCGCGGCCCAGAGCCGCCGGTCGCGTGCGGCGGCGATGTGGAGTGCCACGGCAGACGCCCCGCGCCGATGGGGAGACCAACGGTCATGGCTGCGGGCAC
>CAYORO010000508.1:0-1735 GCA_964406355.1 uncultured Limibaculum sp.
TAGCCCGAGGTGAAGAGGAGCGCCGCCTCCTTGCCGTGGAGATCGGCGAGCTCGTCCTCGAGCTCCACATGGTAGCGGTTGGTGCCCGAGATGTTGCGCGTGCCGCCGGCACCCGCACCGCAGGTCTCCAGCGCGTGGCTCATGGCGCCGAGCACATCCGGGTGCTGGCCCATGCCGAGATAGTCGTTGGAGCACCAGACCGTCACCGGCGACTGCCCGCCATCATGGCGGCGCGTCGCGTTGGGGAACTGGCCGCGATGGCGCTCGAGATTGGCAAAAATCCGGTAGTTGCCCTCGGCGCGGAGTGCATCCAAGCGCTGCCGGAAAAAGCCCTCGTAGTCCATCGCAGTGTCCATGGATCCCTCCAGTCGTGAGCCGGGCATCATCAGCGGGCCCGGTCGGTTGGCATGAGTGAGGTACGGCGCGCATCGCGGCTCGGCAACATCCAGCGCCAAAGTGCGGCATCACGGAGCGGCAGCACGAGCAGCCAGTGTTCGATCAGCGCAAGCCCGGTCAGCATCGCGAGGAGCGCGAAGCCCGCCACCTCCGCCTCGGTCTCGGCCGCGACCGCACGCTCGGCCCAGCAGCCGGTCGCGAAGGTCAGCACAGTGATCGAAACGGGAAAGAGCAGGTTCATCGGCCGATTGCTAAAGTAGCTCTTGAGGTGAGCCAGGCTTTCCGGGATCAGCTCCTCGGCAATATTGGGTGCACCGAGGAACAGGTTGAGCTTTGCACTGACGCGCGCAATCAACAGTACGAGGAAGGTCCAGAGCCCGACTTGATTTGGGTCAAACCAGGTGAGCGCGACGAGAAGCGCGGCGGTCAGGACCAGCGCCAGTTCGTGCCAGGCGAGCGCCAGGACCGCGAGGCGGAAGCGCTCCCACCCCCGCGCCGTCGGCGGACAGGGTGCGCGCCGCGGCCCGGTGATCGCGCCGGTGAGGAACGAGAACTCGTGCCAGCCCCAGATCGCGATCGCTGCCGCGAAGCCGACATAGACGCCGGTGACGGTCTGCTGCGACGCCGCCCAGTCGAAGGCGATGATCGACGCCGCCAAAAGCGGCATGGACACCGCCATCACGCCCGCCAGCGCCCGCCGCGGCAGTCCCACCGCGACAAGGATGCTGCCCGTCCCCGCGAACCACAGAAGGAGCGCGAAGAGGAGGGCCGGGGCGATGACCGAGACGGCGTCCATCACATCACCAGACGGGCTCGAGCCGACAGGAGGCCGGAAGGTCCGACCGCTTGACGGGTTGCACATAGAGACGCGCGAAGATGGCGCCCGCACGCGCCCAGAGCCCGACGCGCCTGAGCGCCTGGAGCGGCCCGCCGGTCTCGCGGCTGTCCTCGATCGCCTCGTTGACCCGAACCAGCGCGCGACAGCCCTCCCAGAAGACGGGATTGTCGAGGTCGATCTGGATCGGGAAGCACTGCTTCGAGATCTCGGAGGTGAGGTTGAGCACGCGGCGGTCGTACTCGTCTATCTCGATCCCGAGCGCCGTGTGGAAGGCCGGCCGCGCATGGTCGCGCACATACATCGTCGCGTAGACCGCCAGCAGGAAGAACCGCACCCAGAGCAGGTTGCCGCCCGAGAGCAGATGCGGATTGGCCCGCATCAACAGCGCGAACGCCTCGCCATGGCGGAACTCGTCGTTGCACCACTCACGGAACCACTTGAAGATCGGGTGGAACCGGTTCTCCGGGTTTTGCTCCAAGTGCCGGAAGATCGTGATGTAGC
>CAYORO010000509.1:0-1732 GCA_964406355.1 uncultured Limibaculum sp.
CCAGCGGCGCCTCGCCCCGGCCCATCCGGGCGCGGGTCTCGGCCTGCAGCGCCTCGGCATAATCCCGCGCCAGCAGCGGAAACACCGTGGCCCATTCATCGGCCACCCGGCCCGCGAAGATCGAGGTCATCGAGCCCTGACTGTCGAGATCGATCACCAGCACCCGGTAGCCGTCGAGCGCGGCCGACATCGCCAGATGCGCCGCCGTCGAGGTCTTGCCGACCCCGCCCTTGAAATTGGCCACCGCGCAGATCTTGGCCGGCAGGTCCCGCGGCCGGTAGGGCTGGTATTCCTTGGTCCGCGCGCCCTCGGCGGCGAAATGGGCCCGCAGCCGCAGCACCTCGTCAAGGGTGAACCATTTCGCCCCGCCCTCGGTCTCGGCCCGGCCCTGGGGCAGGTCGGGATTGGCCTTGAGCACGCGGCGGAAATGGGCCGTGGCCACCGGGATCAGGTAGCGCGTGATCTCCCAGGTGGAAAACCGCCGCAGCCGCTTGCCGCCCTCGGGATCGAGGCCGCGGGCGACCAGATCGGCCCGGCCGTCCGCCGCCATCTCGGCGGCCCGCGCGAAGCCCTCGGTGCCCACGGGCTCGCCGAGCTCGGCCAGGGCCGCGTCGGGACGGATGTTGAAATAGGGCGGCTCCTCGGCCGTCCGGTCCGCTGTTCTGCTCACGCTGCCTGCCTCATGGGGGTTCGGAGACCCGGTTCATGTGCGCTTTTTCCATCAGTGTAGTGAAAAAGGCCGCACATGGAAGGAAAATCGTATGGTGTGCAAAAAACCGATTTTTTCTCAGTATCTTGGGTAGGGGTCCCGCGGGGCGGGCTGCCGGTGCTCCTGCCAGGGCGCTGTTAGAGATCGGTTAGAATATTTGTTAGGGCCCCGGGCGTCTTCGCGCAAAGCCCTGATTTCAAGACGCTTTCGGGGGGATTTCGGGACACAGGCGATTCCGGAACCACGATCGTGCGACTCCAGACCCCCGATGGCGTGATTCCAGACCCCCGAAAGCCCGGGCGCTCCGCGGCCGCTTTCGGTTGAGCCCCGGGGCGGCGCTTCCTAGGCTCGGCGTAAATAAAACGACGATACGATCGAGCAGCCCCATGGCGCCCAGGCCAATCCCCGCCCCGAGCCCGACCCGGCCCGCGAACCGCTGCGCCGCCCCGGCGATGGCGGATTTCTTTCTGTGCGACATCGCCGAGGCGATCCCCAAGGACGATCTCGGCTCCATGGAGCATCCGGTGTTCTCGCTCTCGACCCGGCCCGACCGGCGGGTGCTGCACTATGCGCGCAACGACATCACGGTGACGATCACGCCCTCGGTGAAGGGGCTCGCGACGATCCATGACAAGGACGTGCTGATCTTCTGCATCTCCCAGCTGGTGGCCGCGCTGAACGCCGGCCGCCCGACGGCGCGGCGGGTCGAACTGGTGGCCCATGACCTGCTGACCGCCACCGCGCGCGAGACCTCCGGCGACAGCTACCGCCGCCTGCGCGAGAGCTTCGAGCGCCTCGCCGGGACCCGCATCACCACCAACATCCCCACCGGCGAGACCGTCACCACCCATGGCTTCGGGCTGATCGAGGAATGGCGCATCGTCCGGCGGACCCGGTCGGGGCGGATGGTGTCGGTCTCGGTGACGCTGTCGGACTGGCTCTACCGGGCGGTGCTGTCGCGCTCGGTGCTGACCATCAGCCGGGAGTATTTCCGCCTGCGCAAGCCGCTGGAGCGGCGGCTTT
>CAYORO010000510.1:0-1724 GCA_964406355.1 uncultured Limibaculum sp.
ACGATGGACGACTTCTCGCTCGCCTCGCAGCTCAAGCCCGCCGAGCAGTCGCAGGCGCTCTGCGACAACAAGGTCGACGCGATCGTCTACACCGTGGGCCATCCGAACGGCTCGATCCAGGAGGCGACCACCTCCTGCGAGTCGCGCCTCGTCAACGTGACCGGCCCGGCGATCGACGCGCTGGTGGCCGAGAACCCGTTCTACGCGGTCGCGACTGTGCCGGGCGGCATGTATGCCGGCAACGATGCGGACACGACAACCTTCGGCGTCCGCGCCACATTCGTGTCCTCGACCAACACTGACGAGGAGACGATCTATCAGGTGGTCAAGGCGGTCTTCGAGAATTTCGACCGCTTCAAGCGGCTGCACCCGGCCTTCGCCAATCTCGAGGAAGAGCAGATGATCGCGAGCGGCCTCTCGGCGCCGCTGCATGACGGGGCGGCCCGCTACTACCGCGAGCGCGGCTGGATCCAGTAACCACACAGCTGACGGCAGCGGGAGGGCGGCGGACCCGGTCCGCCCGGCCTCCCGCCCCGGCCTCCCACACAGCCGGGCGCATCGCGGTTGGGAAAGAAGGGCGAGGATGACAACCCCCGACAGCCATCCGGGCTCCGGCCCCGCCCAAACCGCCGCGGGCAGCGTCGTGAGCGACGACGGGCACCCCCTCTCCCAGGCCGAGCTCGACGAGCTGGTCGCCGCGAGCGACACCGGCGGCCGGCAGATGTCGGGCACGCTCTCCAAGATCGTGCTGGTGGTGGCGGTCACCTGGTCGCTGTTCCAGCTCTGGTTCGCCTCGCCGCTGCCCTTCATGATCGGCGAGGGCGTCTTCAACGACACCGAGGCGCGCTCGATCCACCTGGCCTTCGCGCTGTTCCTCGCCTTCGCCGCCTATCCGGCCTCGCGCACCCCGTTCGAGCTCGGGCTCGGCGTTGCGATCCCGCTCTTGCTGACCGCCCTCTTCGTCTACGGCGCCGATGACGACATCGCCCCCTGGGCGGTGCCGCTGATCACCCTGCCGGTGATCGCGGGCGTGCTGCTCGGCTCGCCGCGGGACCGGCTGCCGCCCTGGGAATGGGCGATGGCGCTGATCGCCGCCGCGGCCGCCCTCTATCTCTATGTGTTCTACGATCAGATCGCCGACCGCGTCGGCGCGCCGGTCACGCAGGATTTCATCGTCTCGGTGCTGGGCATCACGCTGCTGCTCGAGGCGACGCGGCGCGCGCTCGGGCCGGCGCTGATGCTGGTGGCGGCGGCCTTCCTCACCTACACCTTCCTCGGGCCGCTGATGCCCGACATCATCAGCCACAAGGGCAACTCGCTCTCCGAGGTCGTGAACCACCAGTGGATCACCACCGAGGGCGTCTTCGGCATCGCGCTCGGGGTCTCGACCTCCTTCGTGTTCCTCTTCGTGCTGTTCGGCTCGCTGCTCGATCGCGCGGGTGCGGGCAACTACTTCATCCAGGTCGCCTTCTCGCTGATGGGCCATATGCGGGGCGGGCCGGCGAAGGCGGCGGTCGTCTCCTCGGCGATGACCGGGCTGATCTCCGGCTCCTCGATCGCCAATGTGGTGACTACCGGCACCTTCACGATCCCGCTGATGAAGAAGGTGGGCTTCTCCTCGGAGAAGGCCGGCGCCGTCGAGGTCGCCTCCTCGGTCAACGGCCAGATCATGCCGCCGGTGATGGGGGCCGCGGCGTTCCTGATGGTCGAGTATGTCGGCATCC
>CAYORO010000511.1:0-1723 GCA_964406355.1 uncultured Limibaculum sp.
CATGTCGCGCGATGATGATTGCGAGCCCGTGTAGCTGACCCTCATCTATTGCGCGGTTGGCGATTTCGTCGACGCCCGCGAAGCGCTGCAAATCTGACGCAGCTGCATCCGAACCAGATGCACGCTCATCAGTGGTCACCTGGCAAGCAGCGAGCAGCAAGCCCGCATACGCAATCAAGGGTTTTGAAAAGCAAGAGAAAGTGCAAGCCTTTATCATATCTGAGTGCAGCATCTAAGTTCCATCATGCATAATCAGCACAACATCCGTATTCATGTCTATCAGGTTGAATAGTAGAGAGTCTCAAGATCGCCGGATATGGACACTCAGCCATTGGCGCGCTGTGGCGTGATGCTAAGGCAAAATAGACAGTGGCATCCAAAGGCGCGAGACGCGCCATTCGTTCATCTACTCAAAGTACGTAGGTGCCCGGTGCGGCAGGCAGCGGTGTGCCGCGTGCGAGCCTGTTTGTATGGAGAGCGGCAAATGCCGGCTGTCGGGCCGGGGCGGCGCCGGATGATCGCTCCTTTAGCCACTCAGACCAGCTTGGCCACCAGGAGCCACCTCGCCCCTCGGCCAGTTCCAGCCAAGCATCCGGATCGATGAAATAGTCCTGGTCCGCCTTCGTGAGAATGTGGTGTCGCCGTCTTGGGTGGCCGGGCGGGCTGACCACGCCGGCATTGTGGCCGCCATTGGTCAGGGCGAAGGTCACATCGGTATCGGCAAAGAGGTGGATCTTGAAGACCGAGCGCCAGGGCGCGACATGGTCCTTGGTTGTGCCGAGGGCGAAGATCGGTGCCCGGATATCGGAAATCGCGGCTGGGCGATCATCGACAAGAATGCGTCCGTTTACGAAGTCGTTGTGCAGGAAAAAACGCCTGAGATACTCCGAGTGCATTCGGGAGGGCATTCGGGTGAGGTCGCCGTTCCAGATCATCAGATCGACGAGCTCGCCGCGCTGGCCGAGAAAATAGGCTTCCTGCATGCGCCGCCAGAGGAGTTCCCGGGATCGCAGCACCGAGAACGCGCCCGCCATCTGCGTGCCGTCGAGATAGCCCCGGCTTTCCATGCCCGCCTCCAGGGTGGCGAGCTGCGCCTCGTCTATAAACAGGCTGAGCTCCCCAGCATCGCCGAAATCGGTCTGCGCGGCGAGCAGTGTTAGGGATGCGATCCTCGGGTCTCCGTCACGCGCTAGGCCTGCGGCCGCGACGGACAGAAGCGTCCCGCCAAGGCAATAGCCGACCGTATGAACGGGCGTTTCTGGCACAAGAGCTTCGATCGCGTCGAGGGCCTCCAGCACTCCAAGCGTACGATAGTCGTCAAAGCCGAGATCTCGGTCTCCTTCGTCCGGATTGCGCCAGGAAATGGCGAATACCGTGAAGCCTTGTGAGACGAGATACTCGATCAAAGAGTGTCCTGGGCTCAAGTCCAGGATATAGTATTTCATGATCCAGGCGGGCACGAAGAGCACGGGCTCGCGGACTACCTGTGGCGTGACAGGTTCGTACTGGATGAGTTCGATCAGGCGGTTGCGATACACGACACGACCCGGCGTTACGCCGAGACGCTTGCCAAGTTCCGGCGGCGCGCTGTTCTGCCGAGCCTCGAAGATGTCACTCTTCGCAAGATCCTCGAGGAAATACGACCAGCCGCGCAGAAGATTTCGACCCTGCTCCTTACGCGTGGTACGAAGGGCGTCTCCATTCATCCAGTAGTGATTGCGCG
>CAYORO010000512.1:0-1699 GCA_964406355.1 uncultured Limibaculum sp.
TTCTTCCTGACGATCTTCCTGCCGACGATCCGCTCGGGCGTGGGCGTGGCGGCGTTCTTCTGCTTCATGTTCTCCTGGGTGGAGCTCCTGCTCGCCAAGACACTGACGGCAGTGGATGCCAAGCCGATCGCGGCCGAGATGACCAAGACCGCGAGTTCGGCCGGCTACGAGCTCGGCCTCCTCGCGGCCGCCGGGGTCTTGACGATCATCCCCGGGGCGATCGTGATCTACTTCGTGCGCAACTACATCGCGAAGGGGTTTGCGCTTGGCCGGGTGTGAGGGATGATGCGGCTGACGGTGGAGGCGATCGCGACGGCCAGCCTCGCGGGCGTGCTCGCGGGCGTGGTCGCCTGGCGCCTCGGCGCGTTCGACGAGCCGACGCTGGCCGAGACCGCCGCCAGCGACCCGTTTCGTATCGCCGCGGTCTGGCAGGGGTCGCGGGGGCGCGAGTCCCGGCTTTTCGTCTTCGCCCGACCGATGATCGAGAAGGTCGCGGCCGATGGCCGGCTGTTCGCCACGGTGGCCGAGCTGCCGGGCACCCCCTTCGACACGCGCCCTGCCGCGGTCTACCGGGTGCTCGACGAGACGCCGGTGCCGCGCGAGGACCCCGCGGCCGCGCTCGCCGACGGTAACCGTTGCCTGCTGGCGATCGATCCCGCCCTGGTGGCAGCCCTTGGCGGGCCCCTGACGGCGGTCGTGACGCTGCGCGCGGAACTCGATCTGCTGCGACCCTGCGGCGTGGGAGGCGGGCGGTGAGGCGCGGGGCGCTCGGCGCGGCGATCGCGCTCGTCGTCGCGCTGCTCGCGGCGGGCGGGGCGGTGCTCCTGCTCGGGCCGGCCTCCTGGCGCGAGGCGCTGGGGCTCGCGGCACCGCCTGCGCCCACGACCGGCAGCTGGGGGCAGGCGCCCGCCGCGGCCGAGCCGGCGAGCGGGCCGCTGATCGATCTCTCCGCGCTCTCCTGGATGGCCTGGACGCCCGAGACCGGCGCGTTCTTCCTCTCCGTCCTCGCCGCCCTCGCCGTGATGACCGGGATCGAGATCCTTCGCCCCGGCGGCGGGCCGCGCCACGGCTTCTTCGGCATCGTGACGACCCGGGGCGACCGGCTGTTCATCACGCTGCTCGGGAGCGCCTATATCCTGCTGGCGTGGCTCGGGCTCCTCGGCACGCCGATCTGGGGTGGAGTCGGGCTCGCGGTCCTCTGGGGCGTCGTCGTCTTCTGGCGCGCCTGAGCGGCGACCGGTCGCCGCAGGCCCGCACCGCCGGCCGATCGCTGTGGCGGCGGTGCAGGCGGGCGCGTGTCAGAGGGCGGTCCAGCCGCCGTCGACCGAGATCGTCGTGCCGGTGATCTGCGCCGCATCGTCGGAGCAGAGGAACGCCACAGTGCCGCCCATCTGCTCGGTGGTGGCGAACTGCTTCGAGGGCTGACGCTCGAGCAGCACGTTCCGGATCACCTCATCGCGGCTCATACTGTACTTCGCCATCGTGTCGGGGATCTGGTCCTCGACCAGCGGCGTCAGCACATAGCCGGGGCAGACGGCGTTGCAGGTGATCGGCTCCTCGGCGGTCTCGAGCGCGATCACCTTGGAGAGGCCGACGATCCCGTGCTTGGCCGCGACATAGGCCGATTTGAAGGGCGAGGCGGTCAGCCCGTGCGCCGAGGCGATGTTGACGACGCGGCCCCAGCCCGCCTTGCGCATCT
>CAYORO010000513.1:0-1685 GCA_964406355.1 uncultured Limibaculum sp.
GGAGACCCTGAAATACCCCTCGCCCCGAGCGGTCTGACGTGATTCCATCGTTGTGGCAGGCGTTGGAGGGCGGCGATGGCAGTTCAGCGGGGCTTCTTCGATCTTGATGAGCGGTATGCGGCGCTCTCGAAGGCGGGCGATCCGCTGGAACGGCTCTCGGCGGTCGTGGACTTCGAGATCTTCAGGCCCGAGCTCGACGCGGCGCTGAAGCGCTCGGACGGATCGAAGGGCGGTCGGCCTCCGATCGACCCCGTGCGGATGTTCAAGGTCCTGGTCCTACAGGCGCTCTACGGGCTGTCCGATGCGCAGGCCGAGTTCCAGATCATGGACCGTCGCACCTTCGGGCGGTTCCTCGGGATCGACGACGGCGATGCGGTTCCAGACGAGACGACCATCTGGCGGTTCCGGGAGGCGCTGGTCCGGGCCGGCGCCGTCGAGACGCTCTTCGCGCGGTTCGACGCCCATCTGAAGGATGCCGGCTACCTGGCCATGGGCGGGCAGATTGTCGACGCCAGCATCGTGGCCGCACCTCGCCAGCGCATGACCGACGCTGAGCGCGACACGGTGAAGGGCGGCGGCATCCCCGAGGAGTGGAAGACGAAGCCTGCGAAGCTGGCGCAGAAGGATCGTGACGCCCGATGGACCTTGAAACGCGGCCGCCGGAAGCGCCGCCCGGACGGCAGCATGATGGAGGCCATCGCGACGCCGGTATTCGGGTACAAATCCCACATCAACATTGATCAGCGCCACGGGCTGATCCGGAAGTGGTCCGTCACCGACGCGGCCCGGCACGACGGCCGGGAGCTTTCCGGGCTCCTGGACAGGACCAACACGGCGACGGCGGTCTGGGCGGATACCGCCTACCGCTCACGGAAGAACGAGAAGCACGTCGCCCGCGCCGGCCTAGTCTCGAGGATCCACTTCCGACGTGCACCGGGCAAGCCGCGCAGGCCGCAGCATCAGCGGGCCAACGCGGCACGCTCGAAGGTCCGCTCTCACGTCGAGCATCCCTTTGCAGAGCAGAAGGGTCGGATGGGATTGTCCATCCGGACGATCGGGATTGCCCGCGCCACGGCCAAGATCGGCATGGCCAACATCGCCTTCAACATGAAGCGGCTCGTGTTCCTGGAGCGGAGCGCGGCCGTGGCATGACAGCAGAGGACAGACAGCGGCGCACAGATCGGAAACGCCTGAAGCCGATCAGGGCACCCGCCCAAACTCCGCGATCATGCACCGAGACCGATCTGCGCGCGGCTCGGGATCCGGTAATTCAAGGCATCCAGATGGCTCGTGACATCGCCAAGACCGAGGAGTTCGAGATCTCGGCCAAGCTGCGGAAGAAGGTCGAGATGCTCTTCGCCCACCTGAAGCGGATCCTAGGCCTCGGACGGCTGCGATTGCGCGGTCCAACCAGCGCCAACGACGAGTTCCTCCTCGCCGCCACCGCCCAGAACCTCAGAAAGCTCGCAAAGCTCTTCCCCATGCCGCAGCCACCGAAACCCGCATGAGGCGGCTTGGCGCCTCTCTTCTTCAAAACGCGATCCGCATCAACGCGACGACTTCACCGAGCGACTTCTTCAACGGAATTAGCCCTTAGCAGTTGTTGGGCTCCCTAAAGCTTTCGCGCTGGAGCATTTCTACGCGTATTCAAAGGGTCTCGGGTCAAGCTGGGTGAGAATCGGGAA
>CAYORO010000514.1:0-1674 GCA_964406355.1 uncultured Limibaculum sp.
ACGGTTTTTCAATCGAAGGAACGGAGATGAACTTTTTCGGGGTTCAGCTTATAGCCCCAAGGAAGGCCCGAGTTCTTCCACCCGTTGACCCGTCGCCATGGACCGTTGGGGTCGCCCTTCGAGGCAGACCCCTCGAAGCCATCGACGACGACATAGACATTCTCCAACCCAAGGCCTTCCAAAGCCTGTGCGGAAGGTGCGCCCCGTGTACCTCCAGAGCGGCACATCAGGATCACGGGCGCAGTCTTGTCGAGGCCGTGCTTTTCCAGAGCGGCAAGGACGCCAGCAGCGAAGTCAGGGTTGGGTTCCATTGCCAGCACTGGCTTCTTCGCGTTCCATTTCGACGGGTTCACGAGAAGGAACGGCACATTCACGTCGATCTCGTCGGTGAAACCTGTGAACATGATCTCGACCGGTTCGCGCACGTCCACGAAGAGGACGCCGTCGTTCTGCGCTTGTTTCATCTCATAGGCTTCCCGCGCCGTGAGATAGAGACCCCATGAGGTTCGTTTCTCAGTATCCGAAGGTTCGGGCGCCGCTGCGACCGACCCGGCGAGGGCCAGAGCCGTCAGGGTGCCGATCAGCACGTGTTTGAGCATCGGTTCGTCTCCGTCTAGTAGCTCAGGGCGATCGTTCCGGGGCGATTGAGGGCGCCAAATGTTAGGTCGGGGCTGGCGATCGTGACGCCGTCCATGAGGTCGGCGCGTTCCATGCCGCCCCCCTTCATGCAGGTGCCGCAGACCAGCACGGTTTGTCCCTTTGCCACGAGGGCAGTGATCAGCTGTGCAGGTGTCTTGCCGCTGGGCCCGAAGGTTCCCTGCACGGCGTCGCGGTCGGCCAGGTGAACGGCCCGGACGTTCAGGAAGACCGTGACCGGGTGCCCCCGATCGGCTGCCACATTGGCCTGCGCCAGGGACATGCCTGCGGTCCAGGCATCGTCGGTGGTGACGTTGTAGAAGATTGCGCGCGGCTCCTCGGCAGATGCGGGAGCCGGCGCCACCGCGGCGACGAGTATGAGCGCAACGAAAGCGCTGTGCAGATAGGAAATCCAGCTGCGTGTCATGTCCGCCTCCTCAGAACGACATGATGCGGGTGTTGGGCGCGAGCAGCCGCGCGGCCATGGCGGGCGGCTTCGCGGCCGTCACGCCATCGATGAGCGCGTCGGGGCCCACGCCCTTGTTCGGCAGATAGATCGCGCAGACCTCCACCGCGGCGCCGGTCTCGATGATCTTCTGCATCAGGCCCTGCGGGCTCATGCCCCTCGGCTTCTGGGGCGCGGTGGCCGAGGCGGGCGCCTCCTTCAGCGCCAGATCGCCGGCGGGGCCGCAGAGCAGGACATGGGCGTCCGAGCCCTGCTGGATGGCCTGCATGGTCAGCACCATGCTCATGAGCTGCGTCTGCGGCTCATCCGCGGCCAGGATGGTGACGAGATCGGGCTTGTCGTCCGCGCTTGCAGCGGTGCCGACGGCGAGGGCGGCGAGGATGCCGAGAAGGGTGCGTTTCATGAGGGGAGGTCCTTTTCTCAGAGGGCAAGTTTGATGAGGAGGGCGACGACGCCGAGTGTCGCGACGCCGGCCAGCCAGAGGCCGACGAACCAGGCGAGGCGCCAGAGGGTGCGGGGCATCAGTGATACCCCGCGGCCGGGTCGACCTTTCCGCGGAAGACCCAGTAGGC
>CAYORO010000515.1:0-1666 GCA_964406355.1 uncultured Limibaculum sp.
CGAGAGCGTGTCGGGCATCGCGGTGTCGGGCGGGCAGCGCAGCGCATCCATCGCCACGTCGACCTGCGCGTCGAGATCCCAGAGGTTCTGGCTGTCGATCTCGTCCTGCAGCGCGGTCATCTGCTCCATCAGCTCGTCGGAATAGTCCTCGGCGACCTTCATCGCGATCTCGTTGAAGCGGTCGAGCTTGGCCTGCTTGGCCTTGACGCCCTCCATCACGTTGCCGCGGACATTGAGCGCGGGGTCGAGCTCGGGCTCCTGCGGCAGGTAGCCGACCTTGGCGCCCTTGGCGGCCCAGGCCTCGCCCGTGAAGTCAGTGTCGACGCCGGCCATGATCCGCATCAGCGTCGACTTGCCCGAGCCGTTGACGCCGACGACGCCGATCTTCACGCCCGGCAAAAAGTTTAGCCGGATGTTCTCGAAGCACTTCTTGCCGCCGGGATAGGTCTTCGAGACCCCGTCCATGTGATAGACGTACTGGTAGCTGGCCATTGCTCTGCTCCGGGATCGAGGGGATTTGGGTTGCGCTTCCGTCTAGCCTTGCCTGCCAGGGGGTGCAATTCGGTAGGGCGCCGGGCCGGCTGCAACAGTCTTCCATGCCGGGTGCCGGGTGCCGGGATGCGCCTTGCGCCGTGGCCGGGGGGCTCATATCACATCTTAACAAATAAGGATCTCGATCATGTGGCTGGCCTTGTTTGCGGCACTCTTTCTGGCGACCCCTTTCGCGGCGCCTGCGGCAACGCTCGACGGGCTGGAGTTGGAGGTCGGGTATTTCTTCCCCGATGCGCAGACGCCGGCGCCTGGAGATATTGTTTCCGTGAACCTCGCGTTGAACGGCGGAGACCCCGTGGAACTCGTGGTGATCGGTGACGGAATTGACGCCGTGATTGATTCGAACGTGGGGCTACTCGCGGAAATCGACTTCAGCACGACTGAGCATGCTCTCACGATTTCAGGCTTTCGTAGCAATTATACTTTGCTCCCGTTCAACGGGGTGATCGTGCGCGACAGCGAGAATGTGTTGCCGAGCTTTGCCGGCCTGACGCAGATCGGTGGGGATGTGCCCGTCGTGTCCAGCTTTTCCGCCGATGCGCTGTTCTTCAACCTGGCAGGCCTGAGCGGCTTGAGCACGCTTGACGACCCTACGGCAACCTTCGCGTTCCAGGTCGTCCCGCTGCCTGCGAGCCTGCCGTTGCTGCTCGGTGGCCTTGCTGCCTTCGGTGTGGTGCGCCGCGCTCGCCGCTCGCCCGTGGCCTAGGAGCCCCGTGGACTAGGCGCCGCAAGCGAGCGGAACGTCGGCGGCCCACGTGGGCATCCATCGCGGATGCGCTGCCGGGCCGTTTGGTGGGCCGCTCGGCGGGCAGGCCGCGGAGCGCTTCCATGGCCACGTCGATCTGGCTGTCGAGATCCAACAGGTTCTGGGCGTCGATCTCGTCCTGCAGTTGGACCATCTCCTCGGCGGTCTCGTCGGAATAGTTCATGGCCAGTTCGTTGTAGCGGTCGAGCTTGCCCTTCATTTCCGCCACGCCGAGCATGACGTTGTCGCGGACGGTAAGGCTCTCGTCGAGCTGCGGCTCCTGCGGCAGGTAGCCGCCCTTGGCGCCCTCGGCGGCCCAGGCCTCGCCGGTGAAGTCCTTGTCCTGCCCGGACATGATGCGCATCAGCG
>CAYORO010000516.1:0-1639 GCA_964406355.1 uncultured Limibaculum sp.
ACCTCGAGCGTGTCGTCGGTGTCGGCCTTGGTGACCCGCAGGATCGCAGCCGGCCGGCCATTCAGCGTTGCAGCTACCTCACGGTCTTCCACCGTCTCGATGATGCGCGCGATGTCGGCAAGCCGGACCTCGCCGCCGACTTGGCTTGAGGCCACGACGACATCGCCATAGGCGTCGACGGCGCGGCGCTCGTCGGCAAAGCGCAGAAGGCTGATGCCGTCGGGCGAAACGAGCTCGCCGAGCGGTAGGTCGACGTTCTGGCGCCCAACCGTGCGGGCGATATCCTCGAGGCTGAGGCCGAGGGCGCGGACCGCGGCCTCGTCGATCTCGATGCGGATCTCCGGGTCGGCGAAGCCCGCCACCTCGACCTGCGGGATGCCGCCCCAGCGCAGCATGCGCGCCTTGATGTCCTCGGCCAATGCGCGCAGCTCGGTCAGGTCGTGCGCGCCATCGGCCGTCACCGCTACCGCGGCGACGATATCGACCAGGCCGAGCTGGCGGACGACTGGCGTTTCCGCGGCATCAGGCAGGTCGTCGATGGCACGGATCCCAGCCTCGATATCGGCAGTGAAGCGGGCGAAATCGCCGCCCTGACGCATCTCGGCGACGGCCACTGCCCGATTTGCAAAGGCGTCGCAGCGTACCTCGTCGAGGTGGCGTAGACCGTCGAGCGCAGTCTCCACGCGGCTGCATAGGGCGCGTAACACTTCCTCCGGCGCAGCGCCGGGATAGGCGATCGTTACCTCTACCTCGCGCGGTGCCACGCGCGGGAACGTCTCTCGCAGCAGATGCGGCATGGTGACGATGCCGACGGCCATCAGCAGCGCCATGACGAGGTTCGCCGCGGTCGGATGCTCGGTGAAGAAGCGGATCACAGGTCGTCTCCCGTGGCGGCAGCGGCGGCCAGGTGAGCCTCGGCGGAAAGGTCGGGTTCGGGGGCGAGCAAGAGCCCTTCGATCGCCGGCGACAGACTGCTGGTGATGACGCGCGCCCCTGCCGGCAGCGCCTCGGGCGCGAGGACGGCGATGTCGTCGGCGACGAAGACAGGGGCGACGCGGACATAGGCGAGCCGGTCGTCGGCGCCGACCAGCATGACACGCCCGTTCCGGATCGCGGCGCGCGGCAGCAGGGTGACCCCCGTCACCGGCGGCGCCTCCAGATCCACGCGCACGAACATGCCCTTGACCAGCGGGGGCTTCTGTTCGACCGCGCCGCCATCATAGGGCGCCTCGACACGCACGATGACCCCGACCGAGCGGGTCTCGGCGCTCACCGTCTCAGAGAGGCGCACGACCTCGCCGTTCCAGCGCGCCACGGTCGCGCCGAGGCCGAGATGCACGCGCGCCGAGAGGCGGCGCGGATCCTCGAGGCTAGCGCTGCCCCGGTTGGTTGAGGAGGCGCGTCGGACGCCGCGGCGCGCCGCGGGCGCGGCCGAGTCGGCCCGGGTGTCGTCGTCGCGCGTCGGCGCGGCGGCGGCGAGCCGAACCAGTGCCGCCATCCGGTTCTGCGGCACCTGGACGTCGATCTCGGCCGCCGCGGCGCCGTCGAGCGCACCCATGACGGTGCCGGCCCCGACGAACTGGCCGATCTCGACATCGCTGCGGGCGACGCGCGCATCGAACGGCGCCCGGATCACGGT
>CAYORO010000517.1:0-1620 GCA_964406355.1 uncultured Limibaculum sp.
GATTTCATTGTGTTTTCCGCGCCGGCACACAGATGCCGGTATCACGGAGAGCCCATTGCACGCGTTTCTAAACGACCGTTTAACGGCTCGCGGGTGTTTGTATGGTCTCGTTTGGCTAATAGAGGATGCCGCGAATGACCGGCAACGGGTCAGTGTTCGGCGGCGCAGTATGAACGTCCTCGATCGAGCACCTGAAAAGTTCCCGAAGGCAACGGACCGTGCTGCGACCGCAAAGGGCAGGTAATGGGATGTGCCGGCTGCTTCCCCGACACTGGGTGAGCCTTTGTAGGCGGAACCCGAGACAGGAGAAGCGAACATGGCCCATCAACAGCATTTGGAGACCGGCGACCTTGAGGTCGTTGGCATCGATATCGGCAAGGACGTCTTTCACCTCGTTGGCTTCGATGGCGCTGGCCAGCGCGTGCTCAGAAAGAAAATCAGGCGGCTCGAGTTGGCTAAAGTGTTCGATGCGCTCCCGCGCTGCATCGTCGGTATGGAAGCCTGCCTGAGTGCCCATTTCGTCAGCCGAACCTTGCGACGCCTCGGTTTCGAGCCGCGCATCATACCGGCGATTTACGTCAAGCCGTTCAGTAAGGGGCAGAAGAACGACTACAACGATGCCGAGGCGGTCGCCGAAGCGGCGCTCCGCCCGAACCTCAAGACGGTGCGGGAGAAGACACAGGAGCAGCTCGACCTTCAAGCGCTCCATCGCGTGCGGTCCCGCCTGGTCTCGCGCCGGACCGCCACGATCAATCAGATCCGGGCGTTTCTAATCGAACAGGGCATCGCTGTGCGCCCCGGTCTCCGCGCCCTGAAAAACTCGTTCCTCACCATTCTGGACGAGCGGGCTGATGAGATCTCCACCCGAATGAACGCGATCCTGCTGGGGCTTTACGAGGATTGGCTCTGGCTCGACGAACGGATCGAGACCGTGACGGCCGAGATTGCCGCCATCGCCGAGAGCGAACCCAACAGCCGGACCCTGATGTCGATCCCGGGCGTCGGGCCGTTGATCTCCACCGCGGTGGTCGCGGCGATCGGCAGGGGCGACGCCTTCGACAGAGGGCGCGACTTCGCGGCCTGGGTGGGCTTGGTTCCTCGACAATACAGCACGGGCGGGCGCACGACGCTGGGCCGGATCTCGAAGCGCGGCAGTCGGTACCTGCGCACGCTCTTCGTCCAGGCCGCCAGGATCATCCTGATGCGCCCGCACCGTTGGCCTTCCTTCAGCTTCGGTGCCTGGCTCGCCCAAACGGCGGAGAGGATGCATCACAACAAACTAGCCATCGCGCTCGCCAACAAGCTGGCGCGGGTCGCCTGGAGCGTGCTGCGCTACGGCCGGCGCTTCGACATGACCGAGAAGGAGGATGCGGCGATGGTGGTTTGAGCCCCACGCCCAACGGCGTTCGCTGAGACGATGATGCTTGGAACGGAGAGACACGCCCCCAGAGTCTGTGCGGACTAATGGCCCCCGACGGCCTGGCTGCTAATGAGACCAAGGTGCGAGCGTAACCCCAACACGGCCACGGCCCGCGTGCCGAGAAACAGGCCGGATACATAGACGCGACTTCCGAGATCCAGGCCGCAACCGTCTTGCGAACAGCAGCCGGCACATACATT
>CAYORO010000518.1:0-1587 GCA_964406355.1 uncultured Limibaculum sp.
GCCAGCAGTTCTCGGTGACCCGCGAGCGCATCCGCCAGATCGAGGCGAAGGCGCTGCGCAAGCTGAAGCACCCCTCGCGCTCGCGCCGGCTCCGGAGCTTCCTCGACAACTGAGACCGGCGCGGGCGCGGTGGGCAGCTTCTATGTGAACACCACCGCCAAGGCGCCGCGCGATGCGGCGGTGGCGGCGCTGCGGTCCGCTGGTCTGTCGGCTTTCGTGGCGCCCGAGAAAGACGGTCTCACGCTCCTTACCGAGGCCGCGACCCGGGAGCAGGCGGACGACGCCATCCGTCGCGTCGGCACCGGGCTCTCGGCCGCGCTCTCTGCGCCCTGTCTGACGGTGCTGAACCACGACGATGACATCCTCGCCTACTGGCTCTTCGAGGCTGGCCGCCTGACGGACCAGTATGACAGTTGGCCCGGCTACTTCAGCGGCGCCGCGCCGCGACCAGAGGGAGGCGATCCCGGGCGCCTCGCGGCCGCCTTCGGCCGCACGGGTGCCGAGGCCGCGCTCGAGGCGGTCCTGCGCGCGCCGGTCGAGACCTATCCCTTCGCCCTCGAGCGCCACGCAGCGCTCTGCCATGCGCTCGGACTGCCGGCCGAGGCGGTCGGTTTCGGCTACGACTACTGTCTCGAGGCCGAGAGCGATCCCGCCTCCCTGGTCAGCGGTTGTCTGAGGATCTGAGCCGGGTCAGCCCCGAGCGTCGAGAAACGCGGGCAGGGCCGTGATCGCGGGCAGGATCAGATCGGCATGGGGGGCGAGATCGGCCTCGGTCGCGGGACCCGTGAGCACGCCGATCGCCAGCGCCCCACCGGCGCGGGCCATGCCGAGATCGTGGCGGCTGTCGCCGATCACCGCCGTCTCTACGGGCGGCACCGCCACGGTGGCGCAGAAGGCGTCGAGCATGCCCGTCCCGGGTTTGAGCCCATGGCCCGAATCGTAGCCCGCGAGGAAGGCGAAGGCCCCGCGCGCGCCCACGGCGTCGAGCTGCGCCACAGCCGCCGCTTCGGCATCATGCGTCGCGACGCCGAGCGCGAGCCCGCGCGTGCTGAGCTCGGCCAGCAGCGCGGGCAGATCGGGGGCGGCGGGCACGAGCGTCGTCGGCCCGGTCAGCTCGGCGGAAAGGCCTGCGATCCGCGCGACCACATCGCCCGGTCGCATGGCGGGAAGATGCGCGGCCCAGGCCTCGGCGATCTCGGTGAGCGCGCCCGCTGCGATCGGTGAGCCGGGAAGAAACCGTCGCGCCTGCCGGTCGAATCCGCCTGCGGCAGCCAGCGCATCGGCGGTGGCCTCGTCGGGGGCGACCCGGGAGATCACCTGCTCCACCACGCCCGTCCAGGTCGCGTTGAAGTCGAAGAGCGTCCCGTCCTTGTCGAAGAGGAGCGCCCGGATGCGTCTGTGCTCAGCCATTCCCCGGGCGCCACCCAACAGCCGGAACTCAGCCGAAGAGGCCGAGGCTCTCGAGCTTCAGCATCACCTCATGGGCGCAATCATCGGGCGTGACGGCCACGGTGTTGACCCGGAGCTCGGGCGTCTCGGGCTCCTCATAGGGGTCGGAGATGCCGGTGAACTCCTTGATCTTGCCCT
>CAYORO010000519.1:0-1558 GCA_964406355.1 uncultured Limibaculum sp.
TCACCCGGAGATTACGCCGCCTTCGAATTTCCACCACTTCCGCGACACGACCTTCAGAGACGTGCCTTAGCCCAGCCCATGCAGCGAATGGCGGCTCTCCGCCCCTCACGGCCGACCGAACAACCTCCTATGGCCTACCGCACCCATTGCCAGGGTGCCTCTCGGCCGCTTTCAGAACGGCCGCATGAGCGGTGAAAACGGCACTACAAACTGGACATATTGGACAGTCTTCCTATATGATGCTCACAGGCTATCAAATGGAGAAGTGCCATGCCGTCGTCCGCGGCTGAACGAGAGAACGGCGTCTTTCAGGTGCGCGGTCTCAAGGGGCTGTCGGCGAAGGCAGCGACCTTCCTCAGGCGGCATCCGGGCGAAGCGCGCGTCGCCGTGACGGCGGCTCTCGAGGCCGTCGCGGCGCAGTACGGCGATCGGGACGATACGCCCATTGGAGATGTGCCCGCCGCGCTTCGTCCCTTCGTCGTCGAGCGGCCTGCAGGGGAGGATATGCTTGGCGTCTCCGAGGCCGCCGCACGCCTGAAGGTGTCGCGTACGACGGTCTATGACTGGGTCGAGAGGCGCCTCCTGCTCGGCTGGCGGGGAACGAAGCGCGGGCTGATGATCCCAGCCGAGCAGATCCTCGGGCCGGGAAAGGTCGTGCCGGACCTGGCGAGCGTCATCGACATCATCGGCGATCCCGAGCTCGCATGGGTCTTCCTCGCGCAAGAGCAGCCCTTCGCGGACACGGTCGCCCGTCCGATCGACCGTCTGGCAGCCGGTGATACGGACGAGGTTCTGGGCGTGGCGGCGAGTTTCGGCACTGCCTTCACGTGACGTCGCCCACCTATCCGCGGTCGCGGATCGATGCGGTCGTCGCAGACGTCGAGCTTGCACCGAGCATCCGCATCATGCCGACACTGCACTCAGCAACACCGCTCGGCACCGCGCCGGGCGCCTCGCGCTTCTGCAATCAGAATAGCGGCTTCACTCTCCTCTACGCGACACCCGACTTCTCCACAGCGCTGATCGAGGTCGTGGTGCGGGACCGGTTCATCCGGAAGACGGGTCGCGAGATCCACCTCAAAGAGATCACCGAGCGCAGCTGGGCCCGCATCTCCACCGCGCCGGGTGCGACGCTCCGCGTTCTGGATCTGCGAGAGGACGGCTGCGTGCGCCTTGGGGCGCCGACCGACGCCGTCAGGGCCCGGAACCATGCGGCGGGGCGCGCCCTCGGCCGGGCGATCCAGGAAGAACACGGCGACGTGGACGGTTTCCTGTTTTCCTCCCGCCTCACGGGTGCGGACGTCTATGCCATCTTCGACCGCGCCGTCGGAAAGCTTCAGGTGGAGGAGATGGGAAACCTCGCCGATCACCCGGACCTGCCCGCCGTGTTCACGCGCTTCGAGATCGGGCTCATCGTGCTGCGCTGAGGACTGCGGGCGCCCCTACCCCCGCTACTCCTGGCGCCGGTTCCAGACCAGAAACCCCGCGCCGTCGTCCTCGAAGAGCGCGGCGCGGATCGGCTCGGGAAAGCTCGGATCGTCGAGCTGGACACGCAGAT
>CAYORO010000520.1:0-1551 GCA_964406355.1 uncultured Limibaculum sp.
CGCGCGCCGGGTGATGTCGCCGCCCTTCCGCTCCAAGGACCATCAGGACGGGCTGTGGGCCGGGCTCGCGGCGGGCGCGCTCCAGGTGGTCGCGACCGACCACGCGGCCTTCACCACCGAGCAGAAGCGCATGGGGCTCTCCGGCTTCCCCTCGATCCCCAACGGGACCGGCGGGCTCGAGGACCGGCTGCCCGTGCTCTGGACCCGCGGCGTCGCGACCGGGCGGCTGACGCCCAACGAGTTCGTTGCCGTCACCGCCACCAACATCGCCAAGATCCTCAACATCTACCCCCGCAAGGGCGCGATCGTCGAAGGCGCGGATGCCGATCTGGTGGTCTGGGATCCGAAGCTGTCGAAGACGATCACCGCGGCCACGCAGAAATCGATCATCGACTACAACGTCTTCGAGGGTATCGAGGTGCGCGCCCTGCCGCGCTACACGCTCTCGCGCGGCGAGGTCGTCTGGGCGCATGGGCAGAACAGCCAGCCCAAGCCCGGCCGCGGCCGCTTTGTCGAGCGCCCGCCCTTCCCCGCAACGCACAAGGCGCTCTCGACCTGGAAGGCGCTCAACAGCCCGCGCAAGATCGCGCGGGACCCGACCAACATCCCCTCGGGCGTCTGATGGAGCGGATCACCCACAACCCCGCCGACGGGATCTACCCGGCGACGGAGGACTATGTCCACGCGATGGAGCTCCGCGCACCCGGGCGCCTTCTCTTCGTCAGCGGCACCATGGGGCTTCGGCCGGACGGCACCGCGGGGGCCGATCTCGACGAGCAGCTCCGCCTGATCTGGGACAACATCCGCCGCATCCTCGCGAGTGCCGGCATGACCACCGACGACATCGTGCGCATCACCTCCTACATGCGCGACGCCTCCTATGCCGCGGCCAACGAGGCAGCCCGGCTCGCCGCACTCGGCGCGCACCGGGTCCCGACGACGGCGCTCGTCGCCGAGACGCTCTCGCCGGACTGGCTGATCGAGGTCGAAATCGTTGCTGCAGGGCGCTGAGATCGAGGACTGGATGGACAGCGACCGCGCTCTCACCGAGCCGCCGAAGCCGGGGGCATCGCCCGCGCCCGAGAGGCCGAGCAGCGAGACCGAGCACCGGCCGATCCCCGCGGTCGAGGCGCGCGGCCTGTCGGTCACCTTCGAGACCGGGGACGGGCAGGTCCACGCGCTCTCCGGCGCCGACCTGACCATCGAGCGCGGGGCCTTCGTCTCCTTCATCGGCCCGTCCGGATGCGGCAAGACCACCTTCCTGCGCGTGATCGCGGCGCTCGAGACGCCGACGGCAGGCCAGATCACGGTCAACGGCATGTCGCCCGAGGAGGCCCGCCAGGCCCGGGCCTATGGCTATGTGTTCCAGGCGCCGGCGCTCCTCGCCTGGCGGACGGTGGGCGGCAACATCCGCCTGCCGCTCGAGATCATGGGCGTGCCCCGGCTCGAGCGCACCGAGCGGGTGAAGCGGGTGCTCTCGCTCGTCGGTCTCGAGGGGTTCGAGCGCAAGTATCCCTGGCAGCTCTCGGGTGGCATGCAGCAGCGCGCCTC
>CAYORO010000521.1:0-1547 GCA_964406355.1 uncultured Limibaculum sp.
ACGGTCCAGTCGGTCGTCACCCAGGCTTCTCGTCGCAGGATGTCGATCAGCTCATACCCAACGTCCTGCCCGGCCGTTTCCGGTGCGCGTGGAGCACATACCTCGCGCCCATCAGCGCCGACAGCAATGACGCCAAGGGTAACGGCAGAAAGCGTGGCGAAAATCAGTAGCCTTGAGTTCATTGGACAGTTTCCGTTTGCCGGATGGCAAGAAAAGGCGCTGCACCAGACGGCGCTGGGGGGAGCTGGGGACAAGAGACCCTCTGGTGCAGCGCAATGGCCGTCGCCTTCCGTGAGTGATGGCGGTGCGTGGCGACGGCCGTGTCACAGCTCAAATCGCTGCGATCACTGGATGGCCTGCAACTCTTGCGGCGACACGATCCCATCGCCGTTCGCATCGATGCGTTCAAACGCGCGCGCGTGCATGCCACGCGAACTGACCCTCGCCGCATTGCCGAGACCATCAGCGGCGTTCAGGTCGATGAAAGTGGCGAACTCGGCATAGACGAGCACACCATCGCCATTGGCATCTGCTTGCCTGTAGTTTTCGGCGCCAAGCTCAGCGTCTTGCGCGGCTGCGGGCAGTGCCATGGTGAAGGACGCTCCCATCAGAGCGGCCAGGATCAGTCGGGTGGTGCGGATCATGTTGTTCCTCCTTGGATAGGAATTCAGCGAGAGATCAAACGATTGAAGGTGGCGGTTTCGCCCTGCGGCCCAGTCACGGAGCGCGTGCGCGTGCAGGTGCCATCGGCGCAGGATGCGCTGCCTGATCTCGTAACGGTGTTGCCCTGCGGTCCAGTGGTGGTGACCGAGCCCGAGCAGCCATAAGTGGCGCAGTAGGGCGCGGCCGGTCTTACGACACGCGGTGCCGGGGTGACGACGACATGCGGCGCCGGAACGACGACGACATGCCGGTGTCCTGGAGCACCTGGATGCGCGACGGCGGCAGTTCCCAGGGTCAGACCGCCCATGAGAGTGGCGGAGACGAGAGTTCGTTTCATGCTGCTTTCCTCTCTTCGGTTCATCATGAAGGATGGAGCCGCGACGCCTGCGCGGACGCTCATTGGTCTCAAGAGCCCATCTCGTTCCGGGGTGCGGGTCGGCCGAGTATCTCGTCTTCGACTCGGCGGCGGGCCTCGTCGTCACCACGCGTGTTGGCGTCCGTCCACTCTCTGAGAAGCCGGCGCCTGTCCTGCTCGGACAAAGGAGGCACCGATGCCTTTTTCTGGTCCTCGCGAGCCTCGAGCGGCCTGGAAGAATGCCAATCTGACTTGTCCTGCATTTCCACTTCAGCTCCGTTTTCTTCGGCTGACCGCGTTTTCCGGTCGTTCGCTTCTGTGAGGAAAGGGATAGCAAGGGTACGTTTCACCGATATCGATGGCACGAAACCATGTGTCTCGGTTTGTCGACCGTTCGTAACGGCGTGTAACAATCGCGGCCTTTGCTTGCCGGAATTCCTCTATCGGCAAATACTGATCGTATGACCGTTTCTCAGCCGCTCATCTTGCTTGTGGACGACGATCCCGGAATCCGGGAACTGCTCGGCGA
>CAYORO010000522.1:0-1535 GCA_964406355.1 uncultured Limibaculum sp.
CGCGCGTGCACACACCCCGCTTCTGCGGGCAGGCCTGCAGGTGCATGGCCTTCTGGCGCTTCACTTTCGGCTGCCGGGGCTTCCGGATCAGCTGCTGAATCGTCGGCATTCGCGGGCCACCCTAGGTCCTCGTTGCGTCCTACCGCCGGCCATGGTTCCGCAGATGCGGCAAAAACAGGCTCATCGCCGCAAACCGGCGCGAGGCGCCCGCGGCGAAGTGGCAGAGGATCGGGCGGAGCCAGATCATGCCGTGCCAACCATCCGGCAGTACGTCGTCGCTCACCGGGCTCGCGCCCCGTGAGGTCAGCGGCTTATACTGGTGGCGCCCGGGCCGGTCAAGGGGCTCGGACCTCGCGATCGCGCGACGCGCAAGTCGTCGGCTCAACGCCCCACGCGGTCGGCGAAATCCCCCAGCACGCGGCGCCAGATCGCCAGGGTGGCATCGAGATTGGCGGGGCTGACGCCGCCCTCGAGGACAATATCCATCTGGAGCCTCGGCATATCGCCCGTTCCAAGGAAGGCATAGGCAAAGCGGCGCTCGCGATTCCAGAGGGCGACGAGGTCAGGCGTCGCCCGGCGCCCGGCGAAGTCGCCCGCGAGCCGCAGCGTGCGGCAGCGCGCGCCGTCTGTGCAGTCCTCGAAATGGAGCGCATAGCCGATGCCGTCCGTGACGCCCACGATCACCGGACGATCGTCGCCGGTGCGGGTGAGCCGAGCCGGGCCGAGGCGCTCGACCGCAGCGAGCACCGCGATCACATCCCCGCCATCGACCATTCGTCCGCGCCGCAGCGGCATGGCGGCGGGCGCCTCGGCCTCCGGCCACCTGTCGGTCTGGTCGGTGACGGGCGGGGCAGCGGGCGGGGCGGCGCTCGGCGCATCCGGCTCGGATGTCTGGCGGTCGCGCTCCTCGATCGCGCGCTCCATCTCGCGGAGGAGGTCAGACTCGTCCTGGGCCGGCGCTGCGGCAGCGCAAAGGCACAGCGCTGCGGCGATCCCTTGGCTGAAGTGTCGCATGCCCGACTCTCCGAGAAGCTGTCGGGCAGAGGGTGCCGGAGGCGCCGGCGATTCACAACCGCAAGGCAGTGCTCAGGGCTTCTCCAGCGCCTTGACCAGTTTCTCAAGCTTGGCCGCCGCAGGCCATCGGGAACAGGCGCAAATGCGAACGAAAAAGCCCGGGCCGAGCGGCCCGGGCTGAAAGGGTCAACGGCGAGGAAGTGTTCAGAGGATCTCGCCGAAGCCGCCGCCCGACGAGACGGGCGCGCGGTCGTCCTCCTCCTCGCCGGTGTCGATCACCTCGAGCGCCGCCGCCGCCTGCTCGGCGAGCCGCTGGCGCTCGGCCTGGATCGCCTTGTCGCGCCGCTGCGCCTCGAGCTTGATCCGAGTGGTCGCGCCACCGGTGCCGGCCGGGATCAGCCGCCCGACGATCACGTTCTCCTTGAGGCCCACGAGCCGGTCGCGCTTGCCCTGCGTCGCCGCATCGGTGCGCACGCGCGTCGTCTCCAGGAAGGAGGCCGCCGAGATGAAGGAGCGGGTCT
>CAYORO010000523.1:0-1529 GCA_964406355.1 uncultured Limibaculum sp.
ATCGTCGGCTATTTCGAGAACGGCTTCCGCCACATCACCAACAACACGCGCCCGATAAACGTGCCGGCCGATCTCGACGGCATCAAGCTGCGCACGCCCAAGGGCGCCTGGCGCGTGAAGATGTTCCAGCTCTATGGCGCCAACCCAACGCCGATGGCCTTCTCCGAGGTGTTCACCGCGCTCCAGACCGGCGTGATCGACGGCCAGGAGAACCCCTATGCCCAGATCGCCTCGGCCAAGTTCCAGGAGGTGCAGAAGTACCTCTCGATCACCGGCCACGTCTACACGCCCGCCTATGTGCTGATGTCCGAGACCCATTTCGGCCGTCTGCCCGAGGACGTGCAGGCCGGCATCGAAGGTTGCGGCACCGAGACCCAGGCCTTCGTCTACGAGACCGCGGCCAATCTCGAGGTCGAGCTGCTCGACGTGATCAAGTCGGCCGGGGTCGAGGTGAACGAGGCCGACAAGGAGGCCTTCATCGCCGCGTCGCAGCCGATCTATGAGGGCTTCGCGGCCGAGGTCGAGGGCGGGCAGGCCCTGATCGACACCGTGCTCGGCCTCGCCGGCGGGTCCTGATCCGCGCGAAACCGTCGCTCGTCCCGGCCGGGGCGGGCGCCCACCCTCCGGGGCCATCCCATGCTCGCCAGCGTCTCTCGCCTGCTCGAAGCGGTGCTCGAATGGGTCACCGTGATCCTCATGGTGTCGCTCACGATCGTGGTGATCGTGGCGGTGCTGTTCCGCCTCTGGGGCAACTCGCTCAGCTGGTATGACGAGGTGGCGGCGATCCAGCTCTCCTGGATCACCTATTACGGTGCGGCGCTCGCGGCGCTGAAGCGGCGCCATATCGGGCTCGACAGCGTGCTGCTATCGATCCCGATGCCGGCGCGCATGGGGGCGCTGGTGCTGGCCGAGGTGATCGTGATCGGCTTCTTCCTCCTGATGGCCTGGGCCGGGCTCGAGGTGGTGCAGGTGCTCGAGGGCATGAGCCTCACCTCGCTCACCTGGGTGCCGGTGCAGCTCACGCAGTCGGTGATCCCGATCGGGGCGGCGCTCTTCATCCTCTGCGAGTTGCTCAGCCTGCCGGGCTACTGGGTGGCGACGGCCCGCGGCGTCTCGCTCGAGCATGAGGAGATCGAGCACGAGGTCGAGACCGAGCTCAAGCGCGCCGCCGAGACCCATCCCGAGATCGCCGCAGGCACCGCAGCAGACCCGGGTTCGCGGCCAGGCCCGCAGCCGGGCCGGGAGGCGCGCTGATGCTGATGCTGCTGATCTTTCTCGCGCTGGTCGCGATGATCTGCCTCAACGTGCCGATCGCGGTGGCGCTGGCGGTGGCGGGCGTCTTCGGGCTCCTCGCGACCGAGGGCGTGAGCAGCCTCGTGACCGTCGCGCTCGACATGTATGACGGCTCGACCAAGTTTGCGCTGATCTCGATTCCGATGTTCGAGCTGGCCGGCGCGATCATGAATGCGGGCGGCGTGACCGACCGGCTGATCAACTTCGTCTCGGCGCTGATCGGCTTCGTGCGCGGC
>CAYORO010000524.1:0-1515 GCA_964406355.1 uncultured Limibaculum sp.
CGCGCCGCCGTCTCCCGCGCCGAGGAGCGCCCGCCGCCGCGATAGTCCCGGATTCCGTATTTCACCCAGTAGGTGTAGTCCGCATGGCCGGGGCGGAACGTCTCGGCGATCTGGGAGTAGTCCTTCGAGCGCTGGTCCTCGTTACGGATCATCAGCTGGATCGGCGTGCCAGTGGTCTGCCCCTCGAAGACGCCGGAGAGAATCTCCACCCGGTCCGGCTCGCGGCGCTGGGTGGTGTAGCGGCTCTGGCCCGGGCGGCGCCGGTCGAGCCAGTGCTGGATGTCCGCCTCGGCGAGCGCGAGCCCCGGCGGGCAGCCATCCACGGTGCAGCCGAGCGCCGGCCCGTGGCTTTCGCCCCAGGTCGTCACGCGGAAGAGATGGCCGAAGCTGTTGTAGGACATATGCGCGCTCCACGGGTTGGCCCGACGCCTTAGCGCGGACCCGCCCAATGCGAAACCCCGCCCTTTCGGGCGGGGCTCCGGGTCTCGGCGGGGCTGGGGGCGAGGCTCAGTGCTCGCCCTTGATCGGCGCCCAGATCCGCTTGTTGGTCACGTAAAGGAGGGCCGCCAGGATCACCAGCCAGACGAGGTTGCGGATGCCCGCCTCCTTGCGCTCGACCATCCGCGGCTCGGCCGCCCACATCAGGAACGCCGCGACATCTTTGGACTGCTGCTCGAGCGTCGGCTCCGGCGGGGTATAGCCGTTGGCATCGCCATGGACGGTATACTCCACATCGTCGCCATAGAGCGGCTGGGCCATCGCGATCCACTCACCGGCCTGGAAGGCGGTGTTCTTGTAGAGGATCGCGCCGGCCTGCTCCTTGTCCTCGCCCGTGTAACTGACGAGCAACGAGTAGATGTATTCCGGCCCGCCGATCCCGTTCATCAGCTGGCTGAGCCCGGTGCCGTAGGGCCCGTGGAACCCGGACCGCGCCTTGGCCATCAGGCTGAGATCGGGTGCGGCCATCAGGTCGTTGGCCGGGAACTTGTCGGACGCGATGCCGTCCCGCGTGTCGCCCGGCAGGGCATCGGGGCCGGTGTCCACCACCTGATACTGCGCGGCGATCGCCTTGATCTGATCGGCCGGGAAGCCCGGCCCGTTCTCGTCGCCGAGCTCGCGGAACGCCACGTATTTCAGGCCGTGGCAGCCCGCACAGACCTGGTGGAACACCTGGAACCCGCGCTGCAGCTGGAAGCGGTCATAGGTGCCGAACGGGCCCTCGAAGCTGAAGTCCACATCCGTGACATGCCCGCCGCCACCGGCAGCGAGCGCGGATCCCGAGAGGCCGACCGTGACGGCGGCGATCGCGGCGAAGATTTGCGTGCGCATGGCTGTGCCTCCTCTCGCTCGCATCACTCGGCCGGCACCGGGGCGGCGCCGCCCTCGGCCTCGGGCTTGGGATGCTCGGCCTCGAATGCCTCCTCGATCGTCCGCGGCTCCGGCTCGGCCCGCTCGGTGATCCCGAGCACCGGCAGAATCACCAGGAAGTAGGCGAACCAGTAGATCGTGCCGATC